>JBDTPH010000092.1:0-24901 GCA_039932795.1 Chloroflexota bacterium
GTAATATTTTAGTTGTCCACCAGAGTATAAATACCATTCAAATACAACTTTATCTTTGTGATATCCCACCAAGCGTCGCGAATCTTTAGTTAGCTTGCTCTTAGGCTGAGGAAATGTCCAAGTAAAGTTAGTAGCCTCTGGCAGAGGCAATTCATATTGATAAAGCCTAAAAGTCAATTGCTTGGTATATAAAAGGACGAGAAAAGAACTTTCAGCAAGGTTAATTTTGTAGCCAGTGTTTTTTGCAACATTATTATGCCATCCTGAAATAAGGGATAAAAGAGTTTGTCCCACATCGTTGGGATATTTTTGGAAATTTTTGCCAACTTCCTGTTTTACCTTATCCATAAATTTGCCTGCTGCATTTGACATCTCAATATAAACTGTGCCGTTATCTTTAAGAGCATTATTGAGCTCGCCGCGCATTTTACATGAAACGCCAAAATGCATATCCGTCCCCGATAATGGAACAAAAACATCAAAAACGCCTTTGTTTTCAGGTGCTACTCCACCAAAAACATCAGCAACAATTCTCTCAAACTGCCGATATCCAGCATAATATATCCTTTCACTGCCTTGTTTTTTGGTTTTCTTTATAGATTCCCAACCACTGCCATCTTGGAAAACACTAAGAGCTAATCTTAGACGCTCCAATTCGCTTGCAGATGGACCTTTTGATGAAAGCGTTAATGGCATATGGACCTCAATTTAATTCGATTTCGTCTTTTAGAAGTTCATCAGTAGTTACATCGAATAACCTTGCGACTTTTAAAGTGAATTCAACTGTAGGCAACTTTTTACCGTTTTCAAGTTCACTAATATAGCCGTGAGCACTTAAACCCAATTTATGAGCCAGTTGCTGCAAAGTAAGACTATCTCGAGTTCTAAGGAGATGTAGCTTCTGTCCAAATCGTGATATGCTTTGTTTCATACTTGACATCCTGATTAACTCAAGCTACAATGTCTCTAATAGAGACATTTGATCTAGGAGAACCAATAGTGAGCGAAAGCAAGGCTGAATACAAACCATTGAACAGCCCGATTAAGTGGGTTGGAGGCAAATCTCGTCTCCGGAAATATATTGTCCCGTTAATTTCACCTCACACGTGTTTTGTCGATTTATTTGCAGGTGGTGGTTGGGTTTTATTTGGGAAGCCCAAGAGTGAAGTAGAGGTATTAAATGATCTTGACGAAGAGTTGATTAATTTTTTTCGAGTAGCGAAATACGAACCTGAGAAATTAGTTGAATCCTTCAATTTAGAATTAGTATCTCGCTCGGAATTTAATAGATTAGCCTCCTTGGACACAAAACAATTAACGAATATAGAGCGTGCCCATAGATTTTATTACATAATCATGGCTGGATGGGGTGGAGAATTAGGATATCCGCGTTTTCAAACAAGCATTACCGATGGCGGCAACGGAAATCGGTTGTTTGGTGCAATTAAACACCTCAGGGAGCGAATTGAACCAATTCATGAAAGACTTAGCACTGTAATCATTGAGAATATGCCATGGCAAGATTGTTACAAAAGATATGACAGCCCAACGACGGTGTTTTACGTTGATCCACCATATCCACAAAACAAAACTAACTATAATCATAATATGAGAGAATGGGATTTGCATCATGAACTTTATGATGCGCTGAAACAATCAAAAGCAAAATGGATAATTTCATCATATGATATTCCTGAAATCCATGAGCTGTTTAACAGTAAGGCTTATCATATTGTTCCTATTCAATCGTTTTCAGGAATGAAAGTAAGCAAAACAGATAACACTCGGAAAAAGAATTTGGAAGTTCTAATCCTTAATTTTAAACCAGAGAATCGTTTACCTGGAATAGATATACATATAAGAGAGAAATCAAAAAGTAAGAATAAACAACCATCATTGTTGTAGAACATATCAGCAATAAGAGTAGCTCATTACATCCCTTTTCACTAGGACAGGGATGTTTGCTTTAGGTGAGTAACCGAGTGGCAAAGGTAATGCCAACCTCCCATGTTCTTAGGTCGTAGAGAAATATGAAGGGATAAAGAAGGATAAGGGCTGAATTGCAGGAACTTGGCAATGTGCTTTTTCGCTTTGAGCGCGGGCCATGAACGGTGCGGACTGAAGCCCTGCCTCAGCGCAAAGCGCTTCCATGCTCTCAGCGAGGGACCGCGAAGCGTCCCGATGTGATGTTAGTGTGCGCCGTTTAGGAGTGTTACTCGCCCGACACGCAACCACCATCATGGGGTTAGTATTCAAAATTATTTTATGAGGTAGCTACACATGAAACTTATTCGCGGCATCACTGTAGTCAGCGGTCTGGTTGTTCTCCTCTTTGCATTCGGCTTCATCTTTCGGCTTCCCTTTGCCACGTCCATCTGGCCGTGGGAGGATGGACGCTATTCCTACCTGTTCATCGGCTCGATCCTCGCCGCGGTCAGCGCTGCGGCATTGTGGATCGGCTGGACGGGGGAATTCGGCGCACTGCCCGCAGGTGCGCTGAATGTTTTTGTCATTGGTCTCACCACCAGCATCCACTTTTTCGTGCTCGCATCCCAGGGCCGCGCGGAGTTGATTCCCTTTGGGATACTCGGAGCGCTGTCGGCTGTTGCCAGCCTGGTCGCATTTTTCTGGAGTTTGAAGATCCCGCTGAAAGAATCCCGTCCCATGCCCGGGCCCGTGAAGGTCTCGTTTTGGATATTTATCGTCACGCTCCTTCTCGCTGGCGGCGCGCTGATCCTGCAGGCACCCATCTTCCCCTGGGCATTGAAGCCCGAGACATCCGTCATCTTTGGCTGTATCTTCCTCGGCGATGCCTTCTACTTCCTGTATGGCATGTTCCGACCCAACTGGCACAACGCCCTCGGTCAGCTGCTCAGTTTCCTGGCCTACGACCTTGTACTCATTGTCCCTTTTATCGGCTTGCTCGACACCGTGGACCCTGATCGCACCCTCAAGCTCGTCGTGTATACAGCAGTCCTGATCTACAGTGGCGGGCTGGCAGTGTACTACCTGTTCGTCAACCCGCAGACCCGTTTTGGTATTTGAGACGCCCTCCGCCTGCTTCGCGGGCACCTTCCAAAATCGGACGACGAAACATGCGCCAGTTTTAGAAAATGTTTTTATTGGCGTATTTGGGCGAGGACGGGTGGGGACGGTTTTTGAGTGCGGGCGTGAAAAGTGCGGACTACCCCACAGGTGTTTCGCACCAGTCCCTGCTCCCAGCGTGGAAGTCCACTCAAGCAGAGTAACGTAAAAGCGCCTCTGAGATATTCAGAGGCGCTTTCGATTTCCAAGGCTTTACTGCATGGAGAGGGCATTCATCCCAACGTCACGGGACGAACTCGGGCTAATCACTCTTAAGGTCCAATGTAAGACTGCCGGCGGGATTCAAAGGCGTCGAAGTAGTACATCCCGCTCGTACCGGCATCGATATCAGCCAGTGCTCCCAGGCGGACACGATCGAGCCGCTGTGTATCGTTGTCCACACCCACCAGATCCGCCTGCTGCGTGCCATCAATCCACAGCGTGAGAGCTCCATTATTGGCGCCTGTGGCCGTCGCGGCACGCCAGTCCAACTCGATGGAGTGAGGCGAGTCACCGATCGTGAACCAGTTCGTGTTGGTCCAGGTTGAGCCATCGTTTACCAATGCCGCTCTGATCTGGTATGCCCCTGCAGAGAAGCCGAACTCTACTCGCAGGACCACTGCGGACGTGCCGCCATACCCTCGGAGAATGATATGTGCATCTCCGCTTGCCATGCTGAGCGAATTCGGGTCAAAGTAGAAGCGGGCACGGTAACGAGGCTCGGCATTCGGAGAGTCATCGTTCACGTACATGACGGTGCCATCGTTGATGAACGCATGCAAGCCGTTCGACCCGACCAGTGCGGCAGCGGTACTGACGCTCAGGTCTCCACTTCCATTTGCATTCCCAGTCCAGTCTGAAAACCCGCCACTCTCAAAGCTACTCGCAAAGATCGGGTCCACAACGGACTGGAGCGGTGTCGACACGATCGGTGGTGTCGATGTCAGCGTCGCTGCTGGGGCGTTGGTGGGCACCTGGGAGGCGATCGTCACAGGTGTGGAGGTAAAGGTCGCTGCAGGAACGGGAGTCTTCGATGCAACAGGGGTTGCAGTTTTGACCGAGATCGGCGTCGATGTTGGAGCCGATTTTGTGCTCGTCGGGGACGATATTTTTGTTGCTGTGGGCGCGGTGCTGCCGATGACGGTGTTTCCGATCAATGTAATGCCCACGGGGTTCTGGAGCCAGACTTGATTGAACAGATTATTATATGAAATCACCATGTTCCTGTTCAACTCGCTGGTTATCGAAATGGCTCTGCCATCTCCACTGGGTATGTAATTTTTGGTGATGGTTATGTTTGTGAGTGTGCCGCCCAGCTCGCTGTCGAACGCACCAATTCCCTTGCCACAACCCTTGACCGTATTGCCCGTTATAAGAACATCATGCATTTGGGCTCCCCAACCCGCATACTCTTCCTCTCCCAGGCCTATGGCGGTGGGCCTTCTTCCATCCAGGCGCAGACGTGCACCCGTGCAATAGACCAGATTGTTTTCCACGGTCGTAAACGGTGAATTGTCAACGTAGATGTTGGGCGCAAAGTTATCGTAGACCGTATTGTTTCTCACCAGAACATGTACACCGCGTGTGATGGCGATTCCTTCGCCGCAGTTGTTATACACGGTATTGCCCTCGATGCTGATACGTTCACCACCCACCCCAACCTTGAGTGCGCTTGAATATGACCCGGCCGCACCGCATGTACCGATGCCGTTGCCGGTGACGTTGTCATGCACGATGTTATTTTTAACAGTTACATATTTGCCGGGGATGCCGATCCCGGCATCTGTAGCCCCGGTTACCTCGAAATTCGAAACATTGATATAACTGCCGGTGATTCTCATCCCGGTCTGCTTTACACCCTTCATGTTCAGGATGGCTCCATTTCCGATCACGGTAATCGGAGCGGCTGCTGTGCCAGACTTAGAAAGGATCAAGGCTTCGGTATATGTTCCAGGCATGACCTGCAGCGTAGCGCCAGGTGCAAGAACAGAAACAGCCTTGGCAAAGGTCTTGAATGGCGCTGTGCTTGATCCTGAGTTGGTATCGCTGCCAGTCGTGCTGACGTAATAGACGTTCGAGATCTGCATGGCAGCTTGAGTGCCTGATGCCAGCGCCTGCGAGGAAACTCCAAATGCCAGGGCAAGTGCCACCCCAAAACTTATGAGTCGATAGAGTGTCTTCGTCATTTTTTCTCCTTGTAATGGTTTCGTGACTCCCTGCCACGAAGTTTTGTGACATAAAGGTAACATCCCCGCCCGAAGGAGATCAGCAAATATGCGTCAAGTCACCAGACGTTTCTGTAAACTGGGTGATCTACACTCTTATATTTATTTAAGCTACCTTGGACGATGCTTAAAAATGAGAAGATTTGACTGCCATATCTGGGGAAATACAAAAATCCTTACTACCCCACTGCATATCTACCGCCTACGTGATTAAGCATTATCAATGCATAACATTTTTGTAAGGTGTTCCAGCATAGCGCTTGATCCGTTATCGCCGACGAGCCCGCAGGGTTTCCATGTGCTGAACGAGGGATTTATCCCGTTGCCGTGTCCTGCGAGTCTGTTGTGGATAAAGTAGGGTAACATTTCCCCCATGTCCAGGCCATTCAATCAAATGTATCCCAGCCAGGCTGTTGCGATCTGTACAAGAGAACAGGCGCAGCACCTGGTGAATTACGATCATCACGTAATCCATGTCAACGGCCGCATGGCTGTGATGCTTACCTATGAATGGATGCCCTTTGAAGAACATGAGGGCCCCTTTGTGTTGACGGTTGTGTTCCACCATGCAGAGAAACATCCGCGTGCGCCCGAGGAAGTCCAATCGGTTGTGGATGGGCTCAGATTCCAGTTCCGTGGGCAGCCGCGCTAGGAGAGCTCATCCGCAGATGGCGAGGCATGCCGCAAACCGTTATGCAGCAAATGGATTTGTATCCGCATGAACAGGAAAGAATTTGTCTTTACCATTATTCCAGAGATACAATTGAGCACATGAATAAACATAACACTTCGTTCATCGATTGGCGCGGCCTTGCCCGCCGCCATCCATCCGCATTCCTTCTCGCCGCGCAACTGTTGAGCCTGGTGCTGTACGCTGCATACGATGGAAGTTCCAGAGGACGGGCACTGCTTGGCGCGGTCGGAGTCCTGATCCTTACATTGGTGGTCTGGGTGATCACGCACAGCCCGGCGATCAACTGGATCGCGTGGGTGCTTGTGGCCCCGGCAATTGTGTTTTCACTGCTCTCAATTTTTTTTATCGATCCGAGGCTGTTGATCTGGTCCTCGCTGCTGGAGGCGGCACTGTATTTCTATGCGGCTGGCAGTATGGTGGCATACATGATGGAGGATTACCGGGTCACCACCGACGAGTTATTCGCGGCCGGCGCCACCTACACTCTGCTGGCCTGGGGATTCGCCTTTACCTATCTGGCTTGCCAGGCCTGGCTGCCGGGCAGCTTCTCTGGCATTACAGATCCGAGTCAGCCGCGGACCTTCCTCGAGCTTCTGTTCCTGAGCTTCACCAATCTTTCGGCAACGGGTCTCAGCGATATTCTGCCGGTCACTCCGCCGGCGCGGGTGCTGGTGATGCTCGAACAGTTCGCAGGTATCGGCTACGTTGCTGTAGTGGTCTCGCGCTTGATCGGGATGACGCTTGTGCGCCAACAGGACAAAGAGTCCTCCTGATAGCAGACCTCAACCAGTCGATTTTTGCGTAGTGACAAATTACAGGTGACAGGCAGCTCTATTTAAGCTATCATGAGGCACTCTCAACCTGCCCAGGGAGGCATTGATGAAACCATCTCTCTTCATTATTCCATTCATTCTACTTTTGCTACTCAATGCCTGTGGCACGACTTCTGGTACTGTTCCTACTGCTATGGGAACTGCGGTGGGACAGACACAAACTGCCGCAATGTGGACACCGACCATCACTCCTACTTCCACGCTCGATCCGAATGAATCAGTGATCGTGGCTTTGCTGAATGCAGGGTTGCCGGAAGACAACATGTTGGAAAGAGTGGAGCAATTGGAAAACACCATTGGCGCGAGATACCTGGTGGTCGACGTGGAATTTACCGGGGAAAACAATGTAGCCGAAGTATTCAAGGTATATGTCCACTGCGAGTGTGCTACAACCACCGAGTGTTGCAATTCCGAACGGATGTTTGCGTTAACCATGAGGGAGTTGGAAGTTTATGCCACCAGTATCCTGGGACACGTACCTGGGACAGTCAAGTACTTCAGTGTGGTATGTCGTGACCATGGGGAACAGTTTGCAGTATATTCTGCGTCGTGGACGGATGTAAAAAGTTACCTGAGTAGGGAGATCAATGGTTTGCAGTTTGGGTCGCGGGTGAAACCAGGGTTCCTACCCTGAACTACAGTCAACCATCTTCGGGCCATGTCACCTGGGATTGCCACTACGCGGCAATCCGTGCGGCAAATATTCAATAGAGTTCTGTATGAAGGGCACTGGCTCTTCGGAAGAACCAAATTTCGGTAGTGATATAATTCACTCATTGCATTGATAAACAGTAGTGGGGCCAGCCTCGTTCTCTCATTCCAAAATCTTGTAGAGACAGGAGTACATAATGACGACCAAAAAAACATTTTCAACACAAATCGATCTTGCCGCTGAAACCCGCAGGAAGATGATCGCCCTGCTCAACCAGCAGCTTGCAGATACATTTGATCTTTTCAGCCAGACCAAGCAGGCACATTGGAATGTCAAAGGGGAGCAGTTCTATCAGCTCCACAAGCTCTACGATGATCTCGCCGCCGAACTGCTGGGATATGTGGACCTGATCGCTGAACGGGCGACCGCGCTCGGCGGCGCTGCAACGGGAACTGTCCGCATGGCAGCAGCGGCATCGCGCCTATCAGAATACCCGACGGGCGGCATTGACAGTATGCCAAGCGTTGATGCACTGGCAAAACGGTATGCAACGCTTGCTGCCAGCACCCGGGAGGCCATTGACACGGCTGAAAAGGCTGAAGACATGGGCACAGCCGATCTGTTTACAGAGGTGTCGCGCGGATTGGATAAATCGTTGTGGTTCCTGGAAGCCCATTTGCAGAAGTAGGCCTGCTCCCATCACATCACAGCTGAAACCCAACAAATCATCGTATCTGCAAAAAGATGCGGCGGTTACTGATATTTGAAAAATTAATTTCCGTTTTTTATGTCTTTGCGAGGAGGCGCTTTTCCCGACGAAGCAATCTCAAGGCTCAATGTAGCCGCAAATTTGATTGAAAACAGGAGATTGCTTCGCAAAGTGCGCTCGCAACGACATAGACTTGGTGGAAGTTATTAATTCAAAATTCAGTAGTTATTTTAACAAGGGGGTATGATGACAATTGACAGTAACACGTTGTATGATGGGCATGTCATTGCATTACATTTACTTGGAGGAAAACATCATGTCAAAAGATTCACTCCGCCAGCTTGCCAACATACTTTCCGTTGCACTCGCGCTCATGGTCAACGTGCTCGCCAGCACACTGCCGCTTAATGGGCAGAACACCGGCGAGATATCAGACCGCTTTCCGGTCTACTTCGTCCCAGCGGGTTATGTCTTCGCCATCTGGGGGCTCATCTACATTGGCTGGATTGCCTTTACCATATATCAGGCCCGCCCGGCACAAAAGGAGAGTCCACGCCTGCGCAGCCTGGGATATGTCTTCGCCCTGAGCAACGTATTCAATGCCGCCTGGTTATTCTGCTGGCACTATAACCAGTTTGGCCTGAGTGTCATCGTCATGCTCACATTGCTCAGCCTGTTGATCGCCAGTTATCTAAAACTCAATGTTGGGAAAACTCCCGTGAGCGCCACTGAAAAGTGGTCTGTGGATATTCCATTCAGTGTCTATCTAGGCTGGATCACTGTCGCTACCGTTGCCAATGTCACTAATTATCTTTACTTCATTAACTGGAATGGGTTTGGGATCGCGCCGCAGGTATGGGCGGTGATCATGATCGCCGTTGCATCCCTGCTTGGGATATTGATGACATTCCTGCGCAGGGACAGCGGGTACGTGTTCGTCCTGGTCTGGTCCTTCGCCGGGATCGCGGTCAGGCAGGCGGCGGAGCCCTTGGTTGCCAATGCTGCATGGGTGGCCGCGGCGTTCGCGTTGGGGCTGGCAGTCTTCAGCATGATTCAACGCAGGCGGGCGTAGCCAGGGTTCATAATGGGTGTGAACTATCCATGTGATGAACTGAGTGCGGTCTCTGCTTTATAGCCTGCGCACGCAAAGTGAAAAGTAAATAACTCGGCTGTGCAGATGGGGTCTGATGAAACATAAAACGTTTCGGCGAGGGTATCGGTATGAATACAAAATTATTGATGACATCCAGCAGCCTGGCCTTCGGGTTGGCAGGCATGGTTGCTTTATTTGTCCCCGAGGCTTTCTTGCCGGCTGAACGATCCGGCGGCAGTCAGATTTCTGTGCTCGTTCAACTGATGGGCACGTTGTATTTTGCCTTCGCCTTAATGAATTGGACAGCCAAAGACAGCGCTATTGGTGGTATTTACGCGCGTCCAGTCTCATTGGCGAACTTTGCTCACTTCTTCAGCGGAACACTTCTGCTCACTCGATATCAACTGTCGAATGAACTGAACGGATACATTTTGGCGGTACTGGTCACATATGCGATATTCGCAGCCCTGTTCTACTGGCTGGTTTTTCGTGCAACGGGACTCAAGTCGTCTTCATCCTGACAGGAGAACATCAACTAGGGAGTGGTTGTTTCGGTGGGAGTTTCTGTCGCTGTGGGTGACGCTGTGTCCGTGGGCGTAAACGTTGGAGTACGGGTGAATGTGGGTGTTACTGTGGGGGTCTCACTGGGCGTGGGAGTTGGGGTCAGGGTCACAGCCGGCAGATCGATCGGACCGGAATCGCCCAGCCCAAGCAGTTCGCGGAAGATCCATCCGCCTTCGTATTGTTGCAGTGGAACTTCAGCTTGACGTGGAGCGATCTGGAGCCAGGTCGCTTCCTCGTTGCGGGCGCGGAACGCAAGGCATTCTCCCACCGACAGTGGCTCTCCCAAGGGAGCGTACGTGGTGCCAGGACCTGAACGCACATTGATGGTATTTGCATAAAGTGAATTGACACAATGGATCAACACTTCAAAGGTTGGCTTTGTAGCAGAAGGCGTTAACGCCGGCCCTTGTGTTGATGTCACCGTGCTGGTCGGTGTAAGTGTGAATGTCATCGTAGCACTGGGAGTCGGGCTGAGAGTGGGTGTATCCGTCTCTGTCGCGGAGAATACCACTTGAGTCGTTGGCGGAACGGTCGAGGGCGTCGATGTTGGGGAAGCAGGCAGTGTAAAAGGAAACAGCGATCCGAGCGCAAGCAGGATGACAATTCCAATCATGATGGGCGCTGCATACCTGCGGAGTAGTAGTGGCAAAGTGGCCGCCGGCGCCACTGGCATTTCCCCTGCATAACCCAGTGCCGTCAACAGGTTGTTGAGACTGGCGGCATACTCATCTTCTGATGTAAAGTCAACATAGTTGATGGTGTTCAGCGAGAAGGGAACCCTGCTCGCCGTAAGCATGAGCGGGATGACCTTCTTTTTTAATTTCAGGGCCTGGGTATATTCCTTCCGAACCCATTCAGATGTAAGTGCGTTGGGCGAAAGCACAACCAGAAAAAATTGACTCGCTTCTATCGCTTCCGGGATGACACGTACCCAGTCGTCGCCGCCGCGCAGGTCCGAGACGTCCCACCAGACCTCGTATCCGAGCTTTTCCAAATCCCCCGACAGCTTGCGGACGAAGCCAATATCCTTGCGTGAATAGCTGATAAAGATTTTCTGCATGCTGCCTACCGTGTCTATCGTTGGACGGTATGTGATCGGCAATTGTTCCGTTGGCAGTCCCTACATTAGTACCAATGCAGTGAGATCAGAGACCCACCCTTTGATGTAAAAACTGGAGCGTGATCGATACCCAAATAGTACCACACGCTAGTTTCTCGCATCGAGCCTGTCACAATGCCACAGGTCTTACGAATGTTCAAACCCTAAAACCATTTGCAGGCTAAAATTCAACTTCGAGTTTGATCATGGAGCATAATGAAAACCAACGATAATATTTCCAATTTGCTGGCAATGGGTATCGAAATTGGCGGGACAAAAATCCAGGTGGGTATTGGCTTCACAAGCGGAAAGCTGTTGAGGCCTCCGATTCGAAAACAAGTGGTTCGCGCGAATGGAGCCGATGGCATTCGTCGCGATATCGTATCCATGGTGGAGGATGCGCTGGCTTCCACTGAACTCAGCCTGTCGGACATCCATAAAATTGGCATTGGCTTTGGCGGAGTTTTGGATTCGAATCAAGGATCGATCCTACGATCCTATCAAATTGCTGGATGGGATGATTTTCCGCTTCAAAAATGGGCAGAAGAAAATTGGGGAAAACCTGTCGTCATCCAAAACGACGCAGGTACTGCAGGGCTTGCAGAGGCTCTCCATGGAAGTGGCCGCGGGTGCAGCCGCATATTCTATATGACGATCGGGAGTGGTATCGGCGGCGGATGGATCGTGGATGGAAAAATTGATGGCGGACAGGGACTCGGTTCCGCAGAAATTGGACATACCTGGGTCCCGGACCCGGTCAGCGGAATACCCACAGAACTCGAGCAAATATGTTCCGGCTGGGCAATCGGTCATCGGGCACGCCTGGCTGCTGAAAACAATGAAACATTGATGCTGGAAATGGCTGGTTCGCTATCTGCCATGGATGCCAAAATTGTATACGCTGCCGCAGAAGATGGCGATGAGTTGGCCAGGCGAATCCTACATGAAACATGCCAGACACTGGGGATTGCAATTAGTAATGTAGTTGCACTCCTGCATCCACAGCGTGTGATACTCGGAGGCGGTGTTTCTTTAATGGGATCACTTTTTTGGAATCCATTAAGAAAGGAAGCCATGTCGAGAGTCCTTCCTGCCTTTGCTTCGGGCGTTGAGATTCTCAGGGCCGGGCTTGGAGAGGATGTTGTTGTGATCGGCGCTCTTTGTCTATAGTTTCATCTTTTAACCAGAATCGAAAGGACGGGCATGTGCCCGTCCTTTCTTTTTACACACTACTCAGGAGGAGAATACTTTATTGAGGCGGGAGAAGAACCGCGTCAATTACATGGATCACACCGTTCGAGGCTTCAATGTCTGTGATGATGACTTCGACGGTGTCGTTCAGGAAGACCTTGCCGTCTTCGACCTTGATGGTGATGTCTTTGCCAAGTACAGTCGTTGCACTGGTAAGCGTGACGACATCGGCGGCCATTACCTTGCCAGAAACTACATGATAGAGAAGGATGTCAGTCAGCTGCTGTTTGTTCTCCGGCAGGATCAGGCTTTCCACGGTGCCGGCCGGCAATGCAGCGAAGGCATCATCGGTGGGAGCAAAGACTGTAAATGGACCTTCGCCGCTGACAGTCTCGACCAGTTCCGCGGCCTGCAACGCAGCCACGAGGGTGGTGAAGCGCCCGTCAGCCATGGCAATGTCAACGATGGTGTTCTTTTCTTCCATCGAAGTCTCATCAGCCGCAGGCAGGATGACCGCGTCGATGACGTGGATGATTCCGTTTGATGTTTCAATATCGGTAATAATAACCTTTGCATCATTGATATAGACGTTGCCCATATCAGTCTTGACGGCAATATCCTTGCCAAGCGCAGTGGTGGCAGCGGTGAGGCTGGTCACATCCGCGGCCATGACTTTTCCCGGGACCACGTGATAGAGCAGGATATCGGTCAGCTGCTGCTTGTTTTCGGGCTTGAGCAATTCGTCGAGTGTGCCGGCCGGCAATGCAGCGAACGCTTCATCGGTGGGGGCGAAAACGGTGAACGGACCTTCGCCTTTGAGTGTTTCCACTAGGTCGGCGGCTTGGACTGCTGCGACAAGGGTGGTGAAGCGGCCATCGGCAACTGCAGTGTCCACGATATCGCTGAGCATCGGCTCAGGGGTTGTGGTGGGTTCCGGCATGGCGGTTGCCGTTGGGGCGGGGGGGGGTGTGGCGGCCGGTGCACAGGCTGCCACGATCAGGGACAGGCTTACTACAAACATTGCGAACATTGAAAAGCGTTTCATTTTTCTCTCCATTCTAAAGTTGTCTTATATTTGCACATATTTTGTACATATATTGTCACTATTGTACATGTTTTGCACAGGTTGTCAATGGATCGGAGTTATCTCTAATGGAAGACTTAATATTGCGCTTTAAGTAGGATGATCTGACAGGACGCATCGGCTTCGAGCCAGCCGGTCTCTGATGCCGTTTTATTTTTATTTTTCCCCCGGCCATTGCATGGCATACAAACAAAAGGAGTTGCAACGAGCAACTCCTTTTTATTCTATGAATGCTTTATTTCAGGCTTTGACAGTGATGAAATGGATTCTTAGTGCTGCCACCTAATGTGGGTGATTTATGGGAAGATAAGGCGCAATTCTTTGGTTGCCCATGCGTCTCTTCCCACCGTGATCACCAGAACAGAGTCTTTAACGGAGGCATCGATCTCGAATTCAACATCCCCATCAACTGTTTCGTCTCGTTTTACTAACTCGTTGAGGTTGTTCACTGGCGTGATCCTTTGATCGCCCACAATAAGGCGAAAGGAATCGCTCCAGAAGTTCATGCCGCCTGCCGATTCGGTCCAGGCACGAATTCGTAAACGCAAAAGATGCTTATCCGGGAGCAGCGGCTCACGTTGTGCTGATAGGATCGTGAACTGACATTTATCCCCCCAGGGGGCAAACATTATGACATTGGGACCATCGGGCAGTTCAACTGGCAGCGGAACTGCGGCGGTTTCGGTAGGAAGAGAAGAAACGGATGTCAATGTTAATGCCGCAGGTGGGATGATATTTTCCAAAAAAGTTGGCTGGGCCGTGATAATGTCCGGCCCTGTTGGAACAGGGGAAAGTGATTTGCTGTCGGCCACTCTTTGAAGCAAAAGAACAACTGTTACGATGCATACGCCAATAACGACTGCAAGAATGCCCAGCAGCGCAAAAATACCCACAGACTTACTCCTGGGCTGGATGTTTTTTACAGGCTCCGTTTTTTTGGCAGATCCCTGGCCTGGAGAAACTATTTGGGTCATTTCCTTTGCAGGCACAGCACGCGCAAGGTCCGCATAAAATTCATCATCGGGTAATTTGCGGTTACGAACATCATAATACTGTGTTGATTCAACAGAAAGCCATGGCTCATCACCTTCCAGCAATAACGGAAATATAGGCTTTAATTTTCGCTTTGCACGCTGCAGCTCACTTTGCACCCATTCAGATGCAAACGAACGCGGAGACATTATTAGAATAAATGCATCACAAGCATCCAATTGTTTTTGAATTTCATGAGGCCACTGCGAGCCATAATCAAGGCGCGCATCAATCCAAACAGTGAAGCTCATGCTTTGCAAACTGTCTGCAAGGGCATGAGCGTACTCTGTGTCTTTATGACTGTAACTAACGAAAATGTGACCCATAAAAGCCTGCCAATCTTATTCAACACTGCCTGATTGATCAACCATGGTATTCCGTCGGCAGATTAAGCGCTTAAGAGTTTCAGGATGGCGGCGGTATATGTCCGGCCGCCATCCTGAAACTCTAATTATTGTTATGGGCAGGTAACTGCTGGATTCCACACCGAGAACATGCCATCGGGACTCGGTTGCCAGATCCATACGTGTAGATCATAGTGTGGCGGCATGCCCGGTATGTGACCTGGCATTGGGCCATCAAATGCTCTGCCGAACATAACGGGTGCAGGCGGAGCAGGGTTGGGAACAGGGGCATCCGGAGCGCCAATACCTACAAAATACTCCACTCCAACCAGCCTCAATGTTCCTCCCACTGATTCATACATCAGAAGCTCTGGAGTGGTCAGGTTGACCTCAGAATCCATGCCGAGTGATGGGTTGAAATAGTGGTAGCCCATCCCACCGACGCCAGGAATTTCATCGCAGGCATCCGTGGGAAGATATCCATCTGCGATGGCGACGTCGACATCATGATACTTTGCGGTCGCCCGCCGCACTTTTGCCAGGTCTGCCAATACCATAGGGTCAGTGATGCCGCCAGCTGCATATACGATGCCTGCCAGAACAATCAATAGCAATATGGCTATGACAGTGGACACAAGTATCTTTTTCATCGTTCCTCCAATCTGGTTAGACCAGTTATAATATTTTCAGAAACCCGGGTTGGTCTCTGTATCCCCAATGTAGCAAATCGAGCTTTCCCCTGGGTCACACAAATTGTGACAAAATCTGTGACAATATTGGTAATATAAAGTTGAGTTCCCAATTCAAAAATTTATGTTGGAACAGCATTCTTTCGGCTACTGGCTAAGGCTCCAGCGAAAAGCGCTCGATCTTACCCGCGAAGGCCTGGCTGGTCGAGTGGGGTGTTCAGCTGCAACCATCCGCAAGATCGAAGCAGAGGAGCGCCGTCCCTCCGAGCAGATCGTCGAGCTGCTGGCACAAGTATTCAACATTCCCCCAAACGAACAAACAGCATTTCTGCGCTTCGCACGCGGAGAGTGGAAATCTGCCCCCGCTGAAACTAGCGGAGGGCTGCCCTGGCACGTCTCAGCCATGCTGCCCCGTTCGAATCTACCCGCGCCAGTAACCTCGCTGATCGGGCGCGAGCAGGAAATTGCGGATGTTCATGAATATCTACTACGGGAAGATATCCGCCTGGTCACGTTGATCGGCCCGCCAGGGATTGGCAAGACAAGACTGAGTATTGAAGCCGCGCACCAATCCGTAGCTGATTTCTCTGACGGCGTTTTTTTCATCGCGCTGGCTCCGCTGGATGATCCATCTCTGATTGTGTCTACCATCATCCAGACGATTGGCTTTGTAGAAATCAACGATCGATCCCCTATCGAATGGCTCAAGGATTGCATCAGGAATAAACAGATACTACTCGTGCTGGATAACTGTGAGCATCTTATTGAGGAGGTTGCGCCCCTCGCTTCAGAGCTCCTTGCAGGCTGTTCCCGTTTAAAGATCATTGCCACCAGCCGTGAATCCCTGCGCGTCCCTGGCGAATGGCTGTATCCTGTTCCCACGCTTGACAATCCAAAAGAAGCTTCAGCCATTGACATGGAGACCGCCTCAGCTTTTCCCGCATTGGTCCTGTTTGCCGAGCGCGCCCAGGCTGCGCGATCTGATTTTGTGCTGAATGCAGATAATCTCCAGCCTGTTGTGTCCATCTGCGCGCGATTAGACGGCCTGCCTTTAGCCATCGAATTAATTGCAGCACGTATTCGCTTGATGTCACCGCAATCGTTATTGAGTCGCCTGGATGACCGATTCGTCCTATCTGCGGATGGGATGCGTGCTGTCTCCGCACGCCAGAAAACGTTGAACCGCGCCATTGGCTGGAGTTACGACCTGCTCTCGGCTGAGGAGCAAAAACTGTTTGCCTGGCTTTCGGTGTTTTCAGGCGGTTTCACGCTTGATGCGGCTGAAGCTATTTTTTCGCGGACATCAACAGAGAAGTCCGTGTCTGATCTCGTCGCTTCGCTACTGGATAAGAGCCTGTTGCAACATGTGCTCCATGAACACGGTGAGTCGCGCTTCAATATGCTGATGACAATTCAACAGTTTGGGCTGCATCATTTACGCCGCATAAGCGAGGAAACAGAAGTACACAACTGGCATCTGGCTCATTTCCTTGATCTTGCCGAGCAAGCGGATAGTGAAATCCATGGGCCCAATCAAGTTGAATGGACGGACCGGTTGGAAAAGGAACTTGACAATTTTCGCGCTGCGCTCGATTGGTCTGTGTCCAATCAAAAAGCTGAATTAGCTCTGCGCTTGCTCGGCGCGCTGAGTTGGATATGGTTTGTGCGAGATCGTTTTAGCGAGATACGTGGTTGGTTCGATAGAATTCGTGCTTTACCTGAGATCAATGCTCATCCTGCACTGTACGCCAGGCTGCTCAATCACATGGGACATCAGAACTGGCTTTCGGGGGATTTTCGGGGGGCGCGCTCTGTTTTAGCTGAGAGCCGTGAAATCTGGGGGAAGTTGGGGATGGAGGGTGAACGAGGCTTGGCTGAGGCTTTGGATTATTTGGGCATGATTGCCCGTTCAAGTGAAGGAGACCATAAGACGGCGCAATCTTTTTTTGAACGTAGCTTCGAACTATATCAAAAGCACGAGGATCCATGGGGCATGGCTTTTGTCTCGTTCAATTTAGGGATTAGCGCAGGTCAGCGGAATGATGATGACTCGGCACTTTCCCTGCTTGAGCAGAGTTTGGAGTTATTCCATCAATTGGGCGATGTATGGGGCATGGCTAGAGCATCCCAGTGGCTGGGACAAGTATTCCTGAAACAGGGGAACTATGAAAAAGCACACTTCTTTTTGAGCCAGCATTTAAGGATTGATGAAGGTCTTCATTTCAAGCAGGGAACGATGATCGCTTTGCTTAATTTGGGAGAACTATATCGCTATCAAGGCAATCTTGATCAAGCCGAACAGTTCTATGAGAAGAGTCTTGCCATGTGCCGTGAATATGGTTTGAAGGGTGACTGGGGCCAAGCGTTATATTCGCTGGGCATGATTGCTCTGCGCCATAGTGATTACCCCCTTGCCAGGCGGCGTTTTATGAGCTATTTCGATTCAACCTGGTCAGTAACCGGGATGATCAGCGCGTGTGATCTCTTAAGTGGCTTATCTGCTGTGGCTGCGGGGACAAATCAACCCGAACGCGCAGCAAGGTTATATGGTGCGGCGCAGGCATTGTTTGATCTAACTGATTACCGAATTCCTCCCTTCGATTTTGCCGAGTTTGATCGACATGTCCAACTTACGCGAGGGCAACTCGGAAAAGCAATGTTTGAAACCCTGACGACAGAAGGCCATGCCATGACGATGGAGCAGGCAGTCGCGTATGCGCTTGAAAATGTGTTGTAACTTATGGAAGAAGGAAACAAAAAGGAGCTGCTACTTGAATGCAGCTCCTTTTTGTTCTATGAATGTTTTATCTCCGGCTTCGGCAGCTGCGGAATGATCCAGTTGATCAATGCCTGTGGCGATCTTGTCTGCATATATATCGTGCCGGGCCCAGTCAGCTCCACGACCAGACCCTCCCCGCTGAACAGTGTGGACTTAAATCCGCCGACTGTTTTTGGGACCACGCCCATGCCCGCGTCGAATGCAACGAGATGAGATGTATCCACAATATACTTTTCGCCACTGGGAATACTGCGCTCGAATATCGCTCCATAGGACGAGACAAGCATTTTTCCAGTGCCTGATGCCTCCAGCATCGAAATTCCCTCTGTAGACATGAATGCTTTAACGCTCACCCTGGCTGTCAGCTCTACGCCGTTCTCAGATGCCACATAGGAGCCAGCCTGGATCATGAGCCTTTGACCTCTCAATTCGATCAACATCATATCGCCGGGCAGTTCCGGGGCCAGCGTCACTTCGCCGCCCTGCGCAGGTGCCACGAAAAAGTTCTGGAAGAAGGATTCGCCGCCCAACACGGCGCGTCCCAGCGACTTGAGGATCCCTCCTTCCGCTTTCGTCTCGATATTGACACCGCCGCTCATACTGACCATTGCACCTGCTTCCGCACGAATGCGTTCATTTGCGGACAATTTTGCAACCGCCAATGAGTAGGATGGGCGGTGCATGATTTCGATTTCCATGTGATTCTCCTTGTATTGTTCGGATAGTGTGGTTCTATACTACTATTCAGGTTAACATAAATTACCTTATAGATTGTCACCCTGAGCGTAGCGAAGGGTCTCGGTTTTCAGTCGTAGAGATGCTTCGCCTCGCTCAGCATGACATGACTAAGAGTCAACCAATTAAGGTTAAACAGAATAATACGCTGATCTTTGGATTAAGTCTCTCTTTTTGTTGAGCTGTGAAAAGCTGAGATGTTGGCCCGCTTTCCAGGTGTTCCAAAAGTTAACGATATTCTAATTTGACAGGATTTGTCCGAATATGCTACTATCTTAGTACTCGAGTAGGGAGTAGCCACCCACAACGTGGGTCGGTCAGTCGTCAAGACAGAGCCTGGCACGAGTGCCAGCTCTCGGCTGATCGTACGTGTAAGGACACTACTGGCGAGACTACCACGAATGGTCGTGGAGTCTCGTTTTTTATTTCCCCGACCAAAACAAAATAAGGAGATGTGTTATGGAAGGACCAATTTGGTTGTGGGTTGGTTTCAATGTGTTCGTGCTGGCAATGCTGGCACTTGACCTGGGGGTTTTTCATCGAAAGGCCCATGCGGTTTCGGGTAGGGAAGCATTGATCTGGAGTATCGTCTGGATTTCGCTCTCGCTGGTATTCAATGCGGTCATCTATTTCTACTGGGACAGGATGATGCCCGAGAGCAGTTATTCGAACCGCGAAGCCGCGCTTGCTTTTCTTACAGGCTATTTGATCGAGAAGTCGCTTAGCGTTGACAACATTTTTGTGTTCATTTTGATCTTCTCGTTCTTTGCCGTTCCCGCCGCATATCAGCATCGCGTGCTTTTCTGGGGAATTCTCGGCGCCCTCATTATGCGCGGTGCCCTAATCGCAGTAGGTGCAACGTTACTGAAGGAATTTCACTGGATCATCTACGTTTTCGGCGCGTTCCTGATCTTCACCGGTATTCGCATGTGGTTTCACAAGGGTGAAGAAGTCCACCCTGATAAGAACCCTGTTGTCAAATTCTTCAGAAAGTTTATGCCAGTTACTGAGACCTTTGAAAAGGACAAATTTTTCGTGCGCCGCGCAGGAACGCTCATGGCAACACCTCTCTTCCTGATCCTGTTGATCGTGGAAAGCACAGACCTGGTCTTCGCCGTGGATTCGATCCCCGCCATTTTCGCAGTGACTCAGGATCCCTTCATTGTGTATACGTCGAACGTGTTCGCCATCCTGGGATTGCGGGCGCTGTACTTCCTGCTTGCCAATGTGATGAACCAGTTCGAATACCTGAAATATGGACTCGCGGCTGTGTTGACTTTTGTGGGCATCAAAATGGTCATCGTTGATTTCTACAAGATCCCGACCGGCATATCGCTGGGCGTGGTGGCAGGTATTTTGACCGTTTCGATTTTGGCATCGTTGTGGAAGGCAAGAAACTCTCCGGCTGAGTTGAGCACAGGAGATTAAATATATAAAGAAGATTTGATAATATATAATGCCCCCGGTCACAAATTGCGCTTCCCGCAGAGTAAAAAGGCGCAATTTGTGACTGTGAAGGGTATAAAGGGCGCAGACAGATGTCTGCGCTCTTTGTATTCTAACAAATTTCTTATTTCCAATCCCTTGACCAGAACTTAAGTATCGTATAAAGTTAAGCGCTCTTAACTAAAAAGAAGGCTTAACTATGACAAAATCAGAACGGTTTTCCCAATCTCTTCGCGAATGGATGGATGTGTTCATGCACCGCTCCATGCGTGGCTTGAGTCGCTTTGCGAAGTCCACGGGGCTTTCCATGCCTCAGTTCAGCATCCTCATGCAGTTGCACCATAAAGGCGCGTGCGGAATGTCTGCGATCAGCGAGCGTTTTGACGTCAGTGCCGCGGCTGCCAGCCAGCTTGTAGATAAACTCGTTCATGCTGGTTATATCGAACGCACCGAAGATCCCAATGATCGTCGGGCCAAGCTGCTTGATCTGAGTCCGAAAGGCAGGGAATTGATCGAACGGGGAGCCAGTGAACGCTATCGGTGGATGAAGGAATTGACATCCCAGCTCAGCACACAGGAACAGGAGCAGGTCGCTGAGGCGCTATCCGTTTTAACAAATGCCGCCCAAAAACTCGACCAGAAACACGTGAACAAGTCTGCGGATATTCTTCACAACTAATTCATACTTAAAATTTATAAAGTAATTCGTACATCGAAAGGAAGACCATGCAAGCAACCCTATCCCAACCCAAAACCCGAGGACGAGGCGGCCCACGCCCCTCCTTTAAAGGGATCGGACGTGCCGTCCGCTACTTAACACGTTATGGCCGTAAAGCAGCGTTACCCTATGTCTTTTTGATTATTGCAACCATCTCACAGCTCGCTGTACCGCGCATGATACGCAATGTGATCGACGCGGTCACGAGTGGATATATTGCCAACCAGGTTTTGGACGCGCTAGCACAGATTCCTGCTGGCTTCGTCGGTGCCGCGCTGCCGAAGATTCTGGAGCTTACGGGTAGGGATGCTTCGTTAACGCTCGACCAGCTCACAGCCCAGCTGCAAGCGGATGTGGCGAACGCGCCGCAGATCCTCATTAACGCTCTGATCCTGATCATCGTCTTCGCTGCACTGCGTGGTCTCTTCGCATTCCTGCAGGCGTTCTGGGCGGAGAAAAATTCACAGGCGGTTGCATACGACATCCGCAATGAGTTGTATGCAAAGATCCAATCATTGTCATTTTCGTATCACGATAAAAATCAGACAGGACAGTTGATGATCCGTGCCACAGATGATGTGGAGAAGGTTCGTTTGTTCATCGGGCAGGGATTGTTGCAACTGGTGGGCGCGGTGCTTCTGCTGACAGGCACCATCGTTATTTTGTTCAGCACCAATACCACCCTGGCATGGACGGCGATGCCCATCCTTCCGGTGGCCCTGGTGTTGTTCATGATTTTCGGCACAGTCAGTCAGCCCTTGTTTGCCAAGGTGCAGCAAAAACTGTCCGCGCTGAACACAGTCTTGCAGGAAAATCTTGCGGGTGTAAAAGTGATCAAGGCGTTCACGCGCGAGAAGGAACAGCAGCAGAAGTTCCGCACCGCCGCAGATGACACGATGAACCAGGCAGTTACCGTCGCGCGCCTGTTCACGTTTCTGTTCCCGCTGGTGTTCATGATCGCCAATCTTGGACAGGCTGCCATTCTGTATGTCGGTGGAAAACAGATCGTTCTGGGTTTGCTTTCACTCGGTGAATGGCAGGAATTTTCACTCTATCTTATCTATCTATTCTTCCCCATTGCACAGTTCGGATTCATCATCACTCAGCTGGGGCAGGCCTCCGCTTCTGCTGAACGGATCTTTGAGATCCTCGATGCAAAGAACGACATTGTAGACCGACCGGACGCGATCAAATTGCCCGACGTGACGGGCACGGTCAAGTTTGAAGATGTGACCTTCCGCTACTTCGGCGGTGGCGACCCTGTCTTGAAGAACGTTTCATTCACAGCCAACCCGGGCGAGACCATTGCGTTGCTCGGCGCGACAGGTTCAGGCAAGACCACCATCATCAATTTGCTGCCGCGCTTTTACGATCCAACAGAGGGCAAAATCACGGTTGATGACATTGACCTGCGTGATGTAAGGCTCGAATCACTTCGTTCACAGATCGGTATCGTGCTGCAGGAGACAACGTTGTTTAGCGGTTCGGTCCGCGACAATATTGCCTTTGGCAAACCCGATGCATCCCAGGAGGAGATCGAAGCCGCTGCAAAAGCCGCGCAGGCGCATGATTTTATTATGTCCTTTCCGGAAGGATATAACACGCACGTCGGTGAGCGCGGTACAACTCTTTCTGGCGGACAAAAACAACGCGTCGCCATTGCCCGTGCCCTGCTCCTCAACCCGCGCATCCTCATCCTCGACGACTCCACCTCCAGCGTGGATCTCAATACGGAAGCACAACTGCAGAAAGCGCTTGATCTGCTCATGAAGGGGCGCACATCCTTCGTCATCGCCCAGCGCATCAGCACCGTGATCAATGCAGATAGGATCATCGTTTTGGATAAAGGGGAGATCGTTGCCGAAGGCAGGCACAACGACCTCATGGAAGACAGCCCGATCTACGCCGAAATTTACAACTCGCAGATATTGGTACACGAAAAGGAAGGTGCCCTATGATGAACCGGGATCTTTTCAAGCAGGAAACGCTCAAACCCAAAAACCTGGGTAACACTCTTGCGCGCCTCGGCAGTTACTTTGGCAGATTCTGGTACGTGCTCCTGATGGTATTGGTGCTCATCACCATCTCCACCTGGACCCAGGTGATCACACCCGAACTCACCGGACAGGCCACCGACTGTTTCCTTGTGCCTTTGGGAAATCAATTTGCTGCATTCGGACCCGCGGCTGAGGTGCAGTCCGGGAATTCTGCCTCTGCCTGCTGGCTTGGGACAACCGATCCCTCCTCGTTGACGTGGACCCGTCAACTGATTCACAAAGCCTACACGTGGAATGGTTATCCCGCGCCCGTGGACATGGCCTCCATGACGAGCGATCAGCGCATCGAAGGTCTCTTTCGACTCATCATGATCGTTGTGGCCCTGTTTGTGCTCGGCGCCATTGTGACAGGTATGACCTTCTTCTTCATGTCGTGGACGGGCCAGCATGTGCTGCGCGAACTGCGCCTGGATGTGTTCCATCATTTGCATGAACTCTCGCTCAGCTATTACTCCGAGCATGAAGCCGGTGACCTGATGAGCCGCATCACGAACGATACCTCTGCAATCGAGCAGGCCGTTTCATTCGCCCTGATCAACGTCTTAAGCGGAGTCCTTTTACTGGGTTGGGTGGCATACAACATGCTGACAGCCAGCCTGCCGTTTGCGCTGCTTTCGCTTTCGATTGCGCCTGTCATGTTCATTGTGACCCTCTATTTCTCGGCGCAGGCGCGCAAGGCATTCCGCACCAGCCGCAAGGAAATCGGCAATGTCAACGCCGAATTGCAGGAAAGCATCGCCGCGGTCCGGGAAGTGCAGGCGTTCAATCGTGCGGATGAGAATATCGAACAGTTCAAGGAAGTGAACGCCGCCAATAGGGATGCGAATGTACGCGCCGTGTCATACACGTCTGCACTTGCGCCTGCACTGGAGGCATTGTCGTATGTGGCGCTGGCTATCGTGGTCGGTGCGGGCGGATGGGCGCTGCTCAAGGGTCAGACACTGTTCGGCGCGACGGTTACCTTCGGTCTGGTGATCACCTTCCTCGCATATGTGCAGCGCTTCAACCAGCCGATCCAGCAGATCGCCGTGTTGTGGACGAACATCCAGAATGCCATCGCGGGTGCGGAGCGCATCTTCAACATCCTCGATGAGGAAATTGCCGTGGCAGATAAGCCCAATGCAAAAGCCCTGCCGCAGATCAAGGGACTTGTGGAATTCACAAACGCCACCCACTCCTATGAAGATGGCGTGCCTGTGTTGAAAGACGTTTCTTTGATCGCCGAGCCCGGACAGACCATCGCGATTGTTGGCCCTACCGGTGCGGGAAAAACGACCATCATTAATTTGCTGCCGCGTTTTTACGATGTGACGAGTGGCTCGGTAAAAATCGACGGTATCGACGTCCGTGATGTGACCATGCAGAGTCTGCGCGAGCAGATCGGCATTGTATTGCAGGATACATTCCTGTTCAGCAACACCGTCATGGAAAACGTCCGCTTTGGACGGCCAAACGCCACCGATGAAGAAGTGGTGGCAGCCATCAAGCTTGCCAACGCTGATTCGTTCATCGAACGCCTGCCTGAAAAATATCAGACCGTGCTGGGCGAACGCGGCTCCGGGCTTTCGCAGGGACAGCGCCAGTTGCTCTCGATCGCACGCGCTGCGCTCTCAGACCCGAAAATTCTCATTCTGGATGAGGCAACCTCCAGCGTGGACACACGAACCGAGCGTCTCATCCAAAAGGCGTTCGATCAGTTGCTCGAAGGGCGCACATCCTTCGTCATTGCCCACCGCCTATCCACCATCCGCAACGCAGATATGATCCTTGTGCTCAAGGATGGTCAGATCATCGAACGCGGCAAACACGATGAGCTGCTCGCAAAGCGAGGTTTCTATTATGACCTGTATATGAGCCAGTTCAAGAAGCAGGA
>JBDTPH010000093.1:0-11056 GCA_039932795.1 Chloroflexota bacterium
CACCTGCACCCACCGTGATTTGCTAAGCAAATCATGCGGTGTGTCCTTCGGGAGGCTGACAATCTGTAAGGTAATTTATGTTAACCTGAATAGAAGTATATCTGCAAAAAATTAAGTGCCGATGAATTTTATGCTACACTCGCCCCATGACATATCGCGGACTCCTCCACAAATACGGACATTTACTCGACCTTCCGCCTCACGCGACAGCACGCGCGGTCAGCCTGCTCGAAGGCAATACGCCTTTGATCAAAGCTGACAATTTGTCCCGTCAACTGGGTGGTGGGTTTGAGTTGTTCATCAAATATGAAGGGCTCAACCCGACAGGCTCCTTCAAAGATCGCGGCATGACCGCGGCGGTCAGTGAAGCGCTCGGACGCGGCGCTACAACGGTCATCTGCGCTTCGACGGGCAATACGGCCGCCTCGGCTGCGGCATACGCGGCGCGTGCTGGGATGAAATCCATTGTGCTGATTCCCCAGGGAAAGGTCGCGGCGGGTAAACTGGCGGGCGCGATCGCCTATGGTGCACAGGTCATCCAAATTGGCGGCTCGTTCGACGACGCCTTGACAATGGTCGTGGACATCACGAACAAGCATCCCATCTGCCTGGTAAATTCGATCAATCCGTATCGCATCGAAGGACAAAAGACATCTGCATTCGAGATATGCGAGGCACTCGAATCTGCACCCGATTGGTTATGTTTGCCAGTTGGCAATGCAGGGAATATCACCTCCTATTGGGCGGGGTTCAAACAATTCAATGAATTGAAATCAACTGGCCTGCCGCAAATATTGGGAGTGCAGGCGGCGGGGTCCGCGCCACTTGTGGTGGGACATCCCATCGAGAACCCTGAAACTGTCGCCACCGCCATCCGCATTGGAAAACCGGCGCGCGGTGAGCAGGCTCTGCAAGCTGCGGAAGAATCCAATGGAAGGATCATCGCTGCCACCGATGAACAAATTTTAAACATGCAAAAGATGCTGGCAACGCTCGAAGGGATCTGGGTGGAGCCTGCCTCCGCCGCAGGGCTTGCAGGTGTAGCGATAGAAATAGAAAGTGGAAAGTTGAATCCAAAAGGCAAACGCATCGTTGCGGTCTGCACGGGCCATGGATTGAAAGACCCCGACATCATTACAAAAGATATGCAGAAGCCGCAAGTCTTGCCGCCGAAGCTGGATGCATTGGAAGAAATAATATTGAATTAACATCGCGCTGAGCGGAGCACAGCGTAGACGAAGCGCAGCTTACATGCCTACACGTGCTTCGTCTGCATTCATCGCTGTCGCTCAGCACTCCGCTCAGCACGAGGGATATTTATGACCATCACCATCAAAGTCCCTGCCACCTCTGCCAACCTTGGACCCGGGTTTGATGCCCTGGGTCTTGCGTTGGATTTATGGAACGAGTCCACATTTGAGTTGGCGGATGATTTCATTGTGTATGTCAAAGGCGAAGGGCAGGGAAAACTTTCTCCAGGCAGGAATAATTTAATTTTCCGCGCCGCACAGACGCTGGCAAAACGCGTTGGAAAAGAGTTGCCGCCATTAAACGTGCGCTGTATTAACCACATTCCGCTCGGATCAGGGTTGGGCTCCTCCGCCGCGGCCACGTTGACAGGCTTGCTTGCCGCAAACGCTTTGACCGAGTCCGCGCTGTCGGATGTGGAAATATTAATTCTTGCCACTGAGATCGAGGGACATTCCGATAACGTCGCACCCGCGTTGATGGGCGGACTGGTTGTTTCGACATTGAATGACGGGAAAGTTATTGCACGAAAATTGCCAATTGCGCCCATACACATAACAGTGATTGTTCCCGATTTCCATTTCCCCACAAGAGAGGCGCGCAATTCATTACCCAAACAAGTGGGTCTGAAGGACGCGGTCCATAACATCAGCCGCGCGCTGTTGCTGACGGAAGCCCTGCGCACAGGGGATCTGGGTCTGCTTGGCGAGGCGATGACCGACCGGCTGCATCAGCAATATCGCATACCGCTAATCCCTGGCGCGGAGCAGGCAATAAACGCGATGAAAGCGGACGGCGCGGCTGTGGCATTATCGGGAGCAGGTCCCAGCTTGATCGCATTCGCGCAAACGGAGTCAAGCCTCGGCTCCGCGGCGAAGCGTGCCTTCGAGCAGGCGGGACTATCGGCCAGGATCTTCCATTTGGGGGTATCGAGTCGAGGGGCTGAAATTCAGATTCGTTGATTCCATTGTCTTGTAAATTCCAGAATGCGTGAACGGATGTAGTAGATTGTCGGGTCAGCGACCAGCCTGCGCTCGGAGATCAGCTTCATTGCATCTTCGGGCTTGTAGCCCTGCGCAATGAGGACACACGCACCCATTGTCACGCCGCGGTGACGTCCATATGCACAGTGAACATAGACTTTTCCGCCTGCCTGGATCGTTTCGAGCGCGGTTTGCGCACCGAGGATCAACTTGGCGACGGGGATGGGAAAGAACGGACTATCAATCGTGCGAAGCCAGAGCAGCCCTATCGGCGAATGATGCGGGTCGGGGTAGGGACTACGGGTCAGGCGCATGTTGATGATGAGTCGAATCCCCAACTCGCGCAGGCCGTCATAATCCCTGACCAAAGGCGTCGTGCCGATGAAAAGGTCATCGGTGATGTTGGAAAAATTAAAGCTCATGGAGGAATCGTATCACGTTTAAGTAAGACTTTCTTCACTTTGCGCGAAGCATAACCCATGCTACAGTGTTTATGTCGGCATTGGTTTTCCTTTTGCAAACGAGGAGGATGAGATGAGAAAAGTTGCATTGCTCATTTTTGTTTTCATTCTGACGGCTTGTGCTCCCGCAGTTCCTCCATCCCCGACACCAACAGCAGCGAGAACAGCGACATCCATTTCCACCATCACGCCGTCCCCCACAGTGACGCCTTCTCCAACACCCGTCCCAAACGGACCGTGTGACAATCCGCTCGTGCCGCTGGCGGTCGGTAATCACTGGACATACCGGGTGACGACGGATAATGGGGAGAAACTATACAACCTCCGGGCAGTGGAGAGGCAGGATTCCGGCAACATCCTCATGTTGGTCGAGTTCGGGGATCAGGATAAATCCGTCCGGGAACGGGTTGTCTGTCTGAAGGGGGTAATCGAGGACTTCCCGCTCTTTGTGATCGATATGCTCTTCGCAGACATTTTGAACAAATTTATTAACACCTATCACGATACCGGAATCTACGCACCCGCGCACGCTTCCTTCGTGGAAACCGGCTGGGTCCTGGACTGGAAGGCCAATTACCTCACCGAGGAGGACGCGCAGATCAAAAACCCAATGGGTCCCCCAGACCTTTTTCTCCTGACGTCCAGCCCAATTGATCTCATCTTCCAAATGGACGGTTCACGCGAGGCGGTGACCGTCCCAGCCGGGGAATTCCGGCAGGCGCTCAAGGTGCTCCACAGTTTTACCCTGAGCGCAACGTTGGGGAGTGGAGCGGGTGGACACCTAACGGTCGAAACGACCCAATGGTATGAACCCTATGTGGGTCTCATCCGCGTGCAGATCGATTCTGCGTCGTATACGACAGGCGGGCAAAAACTCAGTATCCCATTGAAAAGTATCCTGGAACTGGTTGAGTTCACACCGGGGAAGTGAATGATTCAAAGACGGAGCTTTGTGCTAAAGTTAGGACATCGTCATCACGTTACGGAAGGTTGACCATGGCAGTGACTGATTTCAAATGCGACGTTCTTGTTTCCTACAGTCCCAAGGATGAAAAGTGCGTGCACACTATCCTTTTGCCTGCGCTACGACCAGAAAATTTACGAAGAAGCCAGGTTCCTTGCTGAAGAAGCGCTATCCATCACCGAGCGTTGCGGCTACGTCCTGCAAGGCGCGGATGTGAATTTGTTCCTCGCTGAATATGCGCTGGAGCAGGAGAAAGATAAAAAGAAGGCAAGGGAATATGCCGAAACCGCGCTTAAACTCGCCACGTGTGACGGTCCGCTGTATTATTACAAGGTGGCGTATGAGGAAGCGGTGAGGATGCTTGAAAGGCTGAAGGATGAAAACCAAATCGGCAAACCCACAAGATTTTTTCGACGGAATAGATTATGCGCGACTGAATACGTTCAAACCAGTCAAACAGGCAGCCGAGATGCTCAGCCTGCAGCCCCTGCGTCAACGCAAGTTGAACGGCATTCTCAACGCGCTGACTATGCAAATAGAGGACGGCGGTGATTCTCCCGAAGTTAACGAGTTGTTGGTCAAGGCTTTGCACACCGCAGTTATTTTTCAGGTTGGGGAGCAGCCCGCCAAACCATTCATCGAAGCATTGGCACGGTTTGAACAATCCGAGGCGGAGAGGATGTTGGAGAAGTTGAAAAATGAAAAATAAAGGAACGCAGCAATATGAGAAAAAGAACCAAGCCAATAAAAAATTGACCCCGCAAAAGAACTTTCCCATTGGGGAATCGGTTGTGGTCAACCCCGGCGTAGCCGATCCCGATCATGGGTTCGACATGGGCGGCTGGCAGGGGCGCGTCACCGAAAATCATTATGCCGACGATCAAGGCAATCCTTATGTGACCATCGCATGGGACAGTATTACGCTGAAACAAATGCCGATCGAAGTAATTGAACGCTGTGAGGAAGGCGGTTTGGATTGGTCAAGCATGGGACTCTACGCCAGCGAAGTCACGTCTGCCGCACCCAGAGACAAAATCCACCAAGTACGAAAAGTTAAGGATGAAATTGAAGACGCACATCAGATGGATTATCTTGGCGAACAGGGCCGGCGTATGCAACAAGTTCTGAATAGCGCGGACAGAAAAGGGGAGCTAGGCGCTTTCATGGCATGGGAAAAATACTTGAGTGAAAAACTTACCTTCCCATTTGAAGCCGAAGTCTCGGAATGGCAGGAACGCGGTCCCATAAGGACTGGCGAGCGCGTCAACGTATTGGGTATTGAAATCGTTGACGATTCTCATGGCATGATCGTGTCGATCAAAACAAAACGGGGACATTATGATTTTCCACTCTGCGATTTGGAAGCGATCCCTGATACAGCCCCAAACTACCAGCCATTGAATGACTACGTTGTCTGGTTTGCAAATAGGTAAGAGGCTGTTGGAAAAACTCAGACCCCCATCCCGCCCTTCCCCCAAATCAAGATCAGATTTGGGGGAAGGGGAATATGCTGTATTTATGAAAATTTAACTTTTATGTTCTCTCCCAATTGTGCCTTTCAATTGTGGGACACAGTACCCTAGTGGAGCGAGTGGTAGATGTCCGATGGACAGAGGGGATGGTTTCGACACCTGCACTTGCGTGCTGGTGCAAGTGTACGTCCCGCGACGCTTCGCTATTGCTCCGCTCAGCGCGACGGGACTACTCGACCACCATCTGAAACTTTCTTTCTTCTTACCTTCTTCACGTTCTTCGCGCCTTCGCGGTAAACAAAAAATCTCCGTGTCTCTGTGTCTCCGTGGTTAATTTCTGTGCTACACTCGCCACATGGAAACTCTTTCCTCCTCAATTGACTTATCCTCCCCTGAATTCAAACAAAACGCCGAACATCATAAACGCCTTGCCGCTGAACTCAAGGAACGTATCGCGCGCGTCCATGAAGGCGGCGGCGCGAAATATCGCAAACGGCAGGAAGAGCAGGGTAAGCTCTTTGTGCGCGAACGGATCGAACGCCTGCTCGATCCGGGCTCACCGTTCCTGGAACTCTCCGCGCTTGCGGCATATGACCTCTACGATAATGACAAGGCGGGTGCAAACGACAGCGGGTCGTTTGCGGCTCCAGGCGCTGGCATCGTCACCGGCATTGGACGCGTCAGCAATCGCGAAGTGTTGATCGTCGCCAACGATGCCACCGTCAAAGGCGGATCGTATTTCCCGATGACGGTCAAAAAGCATCTGCGCGCCCAACAGATCGCCGAGGAGAACCATCTGCCCTGCCTGTATCTCGTCGATTCGGGCGGGGCGTTTTTGCCGCTGCAGGACGAAGTCTTTCCGGACGCTACGCATTTCGGCCGCATCTTCTACAACCAGGCTCGCATGTCCGCGAAAAAGATCCCGCAGATCGCGGCGGTGATGGGAAGCTGCACGGCAGGTGGCGCGTACGTCCCCGCGATGAGCGATGAAGCCATCATCGTCAAAGGCACGGGCACGATCTTCCTCGGCGGGCCTCCGCTTGTCAAAGCCGCGACGGGGGAAGATGTCACTGCGGAGGAACTCGGCGGCGCAGACGTCCACACGCGACTCTCGGGCGTTGCAGATCACTTTGCAGAGGATGACGACCACGCAATCGAGCTTCTACGTTCCATCGTTGAGACGCTCCCCAGACCACGGACAATAGACGATAGACCATTATGGTCCGCGGTCAATGGTCCATGGTCAGCGCCTGAAGAGCCTCTCTATCCCGCGGAAGACATCTACGGAATTTTGCCCGCAACCTTCCGCGAGGCGTATGATGTTCATGAAATTATTGCGCGTTTAGTGGATGGCAGCAAATTCCGCGAGTTCAAAGCACGCTATGGCACGACTCTTATCTGCGGGTTCGCGCGCATTCATGGATACCCCGTCGGTATCATCGCCAACAATGGGGTGCTGTTCAGCGAGTCCGCGCTCAAAGCGACTCATTTCATCGAGTTGTGTGACCAGCGCGGCATCCCGCTTGTGTTCCTGCAAAATATCACGGGCTTCATGGTGGGTCGGGAGGCTGAAGTGGGTGGCATTGCCAGGGATGGTGCGAAGATGGTCCACGCGGTGGCAACCACCCGCGTCCCAAAGCTGACCGTGGTGATCGGCGGCTCATTCGGCGCTGGCAACTACGCCATGAGCGGACGCGCCTACGGCTCGCGCTTCCTGTGGATGTGGCCCAATGCCCGCATTTCCGTCATGGGCGGGGAACAAGCTGCAAATGTCCTGCTTACGATCAAACAGGAGCAGCTCGCCCGCGAAGGCAAACCTGCCATGTCGCGCGAAGAGGCGGATGAATTCAAACGTCCTATTTTGGAGAAGTACGAGGACGAAGGCAATCCCTATCATTCCACAGCTCGTTTATGGGATGATGGTGTGATAGATCCAGCGGATACACGCCAGGTTTTGGGATTGGCGTTGTCGGTGGTGCTGAATTCACCGGTTGAAGAGCAGGGATTTGGTGTGTTCAGGATGTAGAAAGTAGTGAGTGGAAAGTGGAGGAACGGAATGAGGTACGATGAATGGCAGGTACATGTTCCTGATGACATCAAAGGCGATTCGCTTTGGAAACTTGAAGTGTATCGTCTGGGCTTGTTTCTCTCCGATATTTCATGGCAGGACGCTCTTGAATTAAGTAAAACTCCACTTACCCGCAGTATTGCCGATCAACTCTATCGGGCGGTGTGTTCAATTTCTGCAAACATTGCAGAAGGATATTCCCGTTCCACAGGCAAAGACCGTGCCCGCTTTCTGGAATACTCATTAGGCTCTGCGCGTGAAGCACGCGATTGGTATTACAAATCCCGTCATACACTCAAAGTAGAAGTAATCGAACATAGAATCAACCTGCTTACACAAATTATCAAGATGTTGAATGTGCTTACTCCTCATCAAAGGCAAAAGGGAATTCGTGAAGAGCAATCCGAGTACAGCACATCACAATCATCGAACTTCCACGTCGATTCGGATGTACCACTCCCATAATCCACTTTCCACTTTCTACTCACTCAGAGTCACATGCACCTCAAAACCATCTTCATCGCAACCCTTCTCGTCCTCTCATCCTGCAAATCCCAGGCCGCGATTCCAACTGTGACAGCTACATCTCCCCCTGCAAAAACTCTGCTACCCACGGCGACCACAACACTTGCCCCCACCGAAACTCCACTCCCGTTCCCTGCTCCGAGTGACGTATTTGGCGCAATTCCGTTGAATAGTGTACAGGCATTCAGCATCGAACCCGTGGCAGAAGCGATCTTTGACCAGACCCTGCAGGGATACGTCAGCGCCGGCTCGATCCTGCAATACCGCGTGGATCGTATCGCTGTTTTCCCGTCCGGAAATGGGACATTGCTCGCCGAGATCTTTTACAGCCTTCAGTCAAACAATGATTTATGGATCGAGGATGGCGGCGTACAAAGCACCGACGGCTGGATCACGGGCAAGTGCAGCCGCTTTGACCTGATTGCCACCGGGACGGAACATCAGCTCAAAAATAAGCGTTTGTGCAGCTAGAATTTCCTTCAAAACTTCGTTGGGACTATTGAAAGGAGAGGACGGAAACATGACCTTTGAACAATCCTCAGGAAGCCCGCATCGATTTCTCCGTCAACTCGTCGGCGGATGGACCGGCATGTCCCGGCTTTGGCTGGAACCTGATACCTTGACCGACGAATCGCCAGTGGTGGGAAGTGTCCAGCTTGTATTGGACGGACGCTTTGCTCTTTACCTGTATCAGGGCTCCATCGAAGACGAGGCACAGCACGGCATGTTCACATTTGGCTATAACACGACCACCGATCAGTACGAAGCCAGCTGGGTGGACAGTTTCCACAATAACACAGCCATCATGTTTTGCATGGGTACAGCCAGAGAGAACGGATTCTCCGTCCTTGGCAATTATCCCGATCCCACAGGCGGACCTGACTGGGGCTGGCGCACCGAAGTCGAACTGCTGGATAGGGATCATCTGACAATCACCGCTTACAACATCACTCCTGATGGTGAGGAAGCCAAAGCCACGGAAGCGATATTGACGAGGATGGAGAATTAGGCTCCGCGCTGAGCGGAGGGTTTGGACGTTTCACGTCCAAACCTGCAGTCGAAGCGTAGTTGAAGTAATACTTGTGCAAAGCCGCTTCGACTGCGCTCGGCGCGAGGAAAAACAATAGAGGCAAAAATGAAAATCTTAATACTTGGTGGAACAAAATTTCTGGGTCGTCATCTCGTGGATGCCGCACTGGCAGGCGAACACGAGGTGACATTGTTCAACCGCGGTCAAACGAACCCAACTTTATTTCCAAACGTCGAAACGATCAACGGTGACCGCGAACACGACATCGAAAAACTATCGGGTCGCGACTGGGACGCCGTGGTTGACGTCGCAGGATATGTGCCGCGCATCGTCCGCCTCTCAGCCGAGGGCCTGGAGAAAAGAGTGAAGCGATACGTCTTCATATCATCCATTTCGGCCTATGCAGACTTCAAAAAGGTCGGTATTAATGAGTCCGATCCCGTTGGAAAATTGGAGGATGAATCGGTGGAAGAGATCACGGGCGAGACCTATGGTCCACTCAAGGCGTTGTGTGAAAAAACAGTGCAGGACATTTATGGTGACCGTGCGCTGATCATCCGCCCAGGCTTGATCGTGGGTCCCTATGACCCAACCGACCGCTTCACGTATTGGCCCATGCGCGTCAAACGCGGCGACGACATGATCACGCCAGATAAGCCGCAAACACCGATCCAGATCGTTGACGTGCGCGACCTGTCCGAATTTATCATTAAATTGATCGCAGAAAACGCAACGGGAATTTACAACGCGACGGGACCCGAACAGGAATTGTTCATGGGCGGGTTCCTCGATGCCTGCAGACGGGTGACCGGAAGCGTAGCTGCATTCCATTGGACAAGCCAGGAATTTCTAAAAGAGCATGAGGTTGCGCCGTGGAGTGATATGCCTGTCTGGCTTCCGGATACCGAGGAGGATGCGGGTTTTTCGCGGGTGGATGTTTCGAAACCTGTCAATGCGGGCCTCAAATTTCGCCCGCTGGAAGACACGATTCGCGATACCATTGCATGGGCGGAGATGCGCCCCGAAGATTATGAGTGGCGCGCAGGCTTGAACCCCACCAGGGAAAAAATATTGCTTACACTGCTCAAGCGAAATGATCAATAAGATCCTGATTGCCAACCGCGGCGAGATCGCCATTCGCATCATGCGCGCCTGCAGGGAACTCGGCATCCAAAGTGTGGCCGTGTATTCCGATGCAGACAAAAACGCGTTGCACGTTCAATACGCAGATGAGGCGATTCACATCGGCGCGGCGTCACCGAAGGAATCCTATTTGAATGCGGATGTCCTGGTCCGCGCTGCGCTCGACTCAAACGCGGATGCCATTCATCCGGGCTATGGATTCCTCTCGGAATCCGCTTCCTTCGCAGGGACAGTTGCCTCTGCCAGCCTGATCTTCATCGGCCCCTCAGCGGATTCGATCCGCGCCATGGGCGACAAGGCAGAGTCGAAGATCCGCATGAAAAAAGCGGGCGTGCCAACAGTTCCGGGCTTTGAGGGACTCGAAGCCGAAAAGGAATTCATGAAGGCTGCAAAGGAAATCGGCTATCCTGTTCTCGTCAAAGCCGCGGCGGGCGGAGGCGGGAAAGGGATGCGCGTGGTCAATGACGAAGGCGAATTGCATGAGGGCATCGAGTCCGCGCGGCGTGAGGCCTTGCATGCCTTCGGCGATGACCGGTTATTGATCGAGAAATATGTGGCCAAGGCTCACCACATTGAATTTCAAGTCTTCGGCGACCAGCATGGAAATCTCGTCCATCTTTTCGAACGCGAGTGTTCCGTTCAGCGCAGACATCAAAAGATCATCGAAGAGACTCCCTCCCCATTGCTGACTCCTCAATTACGTGAACAAATGGGTGAAGCCGCTGTCAAGGCGGCTAAAGCAGTGGGCTATTTCAATGCTGGGACTGTCGAATTCATCTTCGACCCCGATCTTTCCTCCCTTCGACACGGCTCAGGGCAGGCTTTCTTCTTTCTTGAAATGAACACAAGATTGCAGGTTGAACATCCCGTTACTGAACTTGTCACCGGACTCGACCTCGTCCACTGGCAGATACGCGTTGCGGCAGGGGAACGATTCCCGTTTCCACAGTCCCACTTCACTCAACGCGGACACGCCATCGAGTGCCGCGTCTACGCTGAAGACCCCGCCAACGGATTTTTACCCAGCACAGGCAGGCTCCTGCAATTCATCGAACCGCGCGGCCCCGGCATCCGCGTGGATTCGGGTTTCGCCGCGGGCAGTGACGTGACGCATTTCTATGATCCCCTGCTGGCAAAGTTGATCGTGCACGCCGAGGATCGC
>JBDTPH010000094.1:0-3846 GCA_039932795.1 Chloroflexota bacterium
ATGGCAGGACAATTCCTCAAAGCCGCGGCAGTTTCATCCGAGCAAGCCATTGAGATAATGAAACTGACGAAGAAACAGATTGAAGTGACGATGTTCGCGGCGGGAGTTGGAACATTGGAAGGTTTGAAGTCTGGAAAGTTGGTGGAGTTTCAGTCAGTCTCGGAGAAACCATGATTCACCTACTCAAGGAAAAGGCAACTCCTGAGCAAGTTCATGAAGGCATGCTCAAAATCGTGGTCAATATTCGACCGAGATTGGGAAATCGAAATATTCTGATTCAAGATGAATGTCTACGCAAGCAAGTTGAGTCTGTAACGGGAGAATTATTGGGAGATATTCAATGAACAACAAGGAAAAACTCCGTGAACGCTTTTTGCGCGATCCTCTCCCCCGCCGCCTGGGTGGACTTGCCGCCACACTTGGACGTCTTTCATCCTCTGCTAGAAAATCAACCGGCCCAAACATAGTCTCAAATTTGTTGGATGAAGCAAAACACCTCATCGAGTGGACAGCCGCGGACACGGAGCCGGAAACCGCCGCTGAACTTGTGCGAATGCAAACAATGATTTCGCTATGGCAACATGCATGGAGAGAAGCCAGCCAGAATCCACAACAGCGGCTTTTACTTTCCTTGCAGGCAAAAGATTGGTCAGACAGGGCGGTGGAGTTTTCTGGATTGGTTTGATCTCAGAATTCACATGAACATTTATCATGCCATTTCAAACACGACAGACATGATGAGAAGATGGCTCCTGAGATCCGATGATTTAATTTCAAAATACATGGAACATGTTCTCTCACAGGAGGAGAAAAAATGATCGACGCACGAATAGTTTTATGGATACGCAGATTTGCCCTTTTATTGTCGCAGATGATCCTGATCGTTACCTTTGGCTGTGGTCCCCGGCCAACACCGATAATAATTACCCTTGCGACAGCTACAGAATCGCCATCCTCACTAACACAGGCTCCCCCAACAGCACAAATTGCGGAAACTCAAGCTCCAGCCCTCACACCGACTCCTTTTGTGCCAAGGGCTGTCATCAAAATTTTTAGCCACGGCCCTTTATCTGGTGAGCAGGCTGTTTTTGGTAAGGATATGTTGCGCGGTGCCGAACTGGCTGTCCTGCAATTAAGTGGGCCCCTGCATGAGTTTAGTTACCAGGTGGAGCTGGTACCCTATGATGATCAAAATATTGCTCAGACGGCACGGGTAAATGCACAGGAGATTGTTGGGGATCCTGAGATCCTGTGTGGTGTGGGCCACTATGATTCTGATATCACCATTGCAACGTCAGACCTGTATCATCTGGCGGGCCTTGCTCTTGTTGCTCCGTCAGCCACTGGTGCACTCCTGACTGACCGTAATTATCTTGAAGTTAATCGTGTGATCGGGCGTACAGATGGACAAGGGACAGCAGCGGCCCAGTTTGCGAAAGCACAGGGCTATGGCAGCGTTTACATTATTAGTCAACAAATTGAAGGCAGCCTCAGAAACGCGGAGTACTTCAGGCGCGACTCAGGCAGTCTTGGAATCCAATTGCTTGGGATGGTGGTCACAGAGTTAACTGCTGAGAACAAGAACCAAATCATCAGCGGCATAATGAATACCATGCCTGATGTGGTCTACATCTCCAGTGCAGCAAATCAGGCAATTCCATTCTTAACGGAGCTGCGCGCTGCGGGGTATGCGGGGGCAATCCTCGGTACTGAAGCACTCAACGATCAGTCCATGGTCAGTCTTGCAGGGCCATCACTGGTTGAGGGTGGGGGGATGTACTACACCATCACCAGCGCCCCGGCTCAATATTATTCCAACGCCGCGAAGTTCGTTCAGGATTTCAACACCCAATATGGCACAGCCCCCCTGTCGTTTGCCGCGCGGGCCTACGATGCAACAGGCGTGTGCTTGAAGGCTATTGAAGAAGCATCCAAAGCAAATGGTGGTATACCGCCTACACGAGGCGAAGTTGCCACGGCCCTCCGCCGTCTGAATAACTATGATGGCATTACGGGTACGTACGGCTTCAACGGGCAGGGTGACCCCGACCCCGTGCAATATTATATGTACCAAGTCGTCTCTGTGGATGCTGCCAACTGGGATCAGAACCCGATTATCGCTTCCTATGATGTCACCCCGCCATGATGGTGAAAGACCTGGCCATTTCATATTGGCCCACCGACGAAGCGTCTGCCCGCGAATTCCTGCAGTGGAAGTATGAACCTCCATATGCGATTTACAACTACCTGCCCCAATATCTTGAGGAAGACCTGGTATATCACCTCGACCCTGCAAATAACATGTATAGCATATACCGGGAAGGCGAACTGGTCGGCTATTGCAGTTTTGGACAGGATGGACGAGTCACGGGTGGGGATTACGGCGAGCAGGCGCTCGATATCGGACTGATGATCAAACCGGAACTGACTGGTCAGGGTCTGGGAAGTAAATTTGTCAAAGACGTGATTCGGTTTGCCAGGACGCAATTCAAACCTAATAAATTGCGTGTCACGATTCTAACGACAAATTTGCGCGCCATCCGCGTTTGGGAAAAGAGCGGTTTTCAAAAAACACAGACATTCAAACGGGAAAGAGATGAACTAACCTTTCTTATTATGACAAAGGATATGTAGCCCATCGAAATCGCGAGCTTAATCCATCAAGTCATGTAAATCTTAATCAACCAAACGGGGTTATTCCATAGGAACGCCCAACTGACCCTTCGCCAAAGGATTCCCATGGACGACATCTCCCCCATTCTCCAGCGCATTCCACAATTTGCTTCAACTGGATCTCTTGAAATTAAAGAATTGACGGGTGGCATCACCAACCGAAATTACAAAATTACCGTGGACGGAGAATCCTACGTCCTTCGTTTGGGTGGCAACGAAACTCAATTCCTGGGCATTGACCGCAGAACCGAATATGAATCCAGCCTGTTGGCTTCCCAAATTGGGATCGCTCCTGACCCCGTTGCATTTCTCGAACCTGAAGGGTATATCCTTGCGCGGTTTATTTCAGGCAAAGGGATTCCTGCCAAAGAGATCGGTACGGAAGAAAACATCAGCCGTGTGGTCGAATCGATGAAAGCCTATCATGCGCTGGATTACTTTCCCGGCTCCTTCTCCCCTTTCCGCATCGCAGAGGTATACGCAGAAACTGCGCAACGTTTTAATGTTGAATTGCCTGGGAAAATGGACTGGTATCTCGAGAGATCAGGTGAGATCGAAAAAGCCATGTATGGACGCGACCCGCTCCAACCACGTCCCTGTCACAACGACCTGCTCAACGGCAATTTTATCGACGATGGCACATGCATCCGCATTTTAGATTGGGAATACGCAGGCATGGGCGATATCTTTTTTGACCTGGGCAATTTCGCCGCGCAGCATGATTTCAATGATGAGCAGGATGAAATCCTATTGAAGGCATATTTTGGCTTGCCAACAGACTCCCAGCGCGCACATCAAAGACTAATGAAGATCATGTCTGATCTGCGCGAGGCGATGTGGTCACAGGTCCAGATTGGGGTTTCACAACTCGACTTTGATTATGTGGGATATGGGCAAAAGTATTTTGAGAGGTTTGAAGCAAATACGAGTGGGGAAGATTATCAAAAGTGGTTGAGCATGGCGTAAACGTGGGGCAGACTCGTGTGGAGCGTGAGGCGACTCGCATCGAAAACGTACCTGATTTCCAAAGGAGGAAGAAATGGCAACGGGAATTACGCGTGTATCAGCTTGCATTTGAAACAGCCACTATTCTGATTAACCTTAATCAGTTAACTTTCTGTCATGCTGAATACTATGACTTTGTCAAGGCGATTTGCAGGGCAAGTGGCTGGG
>JBDTPH010000095.1:0-19407 GCA_039932795.1 Chloroflexota bacterium
AAACTGTTGAGCCTGGTTCAAACTTTACAGGTGCACCAAAGATTGTTCCAGTCGACGACAAGGCCGAATAATCCATCAACTCCCAAACAGCCTCCTGTTTCGGCAATAGGGCGTATCGGAGATAACAATGCAAAGGAAATACCTGATCGGCGTGGATCTTGGAACAAGTGCTACCAAGGCGGCGCTCTATCAGATCGATGGGAAACTCATTTCAGAGGCTTCAGTTGAAGTGCCACTGTATCATCCCAAACCTGCGGTCGTAGAGCAGGAAAATGAGGATTTCTATACCTCGGCTGCTCAGACGGTGCGGACCTGTATCGAGTCCAGTGGAATTGAACCGCGGGAAATCGCCGCAATCGCGTTTGATTCACAAATGGCAGGAGTCGGGCTCATCGATGAAGATTTTAATCCCGTGGCCCGGTTTGACTCCTGGCTCGATATGCGGTGCCAGCCATACATTGAATTGATGGATCAAGAAGCTGGCGAGCGAATCACCCAGCTGACTGGCTGCCCTCCCACCTGTGATCACGGTCCGAAGATGCTGTGGTGGAAGAATGAACAGCCAGACGTTTACGCACGAACCGCAAAATTCGTGATGCCGGGTACGTATGTCGCAGGCAAACTCGCGGATCTGAAAGCGGACCGGGCATTTATCGATCACACGTACATTCATTTTTCGGGTTTTTCCGATGCACAAGCGGGAATTTGGTCCAGGGAACTATGCGATCGCTTTGGATTGGATATGGACAAGCTTCCAAAGATCGTCGATCCCTGTGACCCTGTGGGGGAAGTTTCGGAGCATGCTGCGAGTGAGTTTGGACTGGCTCCCGGAACGCTCATCGCAGCAGGTGCAGGAGATACCGCCGCCAACGCGCTGGGTGCAGGGATCGTACGTTCTGGGATGCTCTTTGACGTAGCCGGCACCGCCTCCGTTCTGGCTGGTTGCACCGATCAATTCGTAGCGGATACAAAAAATCGTGCCCTGCTGACCATGCACTCGGTTATCACCGGCCTGTGGCATCCGCTTGCCTACATTGGCGGGGGAGGGCTCGCGCTTCGCTGGTACCGCGATCAGTTTTATAACACTTCGCAGGGAGAAAACCTCCCTGCCTCAGACGATTTGTATTCCCGAATGATTTCGGTGGCCGAAACGGTCGCACCCGGCTCTGACGGGTTGTTCTTTTCCCCTCACTTGGGTGGGCGCATTTGCCCCTCCAGCCCGGACATGCGGGGAGCCTGGGTAGGGGTGTCATGGTTGCATAAGCAGCCCCATTTTGCACGGGCGATTTTGGAAAGCGTGGCGTATGAATACGCCTATTATCTAAAAATTCTGAAGGAGTTATTGCCAGATTTGCAGCTGGTGGAAGCCCGCGCAGTGGGCGGTGGAGCACGAAGCGAAGTCTGGAATCAAATTAAGGCAGATATTCTTAATGTGCCCTATCAAAGGTTAAAAGGAAACGAGTTTGGTGCCTGGGGAGCCGCCATGATCGCCGGAAAAGCAGCCGGTCTGATTGATGATCTGGCTTCACAGGCCGGGCAAACGGCGATCCCAAATGGCAATCCTGCCTTCCCATCACAAACGAATCACGAGTTCTATCGACCGCTGATCGAAAAATATATCGCGTTGGAACAAGCGCTGCATCAATTTTTTGCCGGTTGATATTGTGTCAGCGAATAAAGCCATCTTATTATTGAGGAGATTTAATGAAAAAGCCAGTTCGAATTTGTATGGTAGGTGCGGGACGAGTGGGGAAAAATCATTCCCGCGCACTTGCCCGTGTCCCCAACGGGAACATCGTCGCACTTGTTGACCCTGTGGAGCAGGTCCGGAAAGAAACTGCAACGGAATTTGGGATCGATAAACAGTTCGATACTCTGGAGGTCGCGCTAGAAGCCGTTGAGTTTGATGCAGTTGTGATCACCACCCCTACTCCCACGCATCTCCCGCTCTCGGCGTTGGCTGCTGAAAATAAAAAGCATGTGTTCCTCGAAAAGCCGATGGCTCTCAATCTACAGGAATGCGATGCGATCATCAAGGTCACCGAGCAGAATGCAGTCATTTTGCAGCTGGGATTCATGAGACGATTTGACCCTGAATTTGTCGTGGCTGCACAGCGCATTGAAGCAGGTGAGATCGGTCAACCCATGATGATCAAATCAAACACTCATGGACCGGGGCTTCCACCTGCCTGGGCGCGTGACTTACGGACATCCAACGGGATGCTGGCAGAAGTCAACAGCCACGACTGGGATACGACGCGTTGGTTAATGATGTCCAACCATGAACGCGTATATGCAGAAGTTGCTAACTTTAAGGGCGCAGCCAATAATGTGGATACGCCCCATTTCTATGACAATGTCCTTGTCAATGTCAAGTTCGAGAGCGGTGGGTTGGGCATGATCTCGGGAGTCTGTCCCTGCGGGTATGGGTACGATGCGCGTGTGGAGATCATCGGGGAGAACGGGATCATGCAGATCGGCGAACTTCAAGGCCAGGCTGTTGTGGTCTGCACAAACCGCGACCAGGGCTTGATCACTCCGATCTTTCGGACCTGGCCGGAACGATTCGCGTGGGCATATATCAACGAATTGGAACATTTCGTTTCCTGTATTCAGAATGAAACGACCCCGCTCGCCGGAGGAGTCGAGGGTCGTTGGGCTGTGGCCGGGGTCCTGGCAGGAACAAAATCCTTCATGGAAGGCCGCCCCGTGTATCTTAGAGAAGTTCTCGGTGAAGTGGAAAGGAATTGAGAAAAATGCTGGCTGCGGTTTATCACGGTCCAAACGACATACGCATCGAAAACGTACCGGTTCCCAGAATCGGGAGCAGAGAATTACTTGTCAAGGTAGCAAGTGCAAGTATATGCGGGACCGATCTGCGGATTTTACATGGAAATCACCGCATGTATCCGGACGGAACGGTCCGTATTCCAGGTCATGAAGTCGTTGGGACCATTTCGGAAGTCGGTGCTGAGGTTAGGAACTATTCAGTTGGACAGCGCGTTTTTTGCGCGCCCAATACCGGATGCGGCCATTGCCAACAGTGCATCAGCGGCACGAACAATCTATGCGTCAATTATGACGCGATCGGCGTTACCTCGGATGGCGGCTTTGCGGAATATGTCCGCATCCCCGCGAGCTCAGTTCAGCAGGGGAATGTCATTCCGATCAGCGAGTCTGTGGATCCGGCTGTGGCTGCTTTGACGGAACCTTTTGCCTGTGTCCTGAGAGGACAAAACGCGCTGCATATGAAACCTGGAGAAGTTGTATTAATCATGGGCGCCGGCCCAATCGGTGTGATGCATATCAAGCTTGCCAGAGCACGCGGGGCAGGGCGAGTGATCGTCAGCGAGCCCATCGAAGACCGCGCGGCACAAGCCAAGCGCATGGGCGCCGACCGGGTTGTTGATCCTGCATCAGAGGATCTAAAATCAGTGCTGGGCGAAGAAAGCCAGGGGCGCGGCGCAGATCTGATTATCGTCGCGGCGCCGGTTCATGCTGCCCAGGAAAACGCGCTGGACCTCGCAGCCATCGGCGGGCGGATCAACTTTTTTGGAGGGCTTCCGAAGGATCGTCCGCTGATCCATCTTGACTCTAACCTGGTTCATTATAAGGAACTGGTGATCACCGGCACCACCGCTTGCAGCACAGCGGATTGCTGGCAGGCGGCGCAAATTATCAATTCGGGATTGGTCGATCTTTCAGATGTCATCAGCAAGCGGTTTCCCCTCAAGGATGCCGTCATGGCGTTCGCCGCGGCCGAAGATCGAAAGTCTCTCAAAATCGTTTTGGAACCATAAATTCAATGACACGTTTTGATCAGCGCTCTACACCGTATCCCGTAATAACCGTTCAAGGGCCCAGGCCATACGAATCTTTGGGGATTACGGACGCCCATAATCATATGTGGATTGATCCTGTTTCGGGCGCAGATCCGGGTAGTCCAGTATTAAATCAATTCGAGCTTATTCTCAATGAACTGGTGGAGTACCGCGAAAAAGGTGGCGGAAGTTTATTGGATTGTCAGCCCGCAGGGTGTGGTCGGAATGGGAACAAGTTACGAGAGCTTTCCAGGGCTTCAGGGGTCAATCTGATCGCGTGCACAGGGTTTCATCGGAAAAAATACTATAGCCCGGACCATTGGCTTTGGAGATCAGACGCGCAAACGATCGGTGATTTCTTATGTTCTGAATTAAACCAGGGCCTTTCGGAAACATTGGAAGCACCATTCCCGGTCAGGGCAGGTTTTATCAAGATCGCCCTGGAGGCCACCTGGGCAGAATGTCCGCATGCTGCGCTTGAGGGTGCTGCCTATGCTGGGCTCAAGTCACAAGCAATGCTGGAAATCCATACGGAAAAGGGTGCTCTGGCGGAAAAGATCTGCATCTACTTCATGAATTTGGGATTACGCGCGCAGCAAATCGTCCTATGTCACATGGATAAGCGACCAGATGTCTATCTTCAAAAAGAACTGGCGCGCCTGGGGGTCTTGCTTGAGTACGACACATTTTACAGACCCAAGTACAACCCATCTGTAAACGTTTGGCCACTGATCGAGCAAATGGTGAGCGCCGGGCTTTCAGACCGGGTTGCGCTCGCGACCGACATGGCTGAGGCTGAACTCTATCATTTCCTTGGAGGGGGCGCAGGGCTGGCAAGCCTGCCCGGCGACATTCTTACTCAACTCACTGAAAAAGGAATTCCGGAAGCTGCTCGGGAGCAAATGCTGGGCGGCAATATCACCCGTCGGCTTGCCGGAATAAATTAAACCGACTTTGGAGAATAAAATGACTGATTTGCCGTTTACGTTCACGCTCCCAATGCCCACTGTTATCCCCTCGCGAGTGGATAACCACATCGAAAGACGTCTATCTGCGCTGCAGGGTCAATTTTCTGATCAGGAGACCTTCGACAAAATGCTTTCTGCTGAAGATCAATTGATTTATGAAGTCTATGAGATCAAACGACCCGAAGTGGAAGGCGAAATCCTGATGGGGATCTCGATCGTTCACCCGGGCAAGGTGGGCAAGGAATTCTTCATGACGAAGGGCCATTTCCATTCTGTTCTGGAAACCTCAGAGGTCTACTATTGCATGCGTGGGGAAGGATACATGGTGATGGAGACTCCCGAAGGAGAAACCTCTGTGGAAGCTTTGTCCCCTGGCAAAGTGCTTTATGTGCCGCCTCGCTGGGCGCATCGTTCTGTCTGCACATCCAGGCAGGAAGACTTGGTTACTTTCTTTGCTTATCCCGCGAATGCCGGGCATGATTACGGCACTATCGAGCGCGATGGTTTTCGCAAACTGGTGTTGGATGGCGCGAACGGACCTGAAATCGTCGATAATCCGCGCGGCCAGAACTGAGACCAATTATGAATTTGAAAGAGTGTCGTCTGTTAGTCACTCCAACCTCCTACGGCAAGAACGATTCACGCCTCAGGTCGGAATTGGAAGCGGAAGTGGGGGAAGTGATCTATAACCCCACCGGAAAGCCGTTGACATCTGCCGAAGTGGCAAAGTTGCTTCCTGGCGTTGACGGATATATTGCAGGCCTGGATGGCATCGATGCGAACGCCCTAAAGACAGCCGACAGGCTCAAAGTGATCGCGCGTTATGGGGTTGGCGTTGACAATGTGGATTTGCCTGCTGCGAAGGAAAGGGGAATCGTCGTGACCAATACGCCCGGAGCCAATTCCGCCTCCGTTGCAGAACTGGCTCTCGGACTCATGCTGGCGCTGGCACGACAGATCCCTGAAGCTGTTGAGGCAGTACATCAGGGAAAATGGCCGCGCTATGCGGGGTCAAGCCTTGAAGGAAAGACTGTTGGGATTCTGGGATTCGGCGCGATCGGCAAACAACTCGCCCGCCGGCTGGCGGGATTCGACTGCAGAATTTTAGCGTTCGATCCCTTTGCAGATTCTGTTTTTGCGAAAGACAATCACGTTGACCTGGTCACGTTGGATGAAGCGATCGGGCAGGCAGATTTTGTCAGCCTGCATCTTCCGCTGTTGCCGGAAACGCGCTGCCTGGTAAATGATGCCTTTTTGAAACAGATGAAACGGGGATCCTTCCTGATTAACACAGCACGCGGGGAAGTTATCGATGAAGACGCCCTCCTGACAGCGCTGCAGAACGGTCATCTCAAAGGCGCCGCGCTGGATGCCTTTACGTTTGAACCACCCGATTCAAAACATCCGCTCCTGGCATTACCGCAGGTGATCGCCACCCCTCATCTCGGTGCGCAAACTGACGGCGCCACGAGCAACATGGGCTGGCTGGCAATGAAGGAATGTCTTGCAGTATTAAAGAATGAAGAACCCGTTTTTCGGGTTGCCTAGTTGTATAACGAGAAAACGAACGATTCTGGAGAACATATGATCAAACAAGAAGTCCTTGAAAAAGTGAAAGAGTTGGGTCTGCTGGCTGTGATTCGAGGTCCATCTCCTGAACTAACAATCAAAATGGTGGAAGCTCTGATCGCCGGGGGCGTGTTGGGCATCGAAATCACGTATAGCACACCCAATGCAGAAGAAGTGGTCCGTACCCTTTCCAAAAAATACGGTGACAGCATCGTGTTGGGCATGGGAACACTCACCAGGACTGAGCAGGCGAGCTGTGCCAAAGAGGCTGGAGCCAGTTTCCTGGTCAGCCCGATCTGTGAAGCAAATCTGGTCAAAAGTATGGTTGCCAGTGAGTTATTAACGATGGCTGGCGCGCTGACACCCACGGAAGTTTTCCAGGCCTACACTCTGGGGTCCGATGTCATAAAAGTCTTCCCAGGCTCATTGGGAGGTCCAGCCTACGTCAAAGCACTGAAAGGTCCCTTTCCCTACATCCCGATGATGCCGACCGGCGGCGTAAATGCGGGGAATATGGCGGATTGGTTTGCGACCGGAGTTGTCGCGGTGGGCGCCGGAAGTGAGCTTTGCCCGCCGCAGCTGGCCAGGGAAGGCAAATTTGACGAAATATCAAAACGTGCCTCCGAGTTCGTGCAAGTTGTCAAAGCCGCAAAAGAAAAATCGAAGTAATAAGGAGAACATCCATGAATCAGGAAATTGCAGTCCACGAAGAAGTCTATCCGATCGTGAAAAAGTCGGTCCCCACATTCTATTTCATCGGGGTCACCACCGGAAAATCCTCGATCATGAAGGTTTTCCCTCTCTGGATGCAAGTGTTGGGTCGGGAGGAAGTTGTCATGGAGGGAGTGGATTGCAAAATCCATGATGACTGTGAAACCTATCGACGGGCCGTTGCACAGATCAAATATGATCAAAATTCGCTTGGTGCGCTTGTGACGACTCACAAAATCGACCTGCTCAATGTAGCTCGCGATATGTTTGAATTTCTCGATCCGTATGCCCAGATCACTGGTGAAGTTTCCAGTATCTCTAAACTGGATGGTCGTCTGGAAGGTCACGCCAAAGATCCGCTCACATCCGGTGCAAGCCTGGATGCAATTATCGAAAAGGGCTACTTTGCCAGGACTGGCGGTGATGTGCTGTGCTTTGGCGCGGGTGGATCGGGTGTTGCCACCCTCTTGCATCTCATCAATAAGAAAGACAAGGAAGACCGCCCGGAGAAATTTACCTTCATCAACCGCTCTCAGGGCCGTTTGGATCACGCAAAAGAAATGGTGAGTGCCCTGGAGACTGACATCGAGGTCGAATATATCTGCAACTCCGACCCACTGGTGAATGACAGGATCATGGAGACGTTCCCTCCGCATAGCATCATCATTAATGCAACAGGCATGGGCAAAGATACGCCGGGCTCGCCCATCACCTGGGACGGTAAATTCCCCATGAATAGCATCTCCTGGGAGTTCAACTATCGCGGAGAATTGGATTTCATGCACCAATCCGTGGCACAAGTGGAAAGCCGGAACGTAAAAGTGGAAGATGGCTGGATCTATTTTGTGCATGGTTGGACGCAGGTGGTTGCCCAGGTACTGCATTTCGACCTCACACCAGACTTATTTGAAAAGCTCAATGAAGCTGCATCGTCCGTTCGAGGCAAGTAAGTGGGGTTACCAACCCGACTTACTTGCGTACATGTCGCACAGCCATAGCCTGACGACAGGTATGGCTGTGCGACGAAATGCTCACTTACTTACGTTAAAGGCTGGTTGTACATGTTCCTGACAGGAAAAGAAATCGCAACAATGATCGACCTCTCGTGTGTACGAACCATATCCAACAAAACGGACATTGAGTCGATGGTGGATGCCGCCTGCAGATATGGGTTTGGTCAGGTATCTGTCTTGCAGTGCTTTATTCCGTACACACGCCAGCTTCTCAAAGGTGTGCCCAATGTCCGCGTGGTGGGGAATGTAAGTTTCCCCTCCGGATCTGATTCGACCACTCTCAAAGTTGAGCAGGCAAAAGAGATGATCGCCGCGGGCTGCGACGAGATCGATATGGTTATGAATATCGGCAGGCTTCGTTCGAGGGAACTGGCGGAGGTGGAGGAGGATGTGCGGGCAGTCATTCAGACGGTGCATCCGCTTCCGGTGAAGGTCATCATCGAGATCATGTGTCTGACCCGTGACGAAGTTCAACAGGCCTGTGAAATCTGCCTTCGCGCCGGTGCATCCTTTGTCAAAACGGGCACTGGATGGGCTGCGCGCGGTACGACGCTTGAAGATGTCCGTTTAGTCAAATCAATCGTGGGCGACCGGATCAAGATCAAAGCCTCCGGCGGCATCCGGAACCTTGATATGCTGGCGGAAATGTACCAGGTTGGCGCGAGACGCTTCGGCGTGAACCTCAGGAGTGGGATACAGATCGTGGAGGATTGTCTGCAACTGGAATCAGGAGTCGAAGTATAGCAAAGGACAGAAAGGCTGCACCATGAATAAAAAAATCATCTCTTTTGATCTTGGGACGGGCGGGAATAAGGCGTCGCTCTATGATGTGGAGGGCAATTGCCTGGCCAGCGCCTTTGTACCCTACACCACACAATATCCTCACGTTGGCTGGCATGAGCAGAGGCCTGCCGACTGGTGGAATGCCGTGCTGGAAAGCACCCGCCAGCTGATGAAGTCAAGCGGTGCGGATAAAGATGACATCGTCTGCCTGGGTATTTCCGGACACAGCCTGGGCGCTGTGCCTATGGATAAAGATGGAAACCTGCTCCGGGAAGCGACGCCTATCTGGTCAGATATCCGGGCAGAGCAGGAAGTGCAGGAATTTTTCAGCAAAGTAGACCCTGCCGCATGGTACCTGACCACAGGGAATGGTTTTCCGGCCGCCTGCTACACGATTTTCAAGGTGATGTGGTACCGCAATCATGAACCCGGGATGTTCCAAAAGATATACAAAATCCTGGGGACAAAAGATTACATTAACTTCAAACTGACTGGTGAATTTAGAACCGATTACTCCTATGCTTCAGGCACAGGGATTTACGATCTGGAAGGCTGGAAATACAGCCCTGAGTTTATCAAAGCCAGCGATGTACTGGCAGACCTGTGGCCCGAAATTGTCCCTTCCACGCAAATCATCGGTGAAGTCACGCCACATATAGCAGATATGTTGGGGCTCGGTCATGGGGTGAAGGTGGTATGCGGAGGTGTGGATAACTCGTGCATGGCACTGGGTGCCAAGAACATTCGCGACGGGCGAGTCTACGCTTCCCTGGGCTCCTCGGCGTGGATTGCCGTCTCCTCGGAACGGCCCGTGCTGGATGAAAAATACAAGCCCTATGTTTTTGCTCATGTGATGCCAAACATGTTTACATCGGCAGTCAGCATTTTCTCGGCGGGAACTTCATTCACGTGGCTCAAAGACAATCTCTGCGAAGATTTGATCGCGGAAGCAAAAGCCACGCATCAGGATGTTTATAGTTTGATGAACCAGGTCGCTGAAAAGGCTCCGCTCGGTTCGAACAAATTGCTCTTCAACCCCAGCCTGGCAGGCGGCACATCACAGGATGCCAGCGAGCATATCCGCGGCGCGTATATGGGTTTGGATTTGAAACATGGCAAGCCCGAACTCATCCGCGCGGCAATGGAAGGCATTGCCATGAACCTGCGGCTGCGCTTGGATTTGCTGCGCAAATATACGCCGCTGGAAAATGAGATTCTCTTCGTCGGTGGGGGGGCCAGGAGCCGCTTCTATCTGGGCATATTCGCGGATACGTTCAACACACGCATTATCAAGACTAACATTGACCAGGATGCCGGTGCGCTCGGAGCAGCGGCGATTGCTGCGGTGGGTTGCGGTCTATGGGAGAGTTTTGAGCAGATCGACGCGATCCACAAAACTGTGGAGGTCGTCGAGCCCGATAAGGAGAACAACTGTAAGTATGAGAAATTGCTTCCGGTGTTTGACCTGGCTGCCGAATATCAGGCAAAGATCAGCGATGCCTTGCGCGAGGTTGTAATTTAGTCATACGGAACTGGTTATTTTAGTCATAAATTGACCAGAATGATTGACAGCCTTATTGGAAGTCTATATAATGAGTTGTAATAACAGGATTACATTAGGGGATTAATTCTACTTTATTCGTAAAAAATTCTCAGAATAGCATACACTGTCCTCTTATTGTTACCAGAAGGCTGACCTTCGATCTTGCCTTGCCGGCTGCCGTCTACTTCCGTGTGCCGTTTTAGTGGTTGTGAGAGGCTCATCGTAACCAAACAATAAAAACTAAAACCAATCTCTGAAAGGCAAAACAAAATGAAAATTGGTCTATTCACAGCTACGTTTCTGGATATGAAGATTGAAGATGTGTTTAATATGGCCTGTAACCTGGGTTATGAAGCAGTCGAAATGCCTGCTTTCGTCAATAACCCTCACCTTGATATCGAAGAGATCATCAAGGGCCAAAATGCAGCCGAATTGAAGAGGCTTGCCAGTTCCCACGGGTTGATCATCTCTGCCCTGGCGAATCACCCGGAAGGGCAGATCGTCCTTGGACCGTATGGCAAGGATACGGATGCAATTTTCCAGGGCACCAAAGAGGAGAAGATCAAATTCGGTACAGAGCGCATGATCAAGACAGCGCAGGCAGCCAATGCTCTCGAAGTCCCCGTGGTGACCGGCTTCATCGGCTGCGAGAACTTTGGGCGTTTCTTCCCGTGGCCCTATTCCAAGGGCTGGTCCGATATGGAAGTGGAATTTGTTGAGCGCTGGGGCAAAATCCTCGATAAGTTTGCCGAGTATGGAGTCAAATTCGCCCACGAACCTCATCCAAATGAATTAGTGTATAACGTAGAGACCGCGCTGCGCGCAGTGGAACTGATGGGTGGGCGCAAGGAATTCGGATTCAACTTTGACCCCGCCAACCTCATCTATCTGGGCATCGATGTGGAGAACTTCATCGACGCGCTTGGGAAACATATCCTGCATGTCCATGCCAAGGACGGAGAGATCGTCGCCCATAATGTCCGCCGCTCGGGCATGATCCCACAGGGCGACTGGCAGCGACTCGATCGCGGCTTCCGCTTCAGGATCCCGGGTTGGGGATCGGTGCCGTGGAAGAAGGTCATCACAGAGCTTTCCATGATCGGCTACGACTATGTGATGAGCTATGAGCACGAAGATGTGACGATGAGCCGCCACGATGGCATCACCAAGACCATTGCCTATCTCAAACCCCTCCTGATCGAAAAACCCTACGAGGGGCGAAACGACGTTTTGTTCAACTAACAACCTGATCAAGGAGAAAAACACATGGCAACCACAATGAAAGCAGCCGTATTCGAAGCGGTAAAATCTGTCAAGGTCAAGGAAGTGCCCATCCCGGAGATTGGCGATGGTGACGTTCTGGTCCAGGTTAAGAACACCGGCATCTGCGGTACCGACTGGAGTATCTACAACGGTTGGTATTCGGCCGATAAACTGCCAATGATCCCCGGGCATGAGTTCTCGGGCGTGATTGCCAAAGTAGGCAGGAATGGCAATGGATTTAAGGAAGGTGACCGCGTCACAGCCGATATCAATATGTCCTGCGGGCACTGCTATTACTGTATCCGCGGGGATCAGTTGTTATGCAACAATTTCACCCAGCTTGGCATTCACACGAACGGTACCTTCGCCGAGTACGTAAAGGCACCGGCTTCCCTCCTTCATCACCTTCCCGATACTTTGAGCTTTGAAGAAGGCGCGTTCATCGAGCCGTTGTCCTGCTGTATTCATGCTGCGAAAGCCATCAATGCACGGATCGGCGGCAGTATCGCAATTGTTGGCTGTGGCCTGGGTGTACTCCATGCTCGTATGGCAGTGCTGCGCGCCTGCGCCCCGGTCATCGTCCTCGGCGATAACACAAAACGCTTGCAGATCGCAAAGGATATGGGTGCCGACTACATCATCGACATTCGTGAAGTAGCCGACCCGGTTGCCGAAGTCATCAAACTGACGGACGGGCGCGGCGTGGATTACGCGATCGAGGCGGTTGGTACGACCAGGACCTACGAGCAGGCGTTCGCCATGCTGCGTAAGGGCGGAACGCTTTCCGCCTTCGGGATCACCGGCGAGCAGGATGTCATGCAGATCCGCCCGTTTGAGTTCGTGCTGGGCGAGAAGAAGATCACCGGCTCATGCGCGGGGATCGGCGAGGACTGGCCGGATGCCATTACGCTACTTGCCAATCGTCGGATCGATCCGAAACCGCTGTTCTCCATGAAGGTTCCACTCGAAGATCTGGAATGGGCCCTGCACGAACTTCGTCGCGATCCGAACCTCTTCAAGATCTTTGTATCGCCCGAAATCTCCGAACGGGAAGTTTTCTAAGCCTAACATTGACTGCAGCCCATTGAGCAATATGGGCTGCAGTTTGTCATCCTTGGAATCAAAAAATTGAATATCAGAAGCATTGACCACATCGCCATCAATTGCATCAACCTCCAGAAATCGCTGGATTTCTATGAGCGTATTCTCGGATTCAAACAGCTTCAGACGGTCGACTGCGGCGATTTCGAGATTACCTACCTCGCTCTCCCGAACGACTCGCGCCTGGAGTTGTTTAATTACCGGGGCACGAATCGGGAAATCCAGCGCAGGGACGAAGACAGCGGATTGCGCCATGTTGCTTTTCAGGTGGAAGATATTGAAACACACGAGAAGTTCTTGAGGAGGGAAGGCGTTAAGATCACGCTTTCCACCTGCGATTTACCCAATCTTGGTGCGCGTGTGCTTCTGTTTCTCGATCCTAATGGGGTGACGATCGAATTCTGTGAGAAATTGCCGTTGTCAGAATAGTATTCTGCAACGCATCGCCTACATCAACGAGGAAAAGATAATGAACAAAAACGAGATCCTGTTATCCCCCATAAAAATCGGCACACAGACCTGCCAGAACCGCTTCTTCAGTCAGGCTATGGAATGTAATGACGCAGACACCGACGGCAATCCAACCGATCTGACCTATCAGCGCTACGAAAATTTGTTTAAGGGCGAGGCAGGTTTGGTGAGTCTGGAAGCGATCACGATTACCGATAAGAACCGCTCGCGCATGAACCAGTTGTTCATCATGCCCAAGAACCAGGTCGCGTTAGCCAACTTTGTCCGCCGCATGCGCGAGGTGAATCCCAAAACACTTCTCATTTTTCAATTGACCCATTCAGGCGAGCTGAGTAATCCTGAATTCTCAAAGCCCCTTTCGGTCAAGCCGCTGCCTGGTTTCCAAGCTGATATTTTCACCGAGGACGAATTTGAAAAGATCATGGATGATTTCGTCCTGGCCGCCAAAATGACCTATGACGTCGGCGCGGACGGTATTGACATGAAGTTCTGCCACGGTTACCTCGGCTCGCAAATCCTGCGCCCGTACAATACCCGCAAGTGGAAATACGGCGGACCGTGGGAAAACCGCCGTCAATTCGCCTTCGATCTCTATGAACGGATCCGCAAGGTCATTCCGGACGAGAACTTCCTGATCGGTTCCAAGATTTCTGTATGGGAAGGGTTCCCCGGCGGATTCGGGACGGCTGGCCCCGATACTCCTGTTATTGATTTCACCGAGCCAATTGACCTGGTCAAGGGATTGGAAGAGCGCGGCGCGCAGTATTTCGTACAATCGGCAGGCAGCCCATCGATTACGATCAGTCTCACGCAGGCTGATAAGGATCATCCATACTTTGCTTATCTCCACCAGTATTTTGCCAAGGTCTTGAAGGAAAACCTCCAGCCAAAGACAGTAGTCATCGGCTCGAACTATTCAGCCTTTGGTAAGGGCAAGAGTAAATTGCAGGCTGTCAGCAGTCAAGACAGCGCCTTACTGGCATATGGCGCGCAAAACATCCAGAAGGGCTACGTTGATATGATCGCTCTTGGGCGACAATCTCTTGCTGATCCGTTCATCGCTCTCAAACTGCGCGAGGGGTGCGAGGATCAAATCAACTATTGCACCACCTGCGATAACTGCCTGGAATTGCTCATCCAACAAGCGCCGATCGGCTGTGCCACATTTAATAAGTATTACACAAATGTCCTGGTCAAGACCCGCAAGGAAAAGGGCAGGCTGAAAGTCAGCCATACATAACATGAAGGGTTTCACAGCCCGATACTTGTAGTCCGGCTGCAATGACTCTCACTGACATCAAGTGGATGAAGGAAGAAGCGCCTCTTGTGACGCCAAAACCTGACTCCGCTTGATGAGCATATTAACCACTGGACGGGACTATTACTATGATCCGTACACTCACGAAGCAAACCGTTGGCGTCGGCGTGGCAGGGACAGGCTTCATTGGACCAGCACACATCGAAGGCTTGCGGCGCAACGGTATTCAGGTGTTGGGGCTTGCAGAATATAATAGGGAAACAGCACAGCAAAAAGCTGCTGAATTCGGTATTTCTCGCTGTTATGCGTCACTGGACGAAATGTTAGCCGATCCTGATATCGATGTCGTTCATCTCGCGACACCCAATCATTTGCACCATCCTCATGCCAAAGCCGCTTTGCTGGCCGGGAAACATGTCATTTGCGAAAAGCCACTGGCGATGACATCCGAGCAATCAGCAGAATTGGTGAAACTTGCGGCGGAAAAGCAGCTTGTCAACGCGATCAACTTCAATATCCGCATGTATCCGCTTGCACAACAGGCCCGCAGTATGGTGCAGAACGGAGACCTGGGTGATCTCTTCATATTGCAGGGCTCTTATCTACAGGATTGGCTTTTGTTCCCCACCGATTGGAATTGGCGTCTGGAGCCCAGCCTGGGAGGCACATTGCGTGCCGTCGGCGATATTGGTTCCCACTGGCTCGACCTGCTGACCTTTATCACAGGCCTGCATGTAGCGGAAGTTTTTGCGGACTTCAAGACATTCCACCCCAGTCGCAAGAAACCGGCCAAACCGCTTGAAACGTTCACCGGCAAACTTCTAACTCCCGAAGATTACATCGATCAGCCAATCGATACTGAGGATTACGCCACGATCATTCTGCACTTTGAAAATGGCGTGCGCGGCGTGTTAACCGTGTCACAAGTATCGGCGGGGCGGAAGAACCGCCTGTTCTACGAGATCAACGGATCAAAATCCTCGTTAGCCTGGGATTCGGAACGGCCCAATGAGTTATGGATCGGCCAACGAACGATGCCCAATCAGACGTTGATGAAGGATCCCTCGCTTTTGTCTCCTGAAGCACGCCTGGTGACTTCCTATCCTGGTGGTCATAACGAGGGTTTCCCGGATACATTCAAGCAGCTGTATTCCAAAATCTACAACTATATTCTGGCTGGTGATTTCAGCAAGACACCCGACTTCCCGACCTTCGCCGACGGACATTACGAAATGCAGCTCTGTGAAGCCATCGAACGCAGCGCACGCGAGCAAGCCTGGGTGAAGGTTGAGTGTAGTTAGAATTATATTATCGCCACTTATTGGAGCTGGACCTGTTCCCATTTACGGATCGAGTTGACACGGAATATCCTTGTGCAATCCTGCAAGTGCTGGACGGGAACGGCTCTTTCCACGACCTGGCCTGTTTCCAGTACATGAGCGCGGAACGTGCCTGGCAATAATCCACATTCGACCGGGGGCGTGACCAGTTCGCCATCCAACTCGACGATCAGATTGCCGATGGTGAATTCTGTTAATTCGTTGTGTTTGTTGTACAGCAGAACATCGTCACAATCAGGATGCCCTGCAAGTGCCTTCTCATACACAGCGCGTTGTGTCGTCTTATGGAAGAGGAAAACATCAGTGGAGTTAATTGGTTCCGCTGCCAAACAGGCTTGGATTACTTTTTCTGTTGGTTGATGAGCTGTCAATTTTGAAGTGATATTTCCATCTCGATCCAGGAGCAATCGAACTCTTTGGGGTGTGTTAAGTTGAGACGCGATCTGATGGAAATATTCGTCAATGTTTTTTGGGGACACGGGAAAATCAAAATAATCGGCAGAATCCAATAGACGCTCGATATGTTTGTCTCGCAGGAAAAAACCTTCGTGAGGACTCCAGAGCATGGTTTCGAGCAGGGAAAATTCGGGTTGAGGCTTGGTCAAGATGCGGGCTTTGAGCAGGGCTTCGGCATATTCATCGGGACTGGTCGAGTCCCACACAATGCCGCCTCCCACACCATATTCCGCTTTTTGATTTTTACAATCGACTAAGACTGTGCGTATAGCCACATTGAACTTCGCTTTTCGTTTAGGGGAAATATACCCAATGGAACCGGTATAGATCCTGCGCGGCGTGCTCTCCAACTGGTTGATGATTTTCATTGTGCTGACCTTGGGTGCGCCCGTAATGGATGCGGATGGAAATAATGCGCGAAAGATTTCCGTCAGCGGCTTATTGGTCTGTGCTGTAACAGTGGATGTCATCTGCCAGAGGGTAGGGTAGCGCTCGGTGTTGAATAATTCGGGGACATGCACGCTTCCGCTTTTCGCGAGTCGGCCCAGGTCGTTGCGGACCATATCCACGATCATAATATTTTCAGCACGGTTCTTTTGGGAAGCTTTCAGCCATTGTGACTGCGCGTGGTCTTCAGAAGTGGTGCGTCCGCGTTTGACAGTCCCTTTCATGGGGCGACAGGTAACCGTATCGCCATCCAGTTGAAAAAACAGTTCCGGTGACGCTGAACAAATGGCATGGCGTCCTGTATCCAGGTAGGCAGCATGATTGTTTTGGCTTTGTGCCAGATGCAGGAAGAAATCCCATGGGCTGCCAATGAAGTCTGTTTGCAGGCGCATCGTGTAATTGACCTGATATGTCCTGCCTTCGGCGATGTGATCCTTGATCTGTTCAATCGATGAGTGATAGGTTTCGCGATCAACCGTGGGTTGCCAGGTCAACGTCGGTCTTGGAGATTGAGGCTCCGGGAGTTTAACCGTCTGCGGTGGAGGGTAAAGCCCAAACCATAAATAAGGGAATCCATCTGTCGGCTTTGAGGGGAGTGCTGAGTCGAATGCGGGAGCGGCTTCGTAGCTCAGGAATCCTGCCGCGTACAGGTTGTCCTGTTCAACCCGTTCTTCAATTTCCTGCAAGGCGGGGATAACTTGATCCAGTTCTTCTGCATTAAAAATTTTGAGTGGATGGCCAAAGTACAGCCACTCCCTGTTGTCTTTCAGAAGAACTTCATTTTTGTTTACTGTATCCATAATAAAGTCCACCCATTTTACTTGTTTGTCAATCCAATGGGTGCTGGTGATTACCCACATCTTTGCGTTGCCTAATTCGGCGGGCTGAAGCCCTGCCTCAGCTCGTGAAAGTCGGATAAATCCGACTGGTTGCGCCAGCCCGGAGGGCTTCCATGTACTGAGCAGGTGGCTTTAGCCCCGCGATTCCGAGTTGTGGGTAATCACCAGCTAAACTGGTGATTGAAAATTAACCGAATATTGGATAAGATGGGTCAACTTTTATTTTCTTGGGAGACATTATGCACACCCAACATTCCATCAAAGATTATATCCAGGTCGTCAACAACGGAATCGCAAAGCATTTTGAAACAGGAAGGCAAAAGAAGAAGGTGATCATCGTGGGCGCGGGCCTGGCAGGGCTCTCCGCCGCGTATGAACTGCTCAAAGCGGGACATGAACCACTAATCCTTGAAGCGCAACACCGCGTTGGCGGTCGTATCTACACCATGCGCGAACCGTTCTCCCGTGGTTTATACGGGGAAGCCGGGGCAATGCGTATTCCCCGCTCACATGAGTTGTCAATGGCTTACATCGAAAAGTTTGGGCTCCAGATGTCTGAATTCCCAATGGGCAACCCGCAGGCGTATGTGTGTATTGGTGGAGTCAAACGCCGGCTTGCGGAAGTGATCGAAAATCCGGAGTGTATGGGGTTTGATGTCCCCGAAATTGAAAAGGGAAAGATCTCCGGCCTCTATTGGGAGGAGACCATCCGTCCGCTGGTGGAAAAGATCGGGCAGGAAGGCGAGTCAGGCTGGGAACAGATCAACGCCGAATATGACCAGTATTCCGTGCGTGAATTCCTTGAACTTAAAGGCTGGTCTGAGGGCATGATCGAGATGTTTGGCCTGCTCAACAACCAGGAAGCGATGATGAACTCATCGTTCCTTGAATTGTTCCGTGAGGATGGCGGCAACTATTACACAGATATGTGCCAGATCGTCGGCGGTGCCGATCATCTTCCACATGCGTTCCTGCCCGAGATTGGATCGCGCATCCGCCATGGGGCCCGCATGATCGCCATCGATCAGACTCCGGATGAAGTGGTCATCCATTATCAAACGCGTTCCGGCCGCTTTGAAGCGCGCGGCGATTATGCCATTATCACAGTCCCATTCCCTGTTCTGCGCCACGTGGAAGTGTTGAAACCATTCTCGCGAGCGAAGCAGCGCGCCATACGCCAGCTGCATTACGATGCGTCGGCGAAAATATTCTTCCAGACGCGTAGTCGCTTTTGGGAAACGGATGAAGGCATCTTTGGCGGCGGTACAGTGACCGATCTTGCCATCCGCAACCTGTATTACACGGATTATGGCAAAGAGACTGGGCGAGGCATCCTGCTTGTCAGCTATACATGGTCTGAAGACGCACAACGCTGGGGATCATTGCTGCCGCACGAAAGAATTGAACAGGCAATTGAAAATGTAGCTCTGATCCACCCACAGATCCGGGACGAGTTCGAAACGGGTGCATCGCATATGTGGCACGACGACCCATTTGCGGGTGGCGCGTTTGCACTATTTGACCCCGGGCAGCAGACTCTTCTGCATGATGAAATTGTCAGGCCTGAGGGCAGAATCCATTTTGCGGGGGAGCACGCCTCCCTGTATCACGCCTGGATCCAGGGAGCATTCGAATCAGGCTTGCGCGCTGCCATCAAAATACATCAAGCGCCATAAACAAAAGCCTCGAAGGTTTCAAAAACCTTCGAGGCTATATGTACGATGCCCCCGCCCGTGCCGTGTGATGCTAAGTTTTGAACCTGCGAAAGCAGGTGGGTCCCTACCCAGAAACGCCGCCTTGGCTCAGGCCTATCGCGTTATTTCT
>JBDTPH010000096.1:0-4682 GCA_039932795.1 Chloroflexota bacterium
TTCACTCGTTGTAGCTGGATCCAAAAATAACTGCGCCTCTAGGAAAAACGGTTCATGAAACGGTATGTTTTTTTGCTTATTTGTAACCAAGCGAACTTGATGGCTCTCCCGCACTGTAAAAGATAATTTACCAGCTTTTTTTATTAAGCTCGCATAACCCTCATTCGAATTCGATGCTGGCAGCCACAAAGCTTTGTTATATCCTCCCTCAGAAGGATTTTCAAAGTCATCGTACATCGTGGGGTCTGTGAAATAATTTACCAAAACAATTCCCACTATAAGAGCGACAATTGCGGTAATACCCATAATTCCAAACAATAATCGTCTGGATATTTTTGTACGCGGTTTTACCCTCCCTGCCAGCTTCCTCTTCGCCGTCCGCTGCACCCACTGCCGGTCCGGATACTTCGAGTCAATTGCCTTGACCTCCTGCCACTTATCCAACGCTTCCTGGTATTTTTCCTCCTTTAGGAGTCTTACTGCTTCTGCATACATTGCTGCCAGTTGATTTTGTTTCTGGGTCTCTTTCTCCTCCTGTTCCAGTTCGGCTCTGGCTCTTTCAGCAATCCCATCCGTATCAGAAAAATGATCATCCAGTTTTCGGATCTCATCCAGTTTATCCAGGGCATTCCTCCATTTTTTGGAACGGAGTAGTCCATGGGCCTGTTCATATAAGGTGTTGATCTGGTCGTTCTGTTTGTGCTTTTCCTCCTCCTTCAAAATCTCATTATCCACTTTTATGAGCAATTTCTCCGTTTCCATGAATCCTGTTTGAGACTTGTGAACACCCTCCAATAAGCTGCGAGATTCATACCAGTTGCCCGAATCCATCTCACGGAGGGCATGGCTATACTGGTCATTCAACGCGGCAAGCCTTTCGATCTCGCCAACTTCCTTTTGAGCAGACACCAGCAATCCATCAACATCTGGATAATTTGGCTCAATGACTGAGATCTGTTCGAAGACCTTGACCACTGCCTGCCACTTCTGCGCGGCGTGTAAAGTCTGAGCCTCGGCGTACAGCTCTGTGAGTTGTGCCCGCTTTCGCGCATCCCGAAGTAACTGTGCAGCATCCTTGTACGCTGGAGCTTTTTGGGAAAGCTCGTCCAGGGCACTGATCGCCACGTGCCAATTTTCGGACCGGTACGCTTCCGTTGCCTGCACATAGAGCCTGGCAAACTTCCTCTGGCATTCCGCTTCTTCAAGTTTTTCTGTTGCCCTCCTGTGGCTGGGCTGTTCACTCAAAATCGCCCGGAAACGACGACAGGCTTTGTCCCAATCTTCAGTGTAGAAAGCTGCCAATCCCTCTGTATAAAGTTGATCCAGCCTGCGATCAGATTCCCTTTCTGTGTCTTCATCGGGTGCCGGCTCGATGATCGCCCCCACCGCAATGGCCCGCAGCTTCAGGGAACGCAACAACCTGGTAAAGCCGTTCTCTTCATACAGGTCCACCCACTGCCAGCGGCTTAATCTTTCCGGCACAACACAATGCTCCAGACGGGCAGGGATCAGGAAGATCGCGCCCTCGGGTTTTTCCTCTGCAATATCCAGTGCAAACTTGATTTCCTTCTGTACATACCCCGCTTTGGTGACAGATTTATTCGACAAACAAACAACGACAACGTCCGCATCCTGAACAGCACGCGGGATTTCCAACCGCCAGTCCTGGCCGGGCAATAGTTTCTCCTGATCCAGCCATGCATCCACGCCTTCTGCGACCAAATGTTTATACAGCTCACGCACTGGCGGCTTATCCCCCGATGCGTGACAGAGAAATACCTTCAACGGTCTTTTTTCCTCAGGGGCCATATCAGCCTCCCGCTTGCCGCTGCTCCGAAATCAACGCTTCAAATTCATTATACGTCAATTATGATAGACTACACGCGTCTGATTTACATCGGATCAGCAACTGAAACCAGGCACTGCAAGGAAACAGCAAATGGAAAATTTTCGCTCGGGCTATATCGCCATCATCGGACGTCCCAACGTGGGCAAGTCCACACTTCTCAACGCGTTACTTGGGCAAAAGGTGGCGGCGGTTTCGCCCAAACCCCAGACCACGCGCAAGCGTCAGCTGGGGATCCTGACCACTGACTCATACCAGCTTGTCTTTGTAGATACACCCGGGATTCACAACGCGCGGCATAAGCTGGGTCAGTTCTTAAATCAGGAAGCGCAGCAATCACTGGAAGGCGTGGATGTGGTCCTGTGGCTGGTGGATGTTTCCGTTCGGCCCACGGATGAGGACAAGCAGATCGCATCGCTTTTGAACAACCTGCCGCGCCGCACTCCGCTGGTGATTGCCGCCAACAAAACGGACCTGCTCCCGGCTGAGATGTTGGAATCGCGGCTTGAAGCCTATCGGGCGTCGGTGAAGAAGGAGGCACAGGTCATAACCATATCCGCTGCGCAGAATCAGAATCTCAAGGAGCTGGTCAAACTGCTGGTGTCTCTCAGCCCGTTCCGCTCACCGGAGTACGAGGAGGACCAGATCACCGATTCTTATGAGCGCGACATCGCCGCGGACCTGATCCGTGAGGCGTGTCTGTTGAATCTGCGTGAAGAGGTGCCGCATGGCGTGGGCGTGCGTGTGGATGAATTTACCGAGCGCGAAAATGGAATGTTGTACATTGCCGCGACGATCTTTGTGGAACGCACCTCGCAAAAAGGAATTTTGATCGGCGAAGGCGGGCAGATGATGAAAGCCATCGGCTCGGCGGCGCGCAAAGAGATCGAAGAGATGGGCGGACGAAAGGTATTTTTGGAACTGCGCGTGAAGGTATTGAAGGATTGGCGCAATGATGAGAATGCACTTAAGCGGCTGGGATACCGGATTGATAAGAAGAAAAAAAGGAAAATCAGGTAGTTGTCTTTTGCCTGCAACACTCTACACTATGGGTTGGGATTGAATGAGAGGAAGATATGGACATATGGCGTAACCTTGCTTTGATCCTGGCGGGGCTTGAAGCATTGGCTGTTTGGAAAAAGTGGTCTCTGTTGGAGTATGTTGCCAAGCCCGCTGTAATGGTTTGTCTTTTCATTTGGCTGTTCCTGCGCACAGGCTTGCAGGGGACGGCACTTTGGTTCGGTGTGGGGGTTTTGTTTTCACTGTTGGGGGATGTGTTATTGGTGATCCCGCGTGAGCGTATGTTTCGGCTTGGGTTGGCTGCATTTCTTCTGGCTCATATTTCCTATATCAGCGGTTTTAGGGAGCAATTATTTAATCCCACAGCATGGTCGTTCATACTTCTATTTATGATCTTCATCAATGGCGTACGCCTCATCAGGCGGATCGTTGGGGCCATGCGTGCAAGGGAACAGAATGGACTGGTCAACCCTGTCATTGTGTATGGACTGGTGCTCTCGCTCATGTTGTACGTGGCAATGTCCACGATCTTTGACCCCGCCTGGAAAACGGAAGCGGCGTTCCTGGTCAGCGCGGGGGCATTCCTGTTCTATCTTTCTGACCTGGTCCTGGCCTGGAATAAGTTCGTTTCCCCCCTCAAAAACGAACGCATTCTAAATACAATTTTGTATCATCTCGGGCAGATCGGTTTGATCGCAGGAGTGATCAGCCAGTTCGGGTAAATCGATAAGGGAGGAGATGGACGTCAGCGCTTCGTCTTCGCTGCACTCCGCTCCGCGCGAGTAATGTTACTAATGCAATTTCAACGGCCGGAAGCCTTCGCCCAACGCTTCATGCGCCACGCCGATGACCATGAACGCAAGAGGGTCAATTTCGTGGACGATCGACTTCAGCCGCGCTACTTCCGCACGTGAAATAACACAATACAAAACAGGTCGATCCGCGCCCGTATAAGCGCCCGTCCCTTCCAGGACGGTGACGCCGCGCTGCATCTCTTCCAGCACACGGTTCGACACCGCTTCGGGCCTGCTGGTAACGATCATCGCTGTGCGGACGGTTGCTCCGCCCTCGAGAGTTGTCTCGGCGGCGAGTCCGCTCACATACAGGGCGATCATCGCATACAGAGCTGCCTTCCAGCCAAAAACGAATCCCGCGCCCAGAATGACAACTGTATCCACCAGGAGATAACTCTGGGTCACAGGTATGCCGCGGTAGTGATTCAGAATACGCGCCAGGATATCCGAGCCTCCGCTTGTGCCGCGGGCGCGATAGACGAGTCCATAGCCGATGCCGCTGATAATTGCGCCATAGAGCGAATTTAAAAAGATATCACCCTGCAGGTCCTGGATCAGTCTCGTCCCGGCACCATTGGGTCCAAACAGGGCTGTAGTGACAAGAAGGTCCGTAAAAGCAGAATAGGTAAAGATGAAAGCGGCGGTTCGCAACGCGAAGCGGTATCCACCCAGGAAACGCCAGCCTAAAATAAAGAGCGGGGCATTGCCGGCCAGTATCATGAAACCCACGGGCCAGCCAGTGAAATGATTGATCAACTGGGATATGCCGCTCACACCCCCGGAAGCCAGGTTTGCGGGAATAAAGAACACGCGCAGGGAAAAGGCCTGTACCAGCGCGGCAAGGATAATTAAGAAGTAGTCACGAATGGTGGGCCAATACGGTTTGATATTTTTCATGTGCTCCCTGTTGATGTTGATCAAGTTGAACGTTGAAGGTTAACGTTCCAGCCTTCCAACCTGTAAACCTTACAGGATTGTTATCCCCGCCAGCTTCTCGATCACGCCCACCACCGCGGAGTTAT
>JBDTPH010000097.1:0-16024 GCA_039932795.1 Chloroflexota bacterium
TCTGAAACCTGCATGTTGCCCTGATCGAGCTTGTAATCCCCGGTTCGTGAGGAACCCCAAAGGGTTGCGCCATCGCCGATGAAATGTTTTGGTGTGGCAAGCGTAAAAATGGACTGGCTCGGACTCACCCCATCACCATCCTGCAACGTTTGCATGCCTTTGATGTAAGCAGTTCCCAGGGCGGTAACTACCTCGGTATCCTCGCTGTAGCCTTCATATGTACGCCCCCAACGGACATCCTGCACCACTGCGATAACAGGTGCGAAGTTCCACGGAATCCCGGTTGCGAGAATCTCCTCTGCGGTGGCGCGCCCGATCTTTTCAATAAGTTCGGGATTGTTCGCCGCGCCCAGGCCGATGTTGTGCGGGAAGATCGTCGCGTTCCTTAGATTTCCATGCCCGTGGACTGCATCGACGCCATAGATGAGGGGAATTTTGAGACGGGTTTCCAATGCTTCATTTTGGAATCCTTCCACCATTGCGTACCAATCCTGCGGGGTGTTTTTTGCAGGCGAGCCTCCGCCTCCGCTGAGGATGGAACCAATGTAATACCTGGTGATGTCACCTGGCCGGATGCTGTTCTTTTCCACCTGTGTCATCTGGCCGATCTTTTCAGCGAGGGTCATGCGCTTCAATAAATCCTCCAGACGTGTTTCCACAGACTGCGAGGAATCGGTGTAAAGAATTGGGCCCAAATCACTGCGCGACGTTATCGCTTCAGCGGTTGCTTGCGGCGTGGGTACTGCTCCACCACATGCGGAGAGGAGGAAGGAAAGAAGAGAGAGGCAGGAGAGAATTCGTTTCATTGAGTTTGTTAATTGTAGCCACGGATTACACTGATTTTCAAGATTGGTTTTAAATGATTCGTGCGAATTCGTGAAATCCGTGGCTACGGTCTGGCTATAACACCATCTTTGAGAGTCAATACTTCGTGAACATACTGATCCACGAGCGGGTCATGCGACACCATCAACATTGTGATGTGCTGCTGTTCCACCAGTTCGCGGAAGAATGTCAGCAATTCACGTGTGGTCTTGCTGTCCAATTCGCCGGTCGGCTCATCCGCAAGGATGAGCTGTGCGCGGTTTGCCAGTGCGCGGGCGATCGCCACGCGTTGCTGCTGTCCGCCAGACATTTCATAGGGGCGATGGTCTTTCCAGCGGCCCAGGCCGACCACCTCCAGACACTCGAGGGCACGCTTGTGCCGCGCATCGTATTGGTCGCCTTTGATGCGCAAAAGCAATTCAATATTTTCATAAGCCGAAAGTGTTGGCAGTAAACCGAACGACTGAAATACCAGCCCGATCTGCTCACGCCGCCAAATGGTCAGCTCCTGATCGCTCATTTGCATGAGGTCATGCCCGAGCACAACCGCCGAGCCCGATGTTGGCCGGTCCAGCCCAGCCAGGCAATTCAATAGCGTCGTTTTGCCGCTGCCCGAACGTCCCTTGAGGGTAACGAACGAGCCTGCTCCCACGTTCAGGTTGACGCCGCGTAATGCGGGTACTTCTGCGCCGGTCCTGGATGTATACACGCGCCATAGATCCTTCGTTTCAATGACAGGAGTCATCGCTTCGGCCCCCTCGATACTTTGGACTTCAGACTTGTCCACACTTTGGACCAGTTCGATGGAACCTGTAGCACTTCACGCTCCGACTCAGCCGATTCCTGCCCGCGGGTCGATGAGGCTTGTTCACCACTGTGATGTTCGCCACGATGCTCGCCATCCGGCCTGCGGATGAGAATCCCTTCGGCGGTAGTTTCGATCAATACGCGGCGCTTGATGTTGAACTCATCCAGATATTCGCGCGGGATCTGCAGGCGGCCTGCAGAATCCAGGACGGCGAGTTCCACGAGATGATGCTCATCGCTATCATGCTTCTGCACACGGACAGTTTCACTTGCCAGTTTGCCGTCGCGTACTGCAACGACGCGGTCCACGTGGCGGGCAATGCCCGGGTCGTGACTCACGATCACCATGGTGAGTCCCAGTTGCCTGTTCAAATCGCGCAACAGGTCGTAAATCGTCTGCGCTGTGGCGGTATCCAATTCACCCGTGGGTTCATCTGCCAGCAGAAGTTTTGGATCATTTGCCAGCGCGATCGCAATAGCGACGCGCTGTTGTTCGCCACCGGATAATTCCTCGAGACGGTGATCTTTTCGCTCGCGTAACCCGACGAGATCCAGCAGATGCAAAGCGCGTGCTCGTGGTGCTTTGCCCGCCTGCCCTGAGAGAGTGAGTGGCAGCTCGATGTTCTCTGCAGCGGTCAAATACGGGATGAGATTGCGCGCGCCCTGTTGCCAGACGAAGCCAACAGTCTTGCGGCGATACTCATCAATGGCGCGCTCGTTCATGTGCGCCAGATCCTGCTTCCCAACAACAACCCGTCCGCCTGTGGGACGGTCCAATCCGCCGAGGATGTTGAGCAGTGTCGATTTGCCACTTCCGCTCGCGCCGACGATGCCCATCATCTCACCATCGGTTACCGTGATATCGAGTCCCTGCAACGCCTGGACTTCCACCGACGCGCCGCCCTCCGAGTCCAACCGGTAGATCTTGACAAGGTTTTCGCAAACGATCAAAGGTTCGTTCATAATTAATAATCTCATGTCACTTTGAAGGAGCGTTCTTTGCAACTGAAGAATCTACCCATCCCATAACGGAGATGCTTCGCTACTCTCAGCATGACATGCCTATGTTGTTTCTCCTAACTTAATGGCCTGGAAGATCTTCATTCTCACAAGCAATGCAGACAGCGCGCTCAATGCAACCAGAAATAGAATGACGAACAGCACATAGATCTGAACGATCGACAGCCATGCGATCTCAATTTGAAATGGCGGATACTGCGACTGTGTGCTGGCGCCGATTTGCAAGAATGGGACGAACAATCGGCTGGCGAACACGCCGACAGCCGTCCCCACGCCGATGCCGAGCAATACAAGGAATGCCAGTTCCGCCGCGAGCAGGGATGTCATCTGCTGGATGGAGAGGCCGATCGCCCGCAGCATACCCATCTCAATGAAGCGGCGTCTGAATGAGAACAGCGCGTAGAGCAGAAAGCCCAACACGGTCAATAAGGCGGATGCCACGAACCCAACTGAAAGCAGGCCGAACAAGCCCTGTCTTTCAGGCCTGCGCTGTTCGGTGCGGATGTTGAGTTCCGCGGCAGACCACTCTGTGACGATGGTGTTCAAGCCGCTCTGAACAAGTTTGGATTGGTCCGCCTGCTGGTCGAGCAAAATGCTGAAGCCGCGCACCGTATACGCAATCACTTCAGGATCTGCATCTCGCGTAGTCCCCAGCCAGGCTTCATGTGGATATTCCGCGCCGGCGCTCATAAATAATTCTTCCAGGTTGCCCACGATCATTGTCCCATTCTCGGGATACCAGGTGGGGAACAGCTTGAATGAACCTACAATGTCTGCTTTGAGCGGGATGGACTGACCCGCAACTCCCGTTGTAATGGCAAGCTGCACAGCATCACCGACTTTGAGATTATGTTTGCCAAGCAGGCTTGTGGGAACGAGCACGCCTTTGGGGTTCGCGGCAAGTTGGTTCATCAACACACCAAGCTGTTCGGAAGCAAAGTCTCTTTGCCAATAGGCGACTGATGGAAACGTTAACCGCTCAATGCCAAGGAATGTTCCCTGGATGGAACCCGTGGGAGCAATCGCGGTAAATTTATATCGTCCCACACGTGTTGCAGATTCAACGTCTGGAATGCTCAGGTGATCTTCAACGGGCCGGAATGTATAAACAGGGTTGGGGGAATCTTCGTTGAAGGTTGTGCCAAGTTCATAAAGATTTACGTCCGCGCCGGTTTGATATCGCATCTGTTTGTCGAGCTGGCTATCGAGCGTGCGTGCCAGGGATGCCGTGAACGCGGATAGACCGAGAGTCAACACCAGCAGGACGAGCGGTGCGCTGTAAAAGGCGGGAGTCCGTTCGAGATAACGGGCAGCCATCAGGAAGCCGACGCTCTTTGACGGGCGCAGCGTCCACGAGATGAATGCCATGAAACGGGGAACAAGCCTGAGCGTGAAAAGAGCGACTGAGAAAATTCCAAGTGCAGGAACCAGCAAAAGAAGCGGATTCTGCAGAGGATCAGGAATGGTCTCCGATCCACTTAATGCCTGTTTGCTCTGTTCAGTGAGCTGCCACAACCCATAGCCCGCGGGGATCAGCAGGATGACATCCAGCCAGTATTTTTGCCACCACGGAACACGGAAGGAACGGGCGCGCTCCTGCTTGTATGTGACGATGGTATTTTCCGCGGCACTCAAGGTTGGAATGATCATCTGAACAAGGAGGATGATGGCGATACCAAGCAAACCATAGCCGAGCACCTGTGGAGTCATGCTGACGCGCAAGCCGCCTGCCGCGCTGAAATCGAGAAAGCTGCGTGCCTTGCCGATCGAGTTTGTGATCCAGAAGGCGAGACCGACGCCTCCAGCCAGTGCCACCGCGCCGAGCAACACACCCTGTAACAGTGAGATACCAACAACTTGATACGAGCTCGCGCCGCGGCTGCGAAGGATGGCCATCTCGCCGCGCTGCTGGCCCACGAAGAGACCTGCGACCAGACCGATGAATGCAAGAATTAAACTGAGGATCGGAACGCTGAATGCAAACAGAAGATAGGTGAGTGTTGGGGCGTTGGCTTGATAGCGGTCTAGCGCCTCAAGCGGAGAGGCGATCAATGCCGTTTTGGGGAGCAGCTTCTCTGCGTGTGTTCCAATCGTTCGGATGCGTTCCTCGAGCGCGGCGATGTCGGCCGCATGCAGTGATGAACCGTCGGCGGTGATGCTCCATATCGAGCTGCGAAGCTCATCGATGACTATATCGCTGATGATGCCAGTATAGGTTTCCTCGTGGACGAAAAGGAGGTTTTCGTCCTTGACATCCCAGTAGGGAGCGGTGGGATCGGCGGCTCTCCACAAGCCAGCGATGTATACGGGGATCTGGCGAGCCTCTGTGCGCAGCGAATAGGTATCACCGACCTGTACCCCAAATTCATTGGCGAAATTTTCACTTGCCATCGCTTCGATCGCATCGCCTTCATTCAATAAAGAAACAAAGGGTTGAGGCAGAGTGCCATTCACGACAATGATCGTCTCCTCCATCGGTGTGATGAAGGCAAAGTTGGCTGTGGTCAGTGAATATTGCGTGCCGGGATTATTCAGGTCGCGCGGTGGGAACATGTAATACCCGTCCGTGCGGAAGCGGCGAACCACCTGCAAAATGGGAAGGTTGATCGTGCGCAGCGCTCCGTCCGAAAGGTAGTCATCCAGTTCCACAACATTTTTCCATTGTGGACTGTTTTTCCCTGCAGCCTTTTGCTCAAATACAAAAGAGAGAGGGGCATAATCCACAGGCTTTTGCGTGAGTTCAAGTTCACGTCCAGCCAGCAATTCTTCACGCAGCAAACGGAAGTAGGTCGCGTCTGCGTACAGTGGAACGCTCAAAATAAACCCGGATGCGATCATCAGCCCTGCAATGGATGCGATACTGAGAAACGGTTGTGTGAGCAGCCTCTTAAATGCTATACGCGCTGTTGCCCAAATTTGTAGAGCGAAGGAGACAATACGAAAGAATAAATTCATTATGAATATTAATCGGTGGTTGAGTAGCCGAAGGCGTATCGAAACCACCAGTTGACTAAGGTATCCTTGTAACAGTTGGTTTCGATACGGCCTCGAAGAACACTCGCCCTACTCAACCAACGGGGTTTTTATGGCCCAACCACAACCTGACCTTCTGTAAGACCCGAGACGATCTCGACCCTATCGCGCGTCTGCAGGCCGATTTCGATGTCCACACGTTTGGGTCCGCCTTCGCTGTTGATGATCACGAAGGTGCGCCCGCCTGCTTTGCGAATGGCATCGGGTGGAAGCCAGACGATACCTTCCTTGCTTGCCAGCTGCACTGTAACCGTGACCTTGTCACCTGTTTGATAGGTGCTCGCTGAGGGTGGCGCATCCAACACTACGTGGATGATGCGGTCGTCGCTCGCGCCGGTCCCGAACGGTGACGGCAGTTGACGGATCGTACCGGTCAATTTCACATCGGGTTTCGCATCCAGTGTCACGCTCACGGGCATGCCCTCGAACATCTCCCGTACTTCTGCGTCGCCTTTGCTGGCATCGAGTTCGGCAACCGCTTCAAGCTCACTGGGGTCACCGAGTATAAAAGCAGGAGTGGAAGTATTGATATTGCGCCCGGCATTGACTGCCGCAATGATCGTGCCCTCTGCAGGTGAGAAAGCGAGCGCCTGTGCCACCTGCGCATCGAGTTCATCGACCACGGTTGAGTTCGGGTCGATGCCCAGGCTTTGCAGGATTTCATCGAATTCCATCTGAGTCAGTTCAACCTGCAGTTCCTGGATCTTGATCTCGTTCCCGGAACGTCCCTGAGATCTATATTGTTCTAGAGTCAGCTGCGCAATTTCCAGATCGATCTGGGCTCGGCGAATGGTGCGCTGTGTTTCGTCCGCTTTTGCACGCAGCTCCTGCGCTTCGGTGAGTTCGCCAAGTAATTGTCCCTCCGTCACCACATCATTGACGTTCGCATACACTTCACGAACCTGTCCGTTCATCTGGAAGTAGACCGTGTACAGCGCCAGCGGAGAAACACGCCCGCTGAGTTTTGCCTCTACGGTGATGTCGCCGCGTTCGACAGTGAAGGTCGTCTGGATAGGTGTGGGGTAGGGTGTTGGCGTTACCTCACTTGAAACAGATGGCGACCCACAGCCAGCCAGTAAAACGGAGAGAGCAACGAACAAAGTCACAAATCGTTTCATTATCGAATGACAGCCTTTACCTGTACAGTTTTCACATCCTGGTCTGGCGGTGGGATGATCGTGCCGTCAATGGATTTACCGTCAACTTCCAGCGTGACGTGATTCCCGGAGCCTTCCCGTTTCACGGAGATCTCGTATCGGACGCCCCGAAAGCTGCGTACCGCTTCGAAGCCGCTCCATTCTGACGGGATGACCGGCTTCACTTCCAGCCCATCCAGTGTGGGGTGAATGCCGAGAATGAACTGGGTGATGGCCACATAATTCCATGCCGCCGTACCTGAAAGCCAGGAGTTCTTCGCTTCGCCGTGAGTGGCCGCGTCCTTGCCCGCGATCATCTGGGCATAGACATAGGGTTCACACTTGTGCAGTTCGCTGATTTCCTCCCGCGCGGACGGGTTGATGCGTTGATAATAATCGAATGCCTTATCCCCGCGCCCCACAAGGGACTCGGCGATCATGATCCACGGGTTGGTATGGCAGAAGATGCCGGCGTTTTCCTTGTATCCAGGAGGATAGGATGAGATCTCACCGAGATGTAAATAATACTGGCTGAATGCGGGTTGCTGCAAAACGATTCCATGCGGGGTCGCGAGATGTTCAGCAACCGAGTCAAGCGCTTTGAGCGCGTTGCCACTGCCGCTGCCTGGCGCGGCGTCCACGCCGAGACCTGCCATGACACAGATGCCCTGTGGCTCTATGAAGATCTGTCCTTCTGTGTTTTCCTTCGAACCCAGCACATGACCAAAATCATCATAGGCACGCCGGAACCATTCGCCGTCCCAGCCGGATCTCCATACCGTCGCTTCCATACTTTCGCTGGCGGCCTGCAAGTCTTCGATGGAAAGTAGTGAGTGGAAAGTGTCATGCTCTACTTTCCACTTTCCAGTGAGTCCGATCATCTCTTTGCATGCCAATACGAACAAGCCAGCGATGAATACGCTCTCGGCAACATTGCCTTCCTTGTTGGTTGTTGTCTGGAAGGACTGGCCGGGTGTATCTGAGAAGCAGTTGAGATTCAAGCAGTCGTTCCAGTCCGCGCGGCCGATGAGCGGGAGTTGGTTTGGGCCGAGTCTTTCGAGCGTGTACTGGATGGAACGCTGCAAATGTTCGTACAGCGGACTATCTGTCCCGGGTTCATTTTCGTATTGAACGAGTTCATCCAGAATCGAGAAATCGCCGCTTTCCTTCACGTATGCGGCGACACCCAACACCAGCCAGGCAGGGTCATCGTTGAAGCCGGAGCCTACATCATTGTTGCCGCGTTTGGTCAGAGGTTGATATTGATGGAAGGCGCCGCCGTCCTTGAGTTGCGTCGCGGCGATATCCAGGATGCGCTCGCGTGCACGTTCGGGGATCATGTGCACGAAGCCAAGCAGGTCCTGATTCGAATCACGGAAGCCCATGCCCCGTCCGATGCCGCTTTCGAAGTAGGAAGCGGACCGGCTCATGTTGAACGTCACCATGCATTGATAGGCATTCCAGATGTTGACCATGCGGTTTGTATGTTCATCCGGCGTGGTCACCTGCAATTTGCCAAGCAGCATGGTCCAGTAGTCGCGCAGGTCGTTGAATGCCTTCTCAGCGTTTGCTGTTTGAAGATATTTTTCGAGCGCCTTCTTCGCAGACTTTTTGTTGATGATCTGTGAACCTGGCGGGTCGAACTTGTCGTCTTTTGGATTCTCCTGGTAGCCAAGAATAAAAATAATTCGTTTCTGCTCCCCAGCCTTTAAGTGAATTTTGACATGGTGCGAGCCAATTGGCTGCCATCCATGCGCCACGGAGTTGCAGGATTCGCCGTCTTCCACAACCTTCGGTTCATTCCAGCCGCGATACGCGCCCAGGAATGTCTCACGCTGTGTGTCGAAGCCTGCCAGTTCTTCGGAGCAGGCGAAATAAGCAAAGTGATCGCGGCGTTCGCGATATTCCGTTTTATGATAAATAACCTGACCCTCACCCCTGGCCCCTCTCCCCTCGGGGGAGGGGAGTTCGATTTCCACCTGTCCAATGGAATAATTGCGCTGGAAGTTGGTGGCATCGTCGTTCGCGTCCCACAGACAAAACTCGATGGCCGAGAACAGGCTCAAGTCTGCGTCTGAATCGCTCTCGTTGGTCAGGGTCACCTGCCAGATCTCGAGCGATTCACCGAGCGGGACAAAATATCGGGTGGAGGATTTGATCCCATTGAACTTCGATGTGATGATGGTGTATCCCTGGCCGTGGCGGCACTCGTATTCGTCGAGTTTTGTGCGTGTTGGCATCCAGGATGGCGACCAGTATTTACCCGTATTGTTGTCGCGCAGATAGAGATAGCGTCCGCCCATATCGAGCGGGGAGTTGTTGTAGCGATAACGTGTGAGACGACGCAGGCGCGCATCCTTGTAAAATGAATAACCACCTGCCGTGTTTGAGATAAGACCAAAGTATTCTTCGCAGCCAAGATAATTGATCCAGGGCAGGGGAGTGTCGGGTTGGGTAATTACGTATTCGCGCTGTGCGTCGTCGAAATAACCAAATTTCATGAATGGTTCCTTTTGGGATGTCGTTGCGAGGGCGGTGTTCATCCGCCTGAAGCACTCCCTGCTCTAAACGCAGATTGCTTCGTCTCCGCTTCGCGGCTCCTCGCAACGACATGTTGTTATTTTATTTCTGCCAGATCTTTTTCAATTGCAGCAAGCAATTCCTGTGGTACAAAATTGGGGTGATTGGATGCAACCTGATCCAGTGTCAACTCTGCTGCCATGCTCATATCTGCCATGAGCAGGAATCCGCCAACATGCTTCGAAAGGACAGCGCGTCCGGCAGGGTCATCGAGCAGGGTCTTGATGGTCAATCCCGTATGAAAGCGGGATGCACGCGGTTCGGGTGCAAGGGTTACCATGCCGCTCAGACGAATATCACGGCTGGATGCGCCAATGAGGATCTCAAACTCGCCCGGTTCAGTGGACCAGGCATTCTTCACCGCGTCGAAATACCAGAAAGCTTCACGGTCGAGAGAGAAGGCAACGGTCTTTGTCTGTTGGGGTGCAAGTTCCACTTTCTCAAAACCTTTGAGTTCCTTCCGGGGGCGTGCAAATGTGGACTTCACATCGCGCACATAGAGCTGGACGATTTCCTTGCCGTTTACTTTGCCAGTGTTCGTTACATCCACTTTTACTTCCAACGTCTGATGCGGCGTGATGGAGGTTTCACTTATTCTCAAGTTGCTGTACTCAAAGGATGTGTACGAAAGGCCATGACCGAATGGGAAAAGCGGCGCGACTTCCTTTTTGTCGTAATAGCGGTAACCAACGAAGATCCCTTCCCCATAATGGACCCTGCCGTTTTCTCCGGGATAGTTAATGTATGCGGGGTTATCCTGCAATCGCACAGGGAAGGTGGTGGGCAGCTTACCGCTCGGATTAACATCGCCGAATAATACATCGGCCAGAGCATTGCCCTGTTCCTGGCTGTCATACCAAAGCTGAACAATGGCGGGAACATCGTCCACCCAGGGCATCTCGACCGGTGAACCAACATTCAGAACAACGATCGTGTTGGGATTGGCAGCCACCACCTGGCGGATCAATTCATCCTGCTCTCCGGGCAGTTTCATATCGACACGGTCAAAGCCTTCCGATTCCCATTCATCGTTCAACCCTGCAACGACTACCGCAACATCTGAGCGCCTGGCCAGTTCCACGGCTTCTGCGATCAAGTCAGTTGCGTGCGGCGGCTGATGACCGATGGCGACTGAACGCCAGCGTGGATTACCCTTCCAGTAATATTCCAGTTTGATGTCATAGGGTTTGCCGCCCTCCAGTTCGAGCGTGGCAGTCCTTTGCTGGCCCATGTCAGAATCTGACGAATGGTCAACGACCAGCTTCCCGTCCAGGAAGAGACGGCACCAGCCCACAGCAGTGAGTGACAATGTATGCAGACCGCTTTCCTTCGGTGTGAACAATCCTTCCATTCGAAGCGAGAAGTTATCCTGTGGCACATGCGGAACACTATGATCGAACCAGCCGTGCTGGACGCCCGTGGTGGTCTCCGCATATAAAGGTTCGCCGGAAAACTCGGTACCGGCATACAGGCTCAGGCGGAGTCCGTTTTCGCCGCTGGCGGTGGATAAGGTATCAGGGGCGGGAGCCGGCAGGTTCTTGTGGATAAATGTCCCGAAGGCAGCTTCCACCAAAACATCCCTGCCTTCCGGATCCTTGATCCCATCGAACGGGGAAACCGTGTAATGCGGTGTGACGCTGGAACTGCCGCCGCCCAAAATTTGCGCCGTGCGGGCATAGGGGCCGATCATGGCGATGGTCTTGACGGTGTTGGCAAGCGGCAGGATACCGTTATTTTTGAGCAGAACAATGGCCTCCTGCGCGGCTTCACGGATGATGGCGCGATGTTCAGGTTTGTCTTCGCCTCTTTCGGGCTGGAGAACCGGATTTTCGAAGAGACCGGCTTTTTCCAATACCCCAAGCAAACGACGGACCTTGTCGTTGAGCCCGTCTTCGGTCAGCGTGCCATTCTCGAGCACATTCTTAACGTGCTCCTCCGCCATCCAGCGCGCCGGGCCTGGCATTTCGAGATCGAGGCCGCCCGCGGGTACTTCCTTGTCGTATGTGCCGAACCAGTCAGACATGACGATGCCGTCGAAGCCCCATTCATCCTTGAGGATCTCCTTGAGCGAATGATCATACTCGCAGGCGTATGTTCCATTGACCCGATTGTAGGATGACATGACTGCCCACGGTTTTGAATTGCGGATGGCAATGCGGAAGGGTTCGAGATAGATCTCGCGCAATGTTCGTTCGTCCACTTCAGAGCTGATCGAGAAGCGTTCAAATTCCTGGTCATTGGCGATGAAGTGCTTGATGCAGGCGCCTTTGCCCTTATCCTGGATCCCCTTGATGTAGGCAGATGCCATCATGCCGCTGAGGAATGGGTCTTCTGAATAGCATTCGAAGTTTCGTCCCGCGATGGGCGTGCGATGGATGTTGACCGTGGGGGCTAGCAGGATGTGTGCCCCTTTGGCTTCAAGCTCATCTGCCAGCACATTGCCCACTTTTTCAACGAGCGCGGGATTCCAGGTTGCCCCCAGGGCGATGCCCACAGGCGTCGCAACAGAGGGGGATGACATGCTTCCCGACGCGCCGCGTGCGCCGTTGGGGCCGTCTGTTGTTTTGAACTGCGGGATGCCAAGCCGCGGCACAGCGACGCTATGCCAAAGGTCCGCTCCAGCGAGCATGGATATTTTTTCTTCGAGGGTCATTTGCGAGAGAAGATCGTTAATACGGGACATGGGATACTCCGAAAGGATGAAATTTGGAAAACAGTGATCGGTAGGCGAATACAAAAGGGTGAGTTACAGGTCGGCAAAGGTAATGAGTTGAATGGCCTGGGAATCGATGGCTTGTTTGATCGTTGGGTCGGTGAGGATTTTGAGTTCTTTTTCGCGCTGTAAGTTGTAAACAGATTCTTTTGCGAAGTCGGCTTCCACGTAACCGGGATGGCACATGATCTCACTTGACCCGTCGCCAACGCTGTTAATGATGCTTAGCAAGTTTTCTTTTGTTGCGCTCTCATCGTAGAAATTGACGATGAAAACATCCGGCCTGCGCGGGTTGAATTCCCCGATCAATTCGGGGACGTGTTTGGATGTTTCTTCGAGTTCGCTTGAAACGTCGGTAAACGGAAAGCGGATGGGGCAGTCATATTCCTTCGCCAGTTCAAGCATTCCATGAAATAGTTGTGGTGAGAAATAAGATGAATGGTGATGCGAATCGAGATGCGTGGGTTTTCTGCCCGAGGCTTTGATAAAGGCTTCGATCTGGGCGCGCCATTCCTTTTTGACTTCATCCATGTTGAGGCTTGTCAAATGCTCAACCAATGGCGAGTACTTGAAGAAGTTCCCGTTCTCGTCCACGATGGACTGGAGCGATTCGGGCGCGGAGATGGGCCTCCCCATCGTTAACACAAGGTGGACGCCCAACCCCAGTTTCGGCGTTTCTTGTAGGGCGATGGCAACATCCTCCGCAGTGGTCGGGATGTTCATCATACACGTTGTGGATGTTACGACTCCGTGCAGGTGTGCTTCACGGATGCCGCGTGAAATCTCAGGCGTGCGTCCGTAGTCGTCGGAATTGATGATCAATCTCTTCATTTGTTTGCTCCAACCGCCGTACTGGCGGATTGATTGGTGATTGGTACTTCGTCCTTGCTCAGGGCGTGGGTTGTGATTCAACACCCTTCAAGTATTGTTCATAAAGCTCAACAATATGAGTCAGCGGCTGTTTGTAAAACTCATCCGGGTCCACGGTCAGCCTGGCATACTCAGGGATAGGCTTCACTTGAGGTTTGGTCTTCGCAAATTCCTGAATGACCTTTGCGTGTGGTTTCAGTGAACCATCTGGCCTGACGAGCCCGAAGAAACGTTCATGGACTGCGTTCTGGCATGGAGGCAGATCCCAAAGTTTCTGCACATAATCTGCATAGCACCAGAGCATGGCGCCTGTAGCACCGCTGTCCTGTAACTTGGGAATGGTCAGGCTCAGGAACTCGGCGAAATCCTCCTCGCTTGCCATGAACTGCGTGCGCGCCCGTCCGTTGGTTTCCGTCCATTGCATTGTGTATGTCGCTTCACCGGGCAGGGCCGTACAACCGCCGAACTCCTCCATGAGCACAGGCTTACCCGACAGGGCCGCGGTGAGTGCACAGGTGAACGGGACAAAATCGGGGTCTAGCGCTTTGCGCGCCCAGGGCGTATACATCGGATAGGAGTGCATCACAGCCACGTCGGTATGCGCGTACACTTTATCAATGCGGAGCCCATTGTCGCGGTGAAGACCATCGCCATGCAGGCCGATCGTGACGGGGTGGTTGGGGTCGATCTGCTTGATGAGCGAGACCATTGCCCTGACCCAGGCCGCTCCCTCATCGGATGTGTTGGGCCACGCAAATAGATCAGGTTCGTTGCCAAGATTCCACATCCATATGGCTGGATGATCCTTGAGCCTGCTGACCACTGTCTTCAAAAGCAGCCGTGTAGCACTCAACGCCATCTCATCATGGAACATGTTTCGGTATCCCTGCTGAACCAGCTTCCCCCCGCTGACAATGTCGCGGATCCATTCGTTTCCGCCTTTCCAGGGCAGTTCGCCGCCCAACAACCAGCTCGGGCACCAGTTCGGTCCGCTCATGTGACCCGTGAAGAAGGTGACGTCGAGTCCGAGTCCGTTGTCTGCGGCGATGTCTGCAACCTTTGCCAGGTTGTCCACTGCGTCGGTTGATACGGATGTGGGCTCAGGCTGAAAATCGTCCCACAGGAGGAATAAACGCACAACGTTCATTCCAATATCCTTGATGATGGCGAATTCTTCATAGACTTCGCCGTCATCAAAGTTGCTCCACCAATACATGGCTTTGCGACGCGGCCAGTAGTTTACTCCGAGAGTAAAGTCTGTCATAAGGGTCTCCAATTACTTCCTGTTATGTCATTCTGAGTCGAAGCCGAAGGGCCTCAGTAACCCTGTAGATCAGAATGACATGCCTAGGGTGTATGAACGATTTCGTAGATTGCGTTTACCAGGGAGAACTCGCCCTGTGCATCGTGATCGAGTGCCCAGAACATGATGCCGCCTGCCTGTTGCATGGCGATCTTTGTTTTTGTTTGAATGGTCGGCATGCTGTTGTAGCGTTGCACTGCACCGATATAGTCGAAGGTATCCACTTGTGCCGCGGCCGGGTCGTCCTTTACAAGTTTCGTAAAGGAAACTCCGCCGGGCTCGCTGTAAAAAGGTACACCGATGACGATCTTGTCCATCGGCAAGCCACGTGAACTCCAGTATTCCAGTCCCTTGTTGAATTGTTCCATCGTGCCATGGTCTTTACCGGCATAGGTCATGATGTTGATGAAGTCGAACAATTCAAATGTTTCAGTTGGAATGCCCAGCCCATATTCATCGCCATAGGCCACGACCGCGCTGGTCAGTAATTTATCTGGCATGGCGGCGCGCAGTTCCGTAATGAGAGCCAGAAAATTTTGGGACGATTCTCCGGGATCAGGATATTCCCAGTCAATGTCTGCGCCATCAAGCTGATATTGGTCCATGAAGGCTTTCAAGTTTTGGACAAAGGCGCTTCGTGACTCAGGGTTGGCTGCCAGCTCTTCGAATTGATGATCCCAGCCCCAGCCGCCAACCGAGATGAGCACCTGCACATTTCTTGTGTGAGCGGTCGCCACGATCTGTTGTAATTTCCATGCGTTGGTGATTGGGTTGAATGTCCCATCTGCATTGGGGGTGAGGAAGGAGTAATTAATGTGAGTGAGTTGATCGTATGGGATAAGGCTTTCGATGATTGCATGTGTTGCATACGCGATGATCCGAAAGGGCGGGGGAGTAGGAGTCATGGTCAATGCAGGGATCGGCGTTTCAGTGGGAGTCGGAACGGAAGTGGCTGCGGCTGAACAGGATGCCAATACAGCGGCGAGCAGACACAGGCTTATCCTGAACGCAGACGAAGGGGGATGGAGGCGGCGCATCTTATTCAAGCGTCAGGTTAAGCCGATATGCCAGGGAGTCCATTGCTTCTGCCAGGGCTGAGTCCAGATCCAGATTTGGATCCTTCATGAGGTTCTTCGCAACTGTCCCCAGTTCAACGCCGAATTGATGTTCGATGCGGTGCCAGAGGGCAATGGGGCGATAGGAGCGTCCCGTTGAAATGAGCTGGAGCATGACGGGCCGCAGTGTGTGATCAGGTGGGAAGAGCTCGTCGAGCGCGTCGGTGCGGGACGGGAGCGTGTAGCAATTACTGGCAAGATCCATCATGGTTTGTTTGCGAACCATAAACTCGATGAGTTTATACGCGGCTTCGAGACGGTCAGGATAGCCATGGGTATGGCGCCATACCACAAGACTTCCACCCCCAGACCAGGGAATACTCAGGAGACTGGCCGCACCAATATTCTGGACATTGGGAGCTTTGTTCTGGATGGCTGTGTTAAGAGCGCGTGCATCAGTAATGACTGCAGATGCCCTGCCTTCGATGAGGGCATTCATGCATTCATCCGAGCCCAGATACTCGGTATCAGGCACACGGCGCAAAAGCTTGAGGAAGGCACTTAAACCAGCGAGCGCGGCCGGTGAGTTGAAGAGCACCTGCTTGCCGCGGTTATCCATGATGTGACCTCCTGAGCTCCAGATCCAGGATGCAGCCATGTGGACGAGGTCATTAAACGGATG
>JBDTPH010000098.1:0-22200 GCA_039932795.1 Chloroflexota bacterium
TCTTTCTTTACCCTTCATCCTTCCTAATTCATCCTTCCAATGGACTTTCTGGACAAGCTCAACAAACCGCAACGTAATGCTGTGACAGCCGGCAACGGGCCTGTTTTAGTGGTGGCAGGCCCGGGCTCCGGAAAGACGCGTGTGCTCACCCAGCGGATCGCATACCTGATCGCAGTTGAAGGTGTGCGCCCGTGGCAGATCCTGGCGGTCACATTCACCAACAAGGCGGCAAAGGAGATGGGTGAACGCGTCAAACGCCTGCTCCCGGACCAGGCCATTGAAGGGATCATGCTCGGCACATTCCATTCGATCTGCGCGCGTATGCTGAGACGCGAAGCGGACAACCTGCCGATCCAGTCCAATTTTGTGATCTTCGATACCGATGACCAGGAACGGATCGTAAAAAGTGTGATCCGTGAAATGAACATCAACGAGAAATTGTATCGCCCTGCCAGTGTGCTTGGCGCGATCTCACACGCCAAGAATGAACTCATCCGGGCAGATGACTACCCCGCACAAACCTATCGCGATGAGATCGTGAAGCGTGTGTATGTTGAATACCAAAAACGCCTCATCGCCAGCAATGCCGTGGACTTTGACGACCTGCTGATGTACACTGCCCGTCTCCTGGAAGAGAACCCAACGGTGCGCGACAAGTATGCGCAGCGCTTCCGTCATGTACTGGTGGACGAATTCCAGGATACCAATCTTGCCCAGTATGCACTTGTAAAACACCTTGCTTCCTTTAATAGAAATATCTTTTGTGTAGGCGACCCCGACCAATCAATCTATGCCTGGCGCGGTGCAGACTGGCGCAACGTGCAGCGCTTCGAACAGGATTTCCCCGATGCCCAGACCATCCTGCTCGAACAGAACTATCGCTCACGCCAGACCATTCTGGACGCAGCCATGGGAGTTATCAACCGCGCCCAGAACCGCAAACGCAAACAACTCTTCACCGAGCGCGGAGCAGGCGAAAAAATCTTCTTCTATGAAGCGCCTGATGACTATTCAGAGGCAGCATTTGTCGTGGATGCCATCGCGCAGCTCGTGGCGTCACGTCAGTTCGAGCCCGGCGAGTGCGCGGTCATGTACCGTACCAATGCCATGTCGCGTTTGCTGGAAGAGGCATTTTTACAGGCGCGGCTTCCCTATCGTCTGGTGGGCGCGCAACGGTTCTACGGACGGCGCGAAGTCAAGGATATGATCTCGTTCCTGCGTCTTGTGCACAATCCCGCCGATGAAGCGAGTCTTGATCGTGTCGTCAATGTTCCTGCGCGCGGCATCGGCGATAAGACGCTTACCACGTTGCACATGATCGCACGCCAAAATAAAATACAGCCGGGCTTCGTGCTCATGGATCTGGCGCGCGGCGCCGAGTCTCCTTTCTGGGGAGCTTTTACGGGTCGTGCAGCTCTTTCCCTCGCCGATTTCGGCGGAATGCTGGCTAACTGGCGTACCACAGCGTTATCCATGAACACTGCCGAGCTGTTCGATCGCATTGTGAAGGACCTGAATTACAAGGCATATATTGACGATGAATCAGAAGAGGGCGAAGACCGCTGGGAGAACGTGCTGGAGTTGAAGCGCCTGGCTGAGGAATATTCCACCCGCTCGCTGGATGAATTTCTGGAGAACGTTGCACTCGTCTCCGATCAGGATACCATTACAGAAGGCAACGTCCCCACACTGCTCACCCTACATGCGGCCAAGGGGCTTGAGTTTGGAGCGGTCTTCATCGTGGGTCTGGATGACGGGATTCTTCCGCATAGTCGTTCCTTCGATCAGCCTGAATCCATGGAAGAGGAACGCCGCATCTTTTATGTGGGTATTACGCGTGCAAAAGACAGACTCTACCTCATCCGCGCCATCCAACGTGGTGGGCGCGGTGCTGCCGAGGAAACCTATCCCTCACGCTTTTTGGATGACCTGCCTGCGGATCTGCTCGTTGGCAAAACCCGCACTGGACGTTCCATCCGTGGACGAGTCCCCGACACGGACTGGTCGCTTCCTTCGAGGCCTCAATCTGCCGCCGTTATCGAATCAAAGTTCCGCGCCGGCACACACGTCCGTCACCAGGTCTGGGGTGAGGGGATTGTCCTCAACACTCGAATTCAGGACGATGACGAAATCGTGGATGTTGTGTTTGAGTCGGTAGGCATCAAACGACTCGCGGCTTCATTAGCAAACCTGATTGTAATAAAATAGAGCCACCATTGGCTCTATTTTTTATAACGGAGAAACCATGAATTTTCAAACTCTTCCCATGGATGCTGCGTCCATCCTCGCCCTAACGTGGAACGACTACGAGCCATATTACAAGGACCTGGAATCATGCCCATTGAACACGGGTACTATTGAAGGTTGGCTTAATGATTGGTCCACGCTCGCTGCGACAGCGGACGAACAGTACTGGCGGCTCTACATTGCAACCACCGTGAATACAGCAGATCAAACTGCTGAGGATCTATTCAACAAATACATTGAAGAGATACAACCAGCCGTCAAGACCGCTGAACAGAAATTGAAAGACAAATTAATTGGCAGCGGTCTTTCCCCGAAAAGTTTTGAGACGGCTTTGCGTATGATGCGGGCAGAGACAGAAATTTTTACGGAAGAGAATCTGCCTTTATTGGCGGAGGAGCAAAAACTCGTAACTGAATACAACAAGCTGATTGGTTCGCTTACTGTGATGTGGGATGGTCAAGAACGGACCATGGCACAAATGTTTCCACTCTTAATGGACAGGGATCGTTCCGTACGTCAGCGCGCCTGGGAGACCCGCTTTGCGCGTATCATGGAAGAGCGCCAGCTTATTAACGAGGTATGGGAAAAGTTCGTCCCTTTGCGCCTGAAGATTGCTGAAAACGCCGATATGCCTGATTACCGTGCTTACACGTGGAAACAAAAATTTCGCTTTGATTATTCCCCGCAGGATTGCAAATCCTTCCACGCTGCGATTGAGCAGGTGGTCGTCCCGGCCGCGCAACGAGCCTATGAAAGGCGCAGGCAACATTTGGGAATCGATTCGGTGCGACCCTGGGATAGGGATGTTAATCCATATGGCGATACTGTGGTCAGGCCGTATGAATCCATCGATGAATTTAAATCAAAGACACGCGCCATCTTCGAGCAGGTGGACCTGAAGTTTGGCGAATATTTCCAGATCATGATGGATGAAAATTTGCTCGACCTTGAAACACGCAGGAACAAGGCACCGGGCGCTTATAGCCTTGGCCTGCATGTTGCTCATCGTCCATTCGTTTTCATGAGCAACACCCAGACACCTGACGATGTACAAACAATACTGCATGAAGGCGGGCATGCCTTCCATGAGTTCGAACGTGCGCATGTTCATTTTTATCAGCGCGGTGAGATCTATTTACCTGCAGAATTTGCCGAGGTCGCTTCCATGAGTATGGAGTTGCTTGCCTCTCCTTATGTAACCAGGGCATGTGGAGGATATTATACAGACAGCGAAGCAGCGCGTGCCATGATCGATAACCTTGAAGGCATAATTAAATTCTGGCCCTATATGGCCCTGGTGGATGCATTCCAGCATTGGATTTATGAAAATCCACACCAGAGTTCAGATGCATCGAAGTGCGAGGAGAAATGGGCAGAGCTGTGGGATCGATTTATGGTTGGCATTGATTATTCCGGGCTGGAGGATGCCAGGAAAACCTACTGGCATCGCCAGGCGCATATCTTTCAATCTCCATTTTATTATGTGGAATATGGACTTGCCCAGTTGGGAGCGGTGCAGGTATGGGCAAATTCGCGTCACGATCAGAAGAAGGCTGTTGCAGATTATCGCAAGGCGCTGGCGCTGGGTGCTACCGTGCCTCTGCCCGAGCTATTCACCGCCGCAGGAGCAAAGTTCGCGTTTGACGCGGCAACCTTGAAGGAAGCGGTGGACCTGATGGAAGAAGTGATCGAAGAGATGGAAGCAAGGCTGTGATGAAATGGAGGAGGAACACATGCTCCAGCCGCCGTCCTCGGCGGCCGTATATTTGCCCATGACATTTGCATCTTTTCATAACCCAGGTCATCTGTATTTCATCACGGCATCGGTTGTAGGATGGAAACATCTATTTATAAGAGATGAATATGCAAAGATTCCCTTGAACTCATTGGCGTGGATGCAACAGCAGAAACGAATACTGCTCTTTGCTTTTGTCATTATGCCATCTCATCTTCATACAATTCTCAAGCCTGAAGGTGATTCCATTGGAGAAATTATTCAGCAATTTGGCTCTTTTACGGCACATGAAATCCTAAAGAAGCTTCGAAAGCAAAATCAAAAAGAGTTGCTTGAATTATTCAAACAGCAGAGACGTGACCAACGACATGATCACAGCATATGGCAGGAAATTCAGGCAAAGAATATCTATTCGCTGAAATTTCTACAGCAAAAACTGGAATACATTCATCAAAACCCTGTCGCAAAAGATTGGCACCTTGCAAAAGATAGAGCAGACTACCTATATTCAAGCGCAGGATATTATGATTATGGAAGACAACCAGTCATCAAGCTCACAGATATAAATGAATGGCTGACAATAACCCCTTCGCCGAGGACGGCAAAGGGAGCTTAAGGAGAAATAGAGGAGGAACACATGGAATATGTAAATCTTGGGAAGACTGGAATGAAAGTCTCACGCCTGTGCCTGGGTATGATGAGTTATGGGTCCAAGAAATGGCGCGATTGGATCCTTGAAGAGGAGGCATCAAAACCATTTATCCAGCGCGCCCTGGACGCCGGCATCAACTTCTTCGATACCGCGGATGTGTATTCCCTGGGCGAAAGCGAACGCGTGACAGGTAACTTGTTCAAGAGTCTCGGTGTGAAGCGTGAGAACATCATCATCGCCACAAAGGTAAATGGACAGATGAGCGATGACATCAACGACAAGGGACTCTCGCGCAAGCACATCATGGACTCGATCGACAAATCGCTGCAGCGGTTGCAAATGGATTATGTTGATTTGTACCAGATCCACCGCTGGGATTATGAAGTGCCCATCGAAGAGACTCTCGAAGCGCTGAACGATGTTGTCCGCGCGGGCAAGGCGCGTTACATCGGTGCATCATCCATGTTCGCCTGGCAGTTTGCCAAAGCGTTGCATACATCTGAGAGACATGGCTGGACAAAATTCGTGTCCATGCAAAACCACTACAACCTGGCCTACCGCGAAGAGGAACGTGAGATGATCCCGCTTTGTGTGGATCAGGGCATTGGGCTCATCCCCTGGAGCCCGATGGCGCGCGGATTTTTTGCCGGCAACCGCAAGCGTGGTGGAGGCGGCGAGACGGCGCGTGCCAACAGCGATCCGTTCGCCAACGGCTTATATTTCCGTGAGGAAGACTTCATCGTTGCAGACCGCGTCGCAGAGGTCGCAAAGGAACGCGGCGTGACTGGCTCACAGATGGCCCTCGCCTGGATACTGAGCAAGCTGTACGTCCATAGCCCCATCATTGGCGCGACCAAAATGGATCATCTCGACCAGGCCATTGCCGCGCTTGATATCAAGCTTTCAGATGACGAGATCAAACGGCTCGAAGAACCCTACAAGCCGCATCCCATCCTGGGGCATGATTAAATGGTGTCGTATGGAAATAACAGATCCGTTCTTTACAATAGGATGTAACGTGCCCTGCCTACCTGTTTCACGCGGTAAAATTGTCTTATGAATAAACCACTCACTGTAGTCATCCCCATGGCGGGCTGGGGAACACGCATGCGCCCGCATACCTACAGCAAGCCAAAGCCGCTCGTCAGCGTGGCAGGCAAGACCACGCTTGAGCATCTACTCGATATGTTCAAGACCCTCCCCGACCCTGACAACGTGGAGTACGTTTTCATCGTGGGTCCTTATTTGGGGGAGCTTCAGGTGCCGAAGTTCATGCAGGAAAACTACCCAAATCTCAAGGCACATTATGTTGTCCAAACTGAGATGAAGGGACAATCTCATGCGCTGGCATTATCCCGTGAGCATTTACACGGCCCAATGATGATGTGTTTCTCAGATACATTAATGGAAACAGATTTTTCCTTCCTGGATAAGGAGGAAGCCGATGGAGTAGCCTGGGTAATGCCCGTTGAAGACCCGCGTCGATTTGGGGTGGCGGAATTGGGCGAAGATGGCCTGGTGAAGCGCTTTATCGAAAAGCCGACAACCCTGGAAAACAACCTGGTTGTGATCGGCTGTTATTATTTCAGGAGCGCCGAAAAACTTCTCGCCGCCATTGAAGATCAGATGCAACGCAACCTGGCTCTCAAAGGGGAATTCTTCCTGACCGATACCATTTCTGTCATGATCGAAAAGGGCGCAAAAGTGCGGACAGAGACCGGCGAGAGCTGGCTCGATACGGGGACGATCGAAGCAACGCTGGACACGAACAGGATATTGCTCGACCAGGGCAAAGCCAACAAGACCACAAACGAATCGAAGGATGGTGTGGAAATCATTGCTCCATCTTTTGTTCACCCGAGTGCAAAAGTTTCGAACTCAGTCATTGGTCCCTACGCGTCGATTGGGGCTGATTGCACGATCACAAACAGCATGATAAAGGAAAGCATTATCGAGGCGGGTTGCAACATCGAGTCTGCGGCGCTGAGTCGCTCCCTGATCGGGAGACAGGTCAAAGTGCAGGGAAGAGGCGATCAGCAGTTCATCCAGTTGAACATTGGCGATGGCAGCTATGTCACCTTTTTGGAGCCCAACCCGGGATGAACACGGTGGAATGCCGCTCGGATGCAAGCTTTGCCGAGCGTCCGCTTTCGCTGACCTGGCAGGGTGTTCACTATGAAATCGCAGAAATTGTGTCACGCTGGCGTGGTCCCAGTGAAAAGGGATTCCGAGTCAAGACGACTGACGGGCAGGCCTTTGATCTAACCTATCGGGAAGTTCCCGACGAATGGCATATCCAACCTATCTAATGCTCCGGATGACGTCCACGGCGCAAGGAGCAACAAAGCCAAATGGAGGCGCAATGCAGGAAGTGAGCAATGTTCAACGTCTGTCAAAACGAGTAGCGGGGCTGAAACCTTCGGGCATCCGAAAATTTTTTGATATTGCCGCGACGATGAAGGATGTGATCTCGCTTGGCATTGGCGAGCCTGATTTCACAACGCCAAAACCCATTCTTGAAGCGGGTATTCGTTCGCTGCAAAACGGCGAAACGCATTACACCTCGAACTGGGGCAAGCTCGAACTACGTGAAGCCATTTCCGAAAACTTAATGCGCCTGTATAACGTGAAATACGATCCCACATCTGAGATCATCGCAACCGTAGGTGTATCCGAGGCGCTGTATCTTACGTTCACTGCGATCCTTGACCCCGGCGATGAAGTCATCATTCCCACCCCCTGTTTTGTTTCCTATCAAGCGGAAGTGATCATGGCGAATGGCATCCCTGTGGAAGTGATTGCGCGCGAAGAAAACAACTTCATGGTCGATCCGGCAGACATCCGCAAGGCGATCACGCCGCGCACCAAGTGCATCTTTATCGGTTACCCGTCCAACCCGACCGGCGCCGTGGCAACCCGCGAGGTAATGCTCGAGATCGGCAGGATCGCGGAAGAGTTTGACCTGCTCGTTGTTTCAGATGAGATCTATGACCGTTTAGTGTATGACTTTGAACATGTCTGCTTCCCCGCCCTGGATGAAAGCCTCAAACAGCGCACCATTTTGCTGGGCGGTTTTTCAAAAGATTACGCGATGACCGGCTGGCGCATTGGCTATGCCTGCGGACCCGCTGACATCATTCAGGGACTTGTACGCATCCATCAGTACACGATCATGTCCGCGCCGACCACCGCCCAGGATGCCGCGCTCGAAGCCTTAAAAAGTGGAAATCCATATGTGGAGGAAATGGTCGCGGAATATGACCGCCGCCGAAGGCTTTTGGTCGCGGGACTCAACCGCCTGGGGCTCTCGACCTTTGAGCCGCGCGGTGCGTTCTACGCGTTTCCCAACATCCGGGCCTCGGGCATGGATGATGAGATATTTGCCGAGAAGTTATTGCTCGAGGAACACGTTGCCGTTGTACCGGGCAACGCGTTTGGTCCCGGCGGGGATGGGTTCACGCGCATGTGCTATGCCACCGAATACAGCAAGATCGAGGAAGCGCTCCAGCGCATGGAAAAGTTTATGAGCAGGCATGGATAAGAGAAAATAGAAAGTGGAAAGTGGGCGGGCTGAGAGGCTCGCTCTTTTTATTTCCGAAACCTGCCCGTTTCTTTCTCGTATACCTAGTGCTACAATCGAACTCATATCATCATGGAAAGAGGGCATCATGCAGCTTGCTGTCACAAATCTTGGCAAACAATACCGGCGTGACTTTTGGGGTTTGAAGTATTTTTCTCTCAACGTACAACCTGGAATTCTCGGCTTGCTCGGGCCGAACGGCGCGGGCAAATCCACGTTCATGCGCATGCTGGCAACCATCACCAAACCTACAGACGGACAGATCCTGTGGAATGATGTGGACGTTGTCAAATCGCCGGACACATTGCGCGCCGTGCTTGGATATCTACCGCAGGACTTTGGTGTGTATCCCAACCTGACCGCCATCGAATTCCTCGAATACATGGCAGCCATCAAGGGACTCAACGCCGCGGCTGCGCACAAACGTATTGATGAGTTGCTGCAGGTGGTGAACCTTGTGGAAGCCGCCAGGAGACCGCTTGGCGGCTATTCGGGAGGTATGAAACAACGCATCGGCATTGCGCAGGCTCTATTGAACGATCCGCAGCTGCTGATCGTGGATGAACCCACTGTGGGCCTGGACCCTGAAGAGAGAGTCCGCTTCAGGAATCTGCTCTCAGACTTGTCGGGGGAAAGAATCGTCATCCTGTCCACACACATCGTCTCCGATGTGGAAGCGACTGCCACACGTATCGCGCTCGTCAATAAGGGTCAACTCCTGCGCGAAGCCGCGCCGGAGGATCTACTCAAGGAATTGGATGGCAAAGTGTGGGAGTGGTGTGTCAAAAGCGACGATCTGCCCGCGCTCAAACAAAAACACATTATCAGCGGGACCATCCGCAGGACCGATGGTGTGCAGGTGCGCGTGGTGAGTGACAGCAAACCCGAAGCGGAGGCCGAAAGCATTTCACCGAATCTTGAAGATGCGTATCTGTATTTCATCGGAGGCCGGTCGTGAGTACGGTGCGCGTCATCTATCACATCGCGCGCGCCGATTTTCTGGAGCGCGTCCGCCGTTATAGCTTCCTCATCATGCTGGGGCTGATCGTGTTCCTCGGATATCAAACGGGCATTGGAAATCTCACGCTCGAGCTGGGTCAATACCGCGGCGAATACAATTCTGCCTGGGTGGGCGCGATGATGGCACTCATTGCATCGTTCTTCCTGGGCTGGTTCGGTTTTTACCTTGTCAAAGGCTCGGTGGCACACGACCGCGAAACAGGCGTCGGCCAGATCATGGCGACCACGCCGCTTACACGTCCGCTGTATACCTTTGGCAAATGGATCAGCAACTTCATGGTGCTGATGGCAATGGTCACGGTGCTCGCGCTGGCGGGTCTCGTCATCCAGTTCCTGCAAGGTGAAAGCACTGGCGTTGAATTCGGCGCGTTCATCCTGCCGTTCATCTTTATCGCCATGCCCGTTGTAGCGATGGTCGCGGCATTGGCTGTACTTTTTGAAACCATCCCATTCCTGGCGGGTGGCTTTGGTAATATCGTTTACTTCTTCGGCTTCGTCATGATTTTCCCTTTCATCGACAGGATGATCAAAAGCAACCCGGCCTTTGAACCATTGGGCATGGGCTTGTTAATGCAGGATATGCAGCTAGCCGTCTGGAAGGTGTATCCCGATTACAGTGGCAGTTTCTCACTTGGCGCGGGCGGTGAAGTCTTCGCTGGAACATTCACATGGGCAGGCATTCACTGGACAGTAGACCTGATCCTTGCGCGCCTGAGTTTTTTCCTTATCGCTGTTGGGCTGACCCTGCTCGGCGCGCTCTTCTTTGACCGCTTCGATCCCTCGCGCAGAAAGCCAAAGCGGACGAAAAGCGACGCGTCACTTAACAAGCCGGAGCCTGTACCCGTTTCAAAGCCGCTGCCCACCGTTCACCTGACTCCGTTAAGCGCCTCATCGAACACATTCTCGTTCCTTCGTCTGCTGGTCTTTGAACTCAAGCTTCTGCTGAAGGGACAGCGCTGGTGGTGGTATGCGGTGGCAGTTGGACTCATCGTTGCATCCTTCGCCAACACCGTGGAAAACGTCCGCGCTTTCGTGCTTCCATTTACATGGATATGGCCCATCCTGATCTGGTCTGGCCTGGGCAACCGCGAGATTCAACATAACGCGCATCAGATGGTTTTCTCGTCTGCCGCGCCGCTGTGGAGGCAGCTCCCTGCTACGTGGCTGGCAGGCTTCCTTGTCACCGCGCTGACCGGGAGCGGCGTCGCATTGAAGTTGATCGGCACAGGTGACAGCATCGGCCTGCTGGCATGGATCTCCGCCGCGTTCTTTATCCCCTCTTTTGCACTTGCATGCGGCGTGTGGAGCAGCAGCAGCAAGGTATTCGAGATCATTTATATCTCGCTCTGGTACATTGGACCCCTGAACAAAGTGGACGTTGTGGATTATCTCGGCGCACACAGCAACGGTAACGTTCTGTTCTTCCTTCCATTTTCCATCGCGTTGATCGTTGCTGCTTTTATTGGCCGGGCGAGACAGTTGCAGAATTAGTCCATGTCGCTCCAGGCGCTGGCGAAGAGTCTCGTGGACGAAATAGAGATTCTTCCCTCACCTGCGGTACAAGTGTCGCCCAGAAGAATGACAGCCATGATCAGAATCAGAAAAATCCCCGGGACTTTCATCCCGGGGATTTTTTATCTTCTGTCAGTCAATTAGCTGACAACGACGACGTTGCTCGCCTGAAGACCTTTGGGGCCCTGTTCAACAGTGAACTCGACCTGCTGGCCTTCCTGGAGGTTCTTGAAACCCTCGCCCTGAATGGCCGAGAAGTGGACGAAGACATCTTCGCCGCCTTCGCGAGCGAGGAAGCCGTAGCCCTTTGTTCCATTGAACCATTTGACTGTACCGTTGATACGTTCCGACATTTTTGCCTCCTTATGGCAAGTAGAAAATTTGGAGGGTACTCATTGGGTGTTGCATCGGAGCCGCCTCAACGGCGTAAAACAAAGCGGCTCACGGATGATCCGTGAGCCAACCTGGTACTTCCAAAGCAAACTGCTGGTATCCTACGCCCGCAAGGATAACATGAGGGTCTTGCAGTGTCAATGAAATTGGATAAGAAATTCAGAAATTGGGAGGCTCGATTCGGCAGTGCTATAATCTGTTCAAAACATCAGCATAACGCCTCACTCAAGGAATTCATCCGCAAAAATGAAGGCGTCTAAGCATCAGATAATTTTCATAGTGACTCACAATTAATATGACAGATCAAGCTCCACTTCTCTGGCAGGATCCTGCCTGGCTGAAACAAGTCCGTGATTGGATTCACGCCGAAGCAGAGCGTCAGGCCATCCGTATTACTGACGAGATCGAACAGCCGCATATACGTCCATGGTCAACAGTGATGCGCGTTCCAGCCAATCAGGGCACACTGTTCTTCAAAGCCACAGCATCTGAGACAGTCTATGAAGCCGCGGTAACGGCTGCGCTGACGGACTGGTATCCCGATTGCATGCCTGAGATGGTCGCAGTGGATACCGCACACGGATGGATGCTGATGCGCGATGGTGGTGAACAGCTTCGCTCGTTCATCCGTCCCAATCAGGATATCGCGCCCTGGGAACCTGTCATCACGCGCTACGCCGAAGTACAGATCGGACTCGCCGAGCACGTCTCCGAGATTCTGGCTCTGGGGATTCCCGATCGTCGTCTTGCGATGCTGCCTGCGTTTTACGAGCAATTGCTCACGGATGAAGAAAGCCTGATGGTCGATCAACCAAAAGGGTTGACTTCCAGCGAGTTGCATGAATTACAGGACCGATCACTGCGCTTCAACCAGATCTGCACCGAACTGGCCTCATTTGGGATTCCCGAATCGCTGAATCACGGAGACTTCCATGATGGGAACGTGCTGCTCAAAGATGGACGCATCATCTTCTTCGATTGGGGCGATGCCAGTGTGACCCATCCGTTTGTATCTCTGCGTACCTTTTTCGTCAGCATCGAGAACTCGCTCAAACTGGACGATTATTCCTTTACACCGCAGATGTCTGCTTTGCTGGATCGCTATCTGGAACCATGGCAGAAATTCGCGTCAAAGGAAGTGTTGCTGACTGCCTACAGCTTCTCAAAGCCCGTGGCATCCATTGTCACGGCGCTCGCATGGCACCAGGGCATCACCAGGATGGAAGGTCCGCTGCGCGAGGAATATGCGTGGATCGTGCCTGAACTATTGAGGGAATTTCTCTATCACGAAAAGATGCTGTCCGGTTGATCAAGTCACATCTCATCTCGCGCCAGGAGCGAGGGTGAAGTCACTTGGACAGCTACAACTACAACCAAACTGATCAAGCTTGATATAGAACGGAGCAATATACGATTATGGCTCACAAAAAAATCCCCATGGAGCATGACAAGAAAATAGCCCTTGTCGCACACGATAACAAGAAACGGGACCTGGTGGAATGGGCAAAGTACAACCGCGATCTTCTGGCCCATCATCAGGTATTCGCAACAGGTACAACCGGAAAAATCCTGGAGGATGTACTTGGCTTCAAAATCGTGAGACTCAAAAGCGGGCCCCTCGGCGGCGACCAGCAGATCGGCGCCAAGATCGTCGACAACAAGATCGATTTCCTCATCTTTTTCTGGGACCCGCTTGAGCCCCAGCCCCACGACCCTGATGTGAAGGCGCTCCTGCGCATGGCAGTAGTGTGGAATATTCCCATTGCCTGCAATCGCGCCTCAGCGGATTTCATGATCTCCTCTCCGCTTATGGACGGCGAATACGACCGCCTGGTCCCTGATTACGAAAGCTACACCACCCGTAAAGTGGACCTGGGCGAAACATCGAGTTAGGGTGGGTGATTTCCCACTTCCTCAGTCAGTAGTTAGGGGTGAGATCAGTGTGCGCACTTTGACGGTTGAAAACCGCTTGACGTTAAAAGAGATGCCATTTATGATGTCATATACGACATCATAAAGAAAGGCTCTTATGACCCGCTATGCCTTAAATCTTCCCAATGACCTTAAGAGAGACGCTGAACGGCTTGCAAAAAAGCAGGGCGTTTCGCTAAATCAATTCATATTGTGGTCTGTTGCAGAGAAAGTAGGCGGACTTCTTCAAGGACTGGACGATCCGGAGTTTCCCAGTATCACCTATCGCCGTGGTGCATCCGGTTCTCTATCTCCTGTTCTGCGTGGAACCGGAATTCGGGTTCAGACCATAGCCCTTGCTGGGCAAAATAATACTCCTTCTGAAATCGCAGAAGATTATGACTTGCCACCAGCACAGGTGCAGGAAGCATTAAGTTTTTACGAGGCCCATCGCGTTGAAATCGATGCACACATCCAGGCCGAAGCCGCGTTGGAGCCAAAGGATGAGTAGGAAATTACATTTGCATCTGGATGCTGAACCTTCCAGCAAAGCTTTATATAATGCCCTGCTTGCGCGTGAGCACGATGTGACCCGTACCCCTACTGAATGGATGCCCTTTGACGCAAGCGATGAACAACAGCTACTCGGCGCGACCGCTCAAGGTCGCGCCATTTTTACATATAACATTCGTGATTTCATTGTCCTCGGGGGACGTTATCTACATCACGCAGGTATCATCCTTGCCCGACAAAAAAGCATGGGGTTGCACGAACTTATAAATGCACTGGATTGTGTGTTGAAGGAAGCAGATGCAGATCAATGGATTGGACAAACGCGCTGGCTGAACGATTGGAAAAGGTAAAATACTCGAATAAGGGCAGCTAAACGCCTGGCAAACAGTTTCTCGGGAGAATTTCACAGCAGGCAATGGGATCGTTATCCTGAACAACGACGTTCGGCGCTTATATATTTGTGAGCGTATCCTGCGTGAAGTGAATGGTCACGTTCTGGCTGCATTCCTGTGGATCTAAAGATCTCGTAATGCCAAAACTTCTTCATCCAATTCATACAGTTGTTCGAGACAAGGATGGTACGAAATGCTAAAACGAACGTTGGGCAAAAGTAATCTGGAAGTAAGCGCACTGGGCATGGGATGCTGGGCAATCGGTGGTCCATGGGACTGGGATCAACCCGGGCAGGAACGTTACCCTGTCGGCTGGGGAAACACGGACGATGAAGAGTCGATCCGTGCGCTGAATGCCGCGCTGGAGATGGGAGTCAATTTCTTCGACACCGCTGCGAATTATGGAGCAGGTCACAGCGAAGTTCTCCTGGGGCGCGCATTCAAAGGCAAACGTGACAAAGTTGTGATCGCCACAAAATTTGGGCACATGGTCAACGAAGAAAGGAAAACCGTCTATAGCGCTCCAGATCAGATCATCCAAAATGTTCGAAGCGATGTGGAGAACAGCCTGCGCCGTTTACAGACCGATTTCATTGACATCTATCAACTGCACGAAGGGGGCTACAATCCCAAACTGGCGCTGGAGCTACAGGCCGTTTTGGAGGAATTGGTATCTACCGGCAAGCTCCGCTGGTATGGATGGAGCACGGATATTGTTGATAGCGCACGGGCCTTCGCGAGTGCAGCGACCAGCATACACTGCACATCCATCCAGTTCGCGTTGAATGCCATCCACGACAACGCCGGGATGCGCAAAGTCTGCGCGGATTTTGACCTGGCGGGCATCAACAAAGATCCTTTGAACAAGGGATTTCTCACGGGGAAGTTCACCGCAACGACAACCTTCCCCGAAAACGATGTGAGGCAGGGAACAGATTTCTCCCATCCTAAGATCGTCAAACGTCTTCAGATCATCGATGAAATACGCGACATCCTGACCTCCAACGGGCGGACAATGGCCCAGGGCGCGCTGGCGTACATCTGGGCATTGGACGAGCGCATGGTTCCCATTCCGGGATTCAAATCCGTACAGCAGGTAAAAGATAATGCTGGCGCGCTGGAGTTTGGCCCGTTGACGGATGCACAGGTGATGGAGATCCAGACGATTGTGGGAAAGTATGATGTGAGTTGATCGATCATCATCGGTGCGGATTGAAATCCTGCCTCAGTACATGAAAGCCCTTCGGGCTCGACGTGACGAGTCGACCTGGGTCGACTTTCGCGAAGCATACCCACAGGGTACCACGACCTTAGGAAGGGATTTACAAGTGCCCGTGAGGGTATCCCGCACCGAATCGCGGCAAAGATTCAAATAGCGAAGGAAACATCGAAATGACCTACTGGCGACTCCACTATCACATCATCTGGTCAACAATGGACCGTCAACCGACTCTCACACCAAACCTTGAGAAGATCTTTTACGGTGTGATCCATGGGAAAGCCAGGGAATTGGATTTGAAGATCCATGCCGCGGGGAATGTTGATGATCACGTTCATATTGTTGTATCCATTCCACCCAAGTTCGCTGTTGCAGATTGTGTTCGTCATCTCAAAGGCGCGAGCGCTTATGCCATTAATCATATGGATGGGAGCGATGGTCATTTCAAATGGCAGGCAGGTTATGGCGCGTTGACAGTAGGGGAAAGATCGCTTGAAACGGTTATGGGATATGTTGCAAGGCAGAAGGAGCATCACAGGGAGCGGACCATCATGGATGTTTATGAGAGAATGGGGGAAGAGGAATAAGCTACGGGTTGATGACATGAGTCGACTCTAGTCGACTTTCGCGAAGCATACCCGCAGGGTACCACGGACTGAGGCAGGGCTTTATGTGTGCCCGTCAGGGTAGCCCGCCGAATCTAAAGAATGGAGTCCACATGGCAAATTACGACGCAATCATCATCGGCTCGGGCGCAGGCGGACTGGCCGCTGCGGTGGCGCTCGCACAGGCGGGCAAGAAAGTACTGGTGCTCGAACAGCACGACCGCCCCGGCGGGTGGACCCATTCGTTCACGTTGAGCGGCTATCGCTTTAGCCCCGGCGTGCATTACATCGGTGACCTGCATGAGGGCGGTCATTTGCGGAATATTTATGAAGGTCTCGGCGTTTCACAGGATCTCACTTTCTGCGAGCTCAACCCCGATGGCTATGATCACATCATCGTCGGGGAGAAGCGCGTGGACTTTCCCAAAGGAAAAGAAAATTTAATCGAGCGGTTGAAGAGTCAGTTCCCGCAGGAGGCGCAGGGGATCGATTCGTATTTCTCCGATCTGACGAACATGATGTCGTCGCTTCGAAGCCTCGGCAATTTGAGCAACCTGCTGAAATCGGCGATGAGCGCGCCAACTGCCCTCAAGTGGATGCGCGCTTCGGGCGCGGATCTGATCAACGCCCACATCAGCGACCCCGTCCTGCGCGGCGTGCTGGCGGGGCAGTCGGGCGACCACGGATTGCCGCCTTCGAAGGTCTCGGCCTTCATGCATGCGGGCATCACCCATCATTATCTCGACGGCGGCTATTATCCGCTGGGCGGGGCGTTCGCGCTGCCGCGCGCATTCGTCAGGGCGCTGAAACGCGCGGGCGGCGAGATCAGGCTCGAGTGTCGCGTGAAGCGCATCCTCGTCGAAGGGAGGAAGGTGATCGGCGTGGAATTGGATTCGGGCGAGGAGATCCGCGCGGGCGTCGTCATCTCCAATGCGGACCCTGAGATCACGTTCGGCCAGTTGATCGGGAAGGACAAGCTCTCGCCTCGTCTCAAGCGGAAGGTGGATTCCGTGACCTATTCGACGTCGTGCCTCAGCCTGTTCTTCGCCACGGATATGGACCTACGACGCGATGGCGGGCTCGACTCGGGCAACTTCTGGTTCTATGACCATGAAGATGTGGACAGGATCTATGCGGACGGCCTCACCGACGCGGTGCTGCGTGACGAGACTCCGCCGGGCATGTTCCTGACCGCGACGACGTTGAAAGACCCGTCGAAGATGCATTCGGGACATCACACCTGCGAATCGTTCGCGTTCGTGGGCTATGAGGCGTTCGAGAAGTGGGCGAAAACGAAATACGGTGAACGTTCCGTTGACTACGACGCGATGAAGGAAGACCTGGCATGGCGCATGGTGCGCGGGCTGGAGAAGCACGTGCCCGGGTTGAGCAAACACATTTTGTTTTACAGCCTCGGCACGCCGCTGACGAACGAACATTATCTCAACGCCACGCGCGGCAATCTCTACGGTATCGAGAAAAGCCCGTCGCAGGTGGGACCCTGGGCCTTCTCGCCGCGCACCGAGTTCGAGGGTTTATATCTATGCGGCGCAAGCACGCTCAGTCACGGCGTGGCGGGCGTGACCCAGTCAGGGATCAATGCCGCGAAAGCCGTGCTCAACTGCCGCACGAGCGAACTGCTCAGGCAGAACGGCCCGAGCCTGACATTCCTGCCATCGGAGGATGTAAGCCAGTGGCCCGAGCATTTGAGGAAGAAAATGGACCGCGGGGAAAAGGCGGGGGAGGATGAGGAGAAGGAAGTGTGATTATGGCAAGGTGCTATAATTACAAAGTGCAGCATAATTTACTTTACTTTTCATTGCGGTATCAACCTTCAAATCGTATCTATCAGCAAAGTTATTTGTTAGATAGGCGGCAATTGCATGGATGTTGGTGATATCCGCCTTTACAAGGAACGCTGGAAGGCCGTCGAGGAAATCGAACGGCAGGAGTTGCGTGCCCTGACGCCAAGACGAAATTGGAAGCATCTTAATTCCATTATGCGGCGGGCAAAGCGTCTTGGTATCCCACACGGCAGCAACGATGGGGAAATAGAAGTTTTCGAACGATGGGCAAAAATCCGAAAGTATTATGGATATGAATCAGCCTGACCATCTTGAACCACTTCTTGATGCGTTGGATGCTTTGCAGCGTCTATTGTCACGTTTTGGCGACCAAGGAGTAATTATCGGCGGAGCGGCGGTCAGTATCCTCGGCAGGGCACGCTTCACGGAAGATGTAGATGCCATGTTCCTGCTATCCATCAGGGAATTGCCTCGCCTTTTGCAAATTGCAAAAGAAGAAGGGATCGAACCACGGGTTGAGGATGCAGCTGAGTTTGCACGCAAAACGCGAATTGTGCTTTTGAGACATGCTTTAACAGACACAAGCATAGATATATCTCTGGGGGCGTTACCGTTTGAAGAGGAAATGGTCCAACGCAGTGTATTACATGAAGTAGATGATACTTTACAGTTGCGCCTCCCAACCCCCGAAGATCTGGTCATCATGAAAGCAATTGCCCATCGTCCCAAGGATTTGGAGGATATTCGAACGATTGCAGACAAATATCCAAACATGGATGCAAAACGAATCGAGACGTGGGTCAAAGCATTTGGAGAAGTATTGGAAACTCCCGATCTCTGGAATTTAATTAAGTCCTTGTTGCATCATTAAAGAAACTATTTACGGTCGGCTATTCCTACAATCGGACGGCAGAGCTGCCCGACACGTGGCCCGAGCATTTGAGGAAGAAGATGGAACGCGGCGAGGTGGCGAGGGAGGATGAGGAGAAGGAGTTCTAGCACATAATTAAGAGTTTTTGAGCAAGCGAAGGTGTAGATATTAAATAACCGAAGTCATCCAAGCTATCCATTGATCGTTTCGTTATTCGGATTGCTTATCATTTGAACAAAGTACCTTGAAAACAAGGCTGTATCCAAGATAAAATTTCGACGTCATGTGGTGTAGTTATATTCCATACTGCAATATATGCAATGAGGGCAATCATGGATGAAAAAGTCATAGTACTTCAAGCTGGCGTTTGGTTGTGGGATGCCTATGGAAAATCAATTATTGATAAGGCACTAGTACACTTGGGCGCAAATGGTGAATAAGGCATTCCAAAAGGTTGACCCTGGAATTAGCAGCCAGTAAACTAGGCTGAAAACCAAAAAACAGGGAGCAAAGAATGCCCTATCCAAAGGCAACAGAAGTACTTTTGAGTGAAGAAGAGCAAACCCGCTTGGAACAGTTAGTACGTCGCCATAATGTTGGACAGCAAATTGCCTTACGAGCACGGATCATTTTGGCGGCTGGACAAGGGCGAACCAACAGTACGATTTCCAAAGAGCTAAAGGTTAGCATCAACACAGCCCAACGCTGGCGCAATCGTTTTGCCAAAGCCCAGACAATTTCTTACGATGATTTGAGTCTTGAAGATCGTTTGCAAGACGGGCCGCGTCCAGGAGCGCCAGCCAGGATTAGTGCCGATCAACGCTGTAAGATTGCAGCGCTGGCATGTGAGAAACCTGAAAATTCAGCGAGACCAATTAGCCAATGGACTGCGCGCGAAATTGCGGATGAAGTGATGAAACGTAAGATTGTTGAGGGCATCTCCAGCCGACATGCGGCGAGGCTTTTAAAAAGAAGCTGACATTCAGCCGCACTTGAGTCGCTATTGGCTGACGCCTGCCTATGAAGATGGCTTTGATGACCAGGTCACTGATATTAACGATGTCTACAAACAAGCTCCTGAAAAGGCAAAACAGGGACAACGCACGGAAAGTCTGGATGAAATGACCGGCGTTCAGGCGTTAGAGCGCAAGCATCCAGGTTTGCCCATGTCTGCGGGTAAAGTCGAGAGGCGTGAATTCGAATATATCAGGCATGGCACTTTGTCTTTTATCTGCAATTTTGATGTTGTGCGTGGCGTACTGGTTGCCTGTACGGCCAGCAAGACCCGCAACGAAAAGGATTTTGTCGAGCATATCAAGCGCCGTGTCGATTCAGACCCACTGACCAGGAAATGGGATTTTGTCAGCGATAATCTCAATACGCATATGTCTGCCTCGCTGGTGCGTTATGTGGCAGAAGAATCAGATATTGCTATCGACCTGGGCGTGAAAGGTAAATCTGGCATTTTGAAATCCAAGGCTTCTCGAGCTGCTTTTCTGAGCGATCCAACGCATCGTATTGTTTTCCATTACACACCCAAGCATGCTTCCTGGATGAATCAGATTGAGATTTGGTTTAGCATCTTGGTTCGCAAAGTTCTAAAGCGAGGCAATTTTATTTCCGTAGACGATCTGAAACGCAAGGTCTTGGCTTTTATTGAATACTACAATCGCACGATGGCAAAACCCTTCAAGTGGACTTACCAAGGCAAGGCTCTGCATGTATAGCTTATCTATTGTTTACGCCCAAGTGTACTAGGTTTAGTAAAATTCCAGTGGGAAAAATTTAATTGGAAACAAGCTGCTGAAAATTATAGAACAAAAATCAGAACAAGATACGGGACAATGCACATATTTGGCATGTCAGAACCAGTATCATTAGAAGGAATCTATACCGACGTATTTACATTAGATAAGATTGCCGCATTTAGAAGATTCGACATTCAATCCTTTTTTGATGAAAAAGATGACAAGAAAAACAAAAAGGATTGGAATAAAAAGGAGAGGGCTAAAAAAGAAAGGAAATCTCAGTTTCAATTCCCAAGCCTGAGCCCTAGTTTAAAACGGAAAAATGCATTTGAGGTTATTAGCAAAATAAGCAAGCTTTTTATTCTGGGTAAGCCCGGCGCTGGAAAGACGACACTGTTAAAATTTATAGCTTTGAAGTCTAGTGAGGGAAAAATTAATCGTATCCCAATCTTTATATCGTTAAAAGAATGGTCCGACTCTGGCTTAGATTTGAATACATTTATCGTTAAGCAATTTGAAATTTGCTCTTTTCCTGAATCGAGATTATTCATTGAAACCATATTAAATGATGGCAAATCAATTGTTCTCTTTGATGGTTTGGATGAGGTCAACCAAGAAAACCAACAAAGGATTAAGCTTGTAACCTCATTAAAAAACTTCATTGATCAATATGACAAGAATCAATTTCTAATTACTTGTAGAATAGCTGCTAGTGACTACTCGTTTGAAAACTTTTCTTATGTTGAGATTGCAGATTTCAATGCCGATCAAATCAAAACTTTTGCAGGAAAATGGTTTAGCAAGAATCCCACGAAAAAGAATAAGTTTCTGACAGAAATTGAAAGTAAAGACAACGAAGGCCTAAAGGAACTCGCGTCGATACCTTTACTGCTTACACTCTTGTGCTTGGCCTTTGATGAAACAATGGCATTTCCTCAAAGGCGTGTAGAAATCTACGAAGAAGCTATTGAAGCACTATTAAAGAAATGGGATACGTCGAGAAACATCAAGAGGGACGATATCTACAGAAAACTTTCTTTAGGAAGAAAACGCCAGCTTCTTGCTAGAATAGCAGCTGAAACTTTTGAAAATAGTGAGTATTTTATACACCAAGAACGCCTTGCGAATAAGATTGGGGAATACTTAAGTAACTTACCTCCATCAGATACCAGGGAGGATATTGACGGTCAAATTGTTTTAAAGTCACTCGAAGCACAGCATGGGTTATTAGTGGAGCGCGCCTGGAAGATATATTCTTTTTCGCATCTTACTTTTCACGAGTATTTTACCGCCAAATACATTGCAGAGAACTCCACTACTGGAACTTTACATGGTTTGGCAACACACATAGAAGATAATAGGTGGAGAGAAGTACTACTGTTAACAACAAGTTTGCTAGACAATGCAGATAGTTTTTTTGAAATTCTTACTAGGAGTATACATAGGAAAGCATCTCAGCATGAGTCTCTTTCAGCATTATTAAGTTCATCTGACCTAAAAACTATTGACAATCATGCTTTGATTGACTATCCGTCGCGAGCAAGATTTTTGGAGCAAGATATTGTAAGATATCTTAATTCGGAGAACCGTCCAGGTTTTTCTCCAGCATTCCAAAAGCACCTACAAAACATCAACTATGCTCGCAGTTGTGCCTTAGAACTTGCTATAAAACATAAAATACAAAAGTCGCTATTGTTGGTACTTTCTTTAGATTTGATACTCCTAGCTAGAATGCTAAACAGTGAAAACGCAAGAAATCAATATAGTTTGCATTATCCTTCAAGTATAGAAGAAGCTGATGATGAAATCACAGATGCCAGTCCAAAGACAAAAGAAGAAATGGATTTTATCTTCTCTAAAGATGAAATGAAATCAATCATCAAAGCTGAAAAGGGTTTGTTAGAGAAAAAAGACACTTCTTTAACAAGTTGTATTGGTTCATTGTATAGTGGATAAGGGAATTTAGACACGAAAACGGGCATAATTAAGCTACAGAT
>JBDTPH010000099.1:0-10541 GCA_039932795.1 Chloroflexota bacterium
CGCTTGCTGAAAACCTTCGCAAGGTTGATCTTGAGAGTTTTGCACCAAGAACTAGCTTACCTATTTGATTTATTTTTTCAATGTTATATTTCATTCTGAGCCTCGGGTAGGTGGTTTTGCTGACTACTTACTATCCTACCCTAGGCTCTCTTTCCCTGACAACCTTTGCGTGCACACGGTAATGAAAAGGCTCCTATCCAAATGAGATGTTTATGCTATAATCCCGACACCATGCAACACCAACTTCGCTTCGTCAATAACAACAATAATGACAATGACGATAATACCCCTATCGTTGGGCGAAGCTTTGCTGGTTAAAAAGTAAGTTCTGTAAGGAAACCAATCGCCCAACGCAGTAGCGAAGGGCGATTTATTTTGTCTATGGCAAATGTCATTGGAGGCGCATCATGCACAAAACTCATACCTGTGGCGAACTCAGAGCCACCCACACAGACCAACAAGTGACTCTTTCTGGCTGGGTCCATCGCCGCCGTGACCATGGAGGCGTGATCTTCCTCGATATGCGCGACCGCTATGGGATCGTTCAGGTCACGGTCAACCCCAACCTGGCAAAAGAGACTCTGGAGGCTGTTTCGAATGTCCGCATGGAATGGGTCATTCAGATCACAGGCACAGTCCACAAGCGACCTACGGGTATGGAAAACCCCAGGATGCAGACGGGCGAGATCGAGATCATTGCCGAATCGATCATAGTGTTGAACCCTGCGAAGACCCTGCCCTTCATGGTCAGCGGCGAGAATGACCTGCCTGATGAGAACACGCGCCTCAAATATCGTTACCTCGATCTGCGCCGCGAACGTATGGTGCGCAACATGGTGCTGCGCCATAAGGTCACCAAATTTATGCGCGATTTTCTCGACAAGAAAAACTTCATCGAAATCGAAACCCCGATCCTTTTCAAGGCAACACCTGAAGGCGCGCGCGATTATCTTGTCCCCTCACGTATTTATCCGGGACAGTTCTATGCCCTGCCCCAGTCCCCGCAGCAGCTCAAACAGCTGTTGATGGTCGCAGGCATGGATCGCTATTTCCAGATCGCGCGCTGCTTCCGCGATGAAGACCTGCGCGGCGACCGTCAGCCTGAGTTCACGCAGCTCGATCTTGAAATGTCCTTTGTGGAGCGCGACGACGTTTTGGCACTGGTGGAACAGCTCTATACCGAAATGATCCCCACGGTCACGCCACACAAAAAATTGCTCTCTTCGCCGTGGCCCAGGTTCTCTTACAAGGAAGTTGTCGATAGATATGGGTCAGACAAGCCCGACCTGCGCTTTGGTATGGAGTTGATCGATGTCAGTGACATCTTTGCCAAAAGTGATTTCCGTGTTTTCCAATCTGCCATTGAAACAGGCGGCGTGATCAAATGCCTCGTCGCATCTGGATGCGCGGATACCTCGCGCAAGGAAGTGGATGCGTTGACCGAGTCGGCGAAGGCGCTTGGGGCGAAGGGACTTGCCACTCTGGCGGTAACCAGCGAAGGCTTGAAGGGAACCGCCGCGAAATTCGTCAAGCCCGAGGAAGTGGAAGCGGTCAAATCCAAAGTCGGCGCGAAGGAAGGCGACCTCATCCTATTCGCTGCAGATGCCCGAGCAGTCGTCAACAAGGTGCTTGGCGGCTTGCGAATTATCTTCCGTGATAAGTTGAACCTGGCCGACCCGAACCTGATGGCATTTGCCTGGGTTGTGGATTTCCCCATGTTCGCCTGGAACGAAGAAGAAAAGAAATGGGACGCGGAGCATCACCCGTTTACGATGCCGCAGGTGGACGACCTGCCGAAGTTCGAGACCAACCCGGGTGACATTCTTTCGGATGCCTATGATATGGTTTGTAATGGATATGAGATGGCTTCGGGTTCGATCCGAATCCATCGCAGTGACATTCAATTGAAGGTATTTCAATTGCTGGGTTTAAGTGGCGACCAGATCGAACAGAAATTTGGTCACATGCTGGAAGCGTTCGAATATGGTGCGCCGCCGCATGGTGGCATGGCGCCTGGCATCGATCGCCTGATCATGCTGCTCGCAGACGAACCCAACATTCGTGAGGTGATCGCCTTCCCCAAAAACCAAACGGGCCGCGATGTGATGGCGGATGCCCCGTCTGAGGTTGAGCCAAAGCAGTTGAAGGAATTGCATATCAAGATCGCGTGAAAGGTTATGTCATTCTCCCTACGAACATCGGGAGGCTGACATAAAAGGATGTCCTATGGATCAAAAATCGAAAATCCACGTGGATGAAAAACTGGTGAAGGAAATTGCGACTCTGGCGCGGCTGGATATAACCAATGAAGAGACCGAGATGTTCGTTTCCCAGTTCAAGGATATTCTTGATTACGTCAGCATCCTGAACGAAGTGGATACGGATACAGTCCCGCCCGCGTATCTTTCATCTGCCAACAAAAGTGTGACCCGCGAAGACGTGATCGAAGAGTCCATTCCCACCCAGGAATTCCTTTCCAACGCGCCGCAATCAAAAGATGATTACGTTGTCATCCCGCGTGTTCACACCGAGCAATAAAAATGTCACTCTCCCGAAGGACACACCGCACCTGCGGTGGGTGCAGGTGTCGGGACGATGTGAGCGTAGCGACACTTGCACCCCGTTCGGGCCACGAGCCCGTCGGGGCGAGACGGCCTGGCGTGATTTGCTTAGCAAATCGTGCAGGTGAGAGTCTCTTTCGCCGAATTGCAGATGCTCCACTTCGTTCAGCATGACATAATCATATTGAGTAAACAATAGATACATTATGGAACTTCACGAACTAAGCATCCAGCAGGCGCATGACCTGCTTTCGAGCCGCAAGATTTCGTCGGAGGAGTTGACGCGGGCATACCTGGAACGCATCCGGCGACTCGACCCACAGATCAAATCATATGTGACGGTTTCGGAAGAACTCGCGCTTACACAAGCGCGGGATACAGATCAGCGCATCCAAACAGGCGAAGGCTTGACTCCGCTTACAGGCATCCCCTACTCGGCAAAGGACTCCATTTCGACGCGCGGTGTCAACACGACCTGTTCATCCAGGATCCTTGAGAATTACAAACCATTCTACGACGCAACCGCGATCAAAAAACTTAACTTAACATACTCCGTTATGCTTGGCAAGAACAACATGGATGAATTCGGCATGGGCTCATCCACCGAGAATTCTGGCTTCTTCACTACGCGCAACCCTTGGAATTTCGATTACGTCCCTGGTGGCTCGAGCGGCGGATCTGCTGCGGCAGTCGCGGCGGGACTTACGCCCTTCTCTCTGGGCGAAGATACAGGAGGATCCGTGCGCATGCCTGCATCCTTCTGTGGGATCACGGGACTTAAAACAACCTACGGGCGGGTCTCCCGCTACGGCTTGATTCCCCTTGTTTCTTCATTTGATACGATCGGTCCAATGGCGAGAAGTGCTTATGATGTGGCCCTGGTGCTTGAAACAATTGCAGGACATGATCCCAAAGACAGTACATCCCGTGTAGAACCTGTTCAAATGTATTCTCAAACCTTGAAGAAAACCGAGAACCTGCGTGGTCTCCGCATTGGCATTCCCAGGGAATACTTTGTTGAAGGTCTTGATTCAGAAGTGGATGATGCACTGCGAACCGCGATCAAACAAATCGAAGCACTGGGCGCAGACGCAGTTGAAGTCTCTTTGCCTCATACACAATATGCCATCCCTGTCTACTATTTGATCCTGTTCGCAGAAGCCAGTTCCAATCTCGCCAAATATGACGGTATTCGCTTTGGCTTATCCGAGCGCAATGGCGAAAGCCTGATGGACGTCTATATGAAGACACGCGAAACAGGATTGGGTGCAGAGACAAAACGCCGAATCATGCTCGGAACGTTCGCTTTATCCGCGGGATATTACGATGCGTACTATTTAAAAGCGCAGAAGGTACGCACGTTGATCCACCAGGATTTTCAAAAGGTATTCGAAACGTGTGATGCTCTCATCACGCCCGTCGCGCCGACCACTGCTTTCCGCATTGGAGAAAAGATCACCAATCCGCTGGATATGTATTTATCCGATGTGCATGTCGTCGCCGTGAATCTGGCGGGCATTCCCGCGCTCTCGGTTCCGTGCGGCTTTTCAAATGGACTTCCTGTCGGGATGCAGATCATGGGACCACATTTATCTGAAGGGACCCTGCTGCGCATCGGTCACATGTACCAAGGCGTGACCGATTGGCACACCCAACATCCGCCCTGCTGGAATGATTGAGTTATTCGTCCTGAGCGGAGAATTGAGCGCTCTTTGCGAAGTTCGCAGACGAAGGGCGAGTTGCAAAAGAATGAAACATATCTTGGTTGCCCGCGCTTCGTCTTCATGCCGCGACTTGCACTCGGCATTCCGCTCAGCGCGAGGGAAAAATCTTATATGAAGTACGAACCCATCATCGGACTCGAAGTCCACGCTGAATTGCTCACAAAATCCAAAATGTTTTGTGGATGCGAAGTCGTCGATTCGATCACCGCCAAGCCGAACCGAACCATCTGTCCTGTCTGCACAGGGCAGCCGGGTGCGCTTCCGGTGTTGAATAAGAAGGCTGTCGAGTTGGCGATCCGTGTTGGGTTGGCACTCGACTGCGAGATCCACACTGAAAGCATTTTTGCGCGTAAAAACTATTTCTATCCCGATCTACCAAAGGGATATCAGATCTCGCAGTATGATCAGCCGCTTGCTACAGACGGGAAAATCCAGATTGAAACGGAAGCAGGCATAAAGGAAGTACGGATCCGCCGTGTCCATTTGGAAGAGGACACGGGGAAACTTTCCCACGCTGAAAGCCACTCGTTCATTGACTACAATCGCAGCGGGGTCCCGTTATTGGAAATTGTCACCGAACCCGATCTTCGCTCGCCTGAAGAAGTGAGAGCGTATACGACAAAGCTGCACGCCATCCTTCGTTATCTCGATGTGAATTCGGGTGACATGGAAAAAGGCGTGATCCGTTTTGAGGCCAATGTTTCGGTGCGTGAGCAAGGCAGCGATCAATTCAACACCCGCACCGAGATCAAAAATCTCAACTCGTTCCGCGCGCTTACGTTGGGTACTGAATACGAGATCAAGCGTCAGAGTGAGATCTATTCACGCGGCGGAGTTGTCCAACAGGAAACGCTGGGGTTCAATGAAGCGACGGCCAGGACCTATTCGCAGCGCGGCAAGGAGAGCGCACACGACTACCGCTACTTCCCCGAACCTGACCTGCCTCCGCTTGTGCTCGATCGTGATTGGATCGAATCGATTCGAGCGAGCCTCCCAGAACTGCCCCAGGCAAAAACAAGCCGCTTCATTCAACAATATGAATTGACGGCACAGGAAGCGCGGCTGCTGACCTCTGAGAAGGCACTGGCTGAGTATTTCGAACGCATTGCTGCGAAATCGAAGAGTCCTGCAAAAACAGTCAGTTCGTGGATCGCAGGGGAGTTTCTTCGCTATATGAACGACCTCAATATTGACGTGGCGAATATCCCCGTCCGTGCTGAAGATTTCGCCCGATTGATCGATCTGGTAACTGCGAAAACCATCAGCGGGAATTCAGCCAAAGCGGTGCTCGGCGAAATGTTCAAAAACGGCGGCAAGCCAGATGAAATTGTCGAAGCCAGGAATCTTGCCCAGGTGTCCGATGAAGGTTTCATTCAGGAAACCATCACCAGAATTCTCAATGAAAACCCGAAGGAAGTGGAGCAATATCTCGCTGGCAAGGAATCCATTCTGCAGTGGCTGATGGGACAGGTCGCCCGCGCTACAAAGGGCAAGGCTGACCCCAATGTGACGAGGGAGTTGTTAGTGAAGACTCTGGAAGAGAGAAGGAAGTAGGTTCCTGGACGTAAAGAGCCTCTTTAGGAGGCTCTTTTTTGTTCACCTCTTCTTTTTACTTTCGTCGTGTGACATCATGTCAATGGCGATCGCCAACGCCAGGATGAGGATGTCATTCTGCTCCTCGGCAATTTCCACGCCATACGTATCCGTGAGGCTGAGCCACTTCTTGGATACTTCAGCGATCTTCCTGCGTCTTTCATTGATCGAATATTCATGGTCAAGGAGGTTGCCCTGCACATCCAGGTCTGGTCCGTTCCTGACCTTGACCGTCCAGTGGTCGCCCAGCGGGGCGATAATCCCCTTTTTGATGACAGCCATCTGGTCCCCCTCCGCATCTTCGATTGCCATCGTATCCTTGAACGCAAGCAGGCGCTCCTGGATTTTGGCAAGTTTGTTGCCTTTCATATCTTCAAAAATGAGCGTCTTGCGCAGGCGCATCGCCTTGCCGTCCACTTTGAAGACTCTCTCGCCTTCCTGGTTTTCGATCCAGAAATCATCTCCAATGGACATTAACTTTTGACGTATTTTGTAGCGGGTTGCCATGAGGTCTCCTCTCTATATTGGATGGATGAATTATTGCTGCCAGTATAACGCATTGACAGGATCCGCCATTCCCGGGAACAAATTTCGCCTTCTGCTATAATTGATTCAATTACCGCCTGCCTCATAAACATTTGAAATTTTACCTGGATCTGCAGGTTGAAATTCAACATCAAGTTAAGCAATTTCTGCGGCACTCTGCAATAAACAAAAGGACTTTTTTCATGGCTGAAAACATCAGCGTTTCACAAATCTCAAAATACGTTGGACAGGAAGTAACCATCAAGGGCTGGGTCTACAATCGCACAGCGAAGGGCAAGCTGGTCTTTTTGCTCGTGCGCGATGGCTCAGGCTTTGTGCAATGTGTAGCTTTCAAAGGAGACCTGGAGCCTGAGGTGTTCGACCGTGTCATGCGCCTGCCGCAGGAATCATCGATCATTATTACGGGACCCGTCCGCGAGGATCAGCGCGCACCCGGCATCCCGGGTGGATATGAACTTGGCGTGAAGCAGATCGAGGTCTTGCAGGAAGCGGAGTTGGATTATCCGATGTCGCTGAAGGACCATGGACCCGATTTCGCGCTTGACCATCGTCATCTGTGGATCCGCATGCAGAGCCAGTGGGCAATCCTGAAGGTACGCGTCAAGGTCATGTCCGCGGTACGCGAGTATCTGGACACTCACGGCTTCTTCAATCTTGATACCCCCATCCTGACCCCTGCCGCCGCTGAAGGGACCACTACCCTTTTCGAGACAGAATATTTTGACGAGGGCAAGGCCTATCTCGCACAAACGGGCCAGCTTTATAACGAAGCGAATATCTTCTCATTCGGAAAAGTCTACTGTTTTGGTCCCACCTTCCGCGCCGAGAAATCAAAGACGCGCCGTCACCTGACCGAGTTCTGGATGCTCGAACCCGAGATCGCATTCTGCGATTTGGACGGGTTGATGGAAGTGGAAGAGGGGCTCATCACACACATCGTTCAGACCGTTCTGCGCGATTGCGCTGCGGAATTGAAGTTCCTTGGGCGTGATGTTTCAAAGCTGGCAAATGTTCAAGGTCCTTTCCCGCGCATCTCCTATGACGACGCGGCAAAACTGCTCATTGATCTATATGAGCAGGAGACCGACCCCGAAAAGAAGGAATTGCTCAGGTTCGAATGGGGCATGGATTTTGGCGCGCCGCATGAGACGGAGATCACCAAACGCTACGACAAACCTGTGTTTGTGTACGGTTATCCCTCCGCAGTGAAAGCCTTCTATATGGAACCATGGCCTAATCGCCCTGAAGTCTGCAAATCCGTGGATCTGCTCGCTCCTGAAGGCTATGGTGAGATCTGCGGCGGCTCGGAGCGCATATCAGATCATGACGCCTTACTGGCGCGCATCCAAAAAGAGGGGTTACCCGAAGACGCCTTCAAGTGGTATCTGGAACTCCGTAAGTATGGCTCTGTTCCGCATTCGGGATTTGGCATGGGCGTCGAACGCGTCACTGCCTGGCTATGTGGTATCGAGCATATCCGCGAAGCGATCCCCTTTCCGCGAACGATCAAGAGAGTGTATCCGTAAGTTCAACGGAATCAAACGTCCCCGCCGGTTCTCGCGGCGGGGACGTTTTTTTATCCAGCACATTATGACGACGGTATGTTGAGCGTCTGTCCGATCATGATAAAGTTGGGATTCGTGATCTGCGGGTTGAGCGCCAGGATCGCATCCACTGTGGTATTGTGTTTCATCGCAAGGGCAAAAAGGGTATCGCCTGATTCGATCATATGTTGGATGACAGTGGGCTGAGACGGGGACACAGGCTCGTCGACGGGTGGAATGACAATCTCGCCGTCATTCACCTTTTCCAGCACATCGATCCTGGGAATATCCACAGTGCCATCCTCTGGCATGGCCGCACCGGCTAATTCATATAGTTCAGCCAGTGTACCGCGGTAAAAATTCAAATCAACGGCCGTAAGTTGAGTCCTCTCTTGGTTGAAAATTCCATCCATCAGGCCCTTTTCGGAATATTGCCAGAAAGTCCAATTCGACCAGCCAGATGGCTGTAAGGGCAAATCATTCTCTGTAACTTCGTGGTTCAAGTAATTGGCAATCCAGAGTATGTGCTTCGTGGACCAAGGTGGCGTTTTACCATTTATGCCGGTCATCCGGGATCCCAAATACGATGGACTGGAGTAAAGGATGGGCTTGCGTCCCGTCTCTCGTTCCACAATGTCCAGCCAGACTTCGGCACATGCCACAACGTCAGAATTTGGAACCTGGGATGTATTTATTTTTGATTTATCCACCTTCGCACCCTTCGAGCCTTGAACTGGTTTCGCACCTTTTGCACCTTTTGCACCTTTTGCACCTTTTGAGCCTTGAGCTGGTTTCGCACCTTTTGCACCCTTCACGCCTTTTTTGGGTGCAGGTTGCTCTACCCCAAACTCATCTTTAAGATCCTCCAGGTCCAATACGGGAGGCAGGTCACCTGGCTCGAGCTTCACCGTCCGCAGGAATGCCTCTGCCTGACGCCGACCATCTACTCTGGGGTCAATAAAGTGATATGCACCGCGAAGAATGCCCGCCTGCCTGGCACCCGCCCAATGCGACTCAAACATTGAATCCGCAAAATCTGCCTGGGTTGCTTTAATGAAGGCGAAGCGAATATCCTGAGCGCGAAGCCGCGCCCAATCGACCTGCGGCTCCCAGTGCGCCACATCAATCCCTCTGATATATTTAGCCATCTTTACCTCCTTTGAAAATAAGGCCTGTATCTATAAATTAGCACAAATTTGGTCCGAATTCAATAGGCAATTTTTAAATAAAAATCCCGGCCCCAGTAGGGCCGGGATCAGCTCGCTTTTCAATTTTATGGAATGAAGAGCAGTTGTCCGACACTGATATTGTTGATATTTGTGATGTTGTTTGCAGATGCAATCGCCGCGACGGTCGTCCCGTATTTGATGGCGATGGATGTCAGTGTATCACCAGGCTTCACCGCATGAGTCCTGTGTGTGGGTGAAGAACCGCTTCCCGCAGACCCAACGCTGCCCCCGTTTTCCGAGGGAATCGCCACGGCAGCAGGGACCGTTAATTGATCACCCGTTTTCAACAACTGTGGATTCGCTTTGACCAGCTCGCGAACGGTCAACCCATATTTGTTGGCAATCGATTCGAACGAGTCACCTGCGGCTACTGTATGTCTCTGAGGCTTCGTTGGTTTTTCATTAACAATCTCCACACCGGCAAATTTATACAGGTCTTCCAGGGAACCATTAAATAAATTCAGGTCTACATTGGCATTGATGCCGTTGACTTTTCCCTTTTCGCTATATTGCCAGAACGTCCACCTGTACCAGCCGCGCGGCAGATACGGCTGTGAGCCTTCCACATAATGATTCGGATATTGAGCCAGCCAAAGCGCATAATCCTTTGCCCATGTGGGAGGCCCGCCGCCTGCCTCGGAGAAGTAATCCTGTAAAAAATATTGTCCGGAATAAATAATGGGTTTCTTCCCCAATGCCGCCTCCACCAGATCCAGCCAGGCCCTGGCACGTGAAAGCACTTTATCCTTGGTCTGGCCGTCATTCGACTCAATATCAAGGACTGGCGGCAGTTCGCCATTATCGTTCATGGACTTGACGTAATCAATAAACTTGTTCGCCTGTTTTCTGGGGTCAACATTTGAACGGAAGAAATGATATGCCCCTCGCAAGAGTCCCGCTGTTTTTGCACCGCGCCAGTTATCATCAAAGGTGGGATCGGCATAGAAATCTCCCTCGGTCGCTTTTACGAAAACGTAGCGCTGTCCAGCCGCGCGGACCTTGGGCCAGTCGATCCCCGCATTCCAATAGGAAACGTCAATACCCGGAACTGTTGCCATAAGCTTTTCCTCCAAATTGGTTTGATTGACAAGCGTAGCACAAAATTTATGGAAACGCAACCAATATTTCCTGTCATGATTTTTGGGCAGATTCATGTTTAACATCTACCATTAATTTTTCTCTACCCTTGCACCAGCCTTTATGGTATAAGAATCATGTCCCTGCAGTGTACGTGATGTTGCACCTTCCGTTTTGGGCCAACACCTGATTTTAGGGTCTCTAACTCCAATAGAAATAACGCGATAGGCCTGAGCCAAGGCGGCGTTTCTGGGTAGGGACCCACCT
>JBDTPH010000100.1:0-4815 GCA_039932795.1 Chloroflexota bacterium
CGCATCATGGCACGCGAGATTTTCGCAGAATAGACCTCCAAGTTTTTAGAAAACTCGGAGGTCTGCTCACCGCGAACCAATATATGATAATGCGTAGGCATCAAACAATATGATACAACCTTCGCCAACGGAGCAATATATCTCTTCACGTTATGCAGAAAATACAAATAGTTTTCTGGCTGAAAGAAGATACTCTGACGGTTATTGCCGCGATTATAGATGTGATAATACAAACCAGGAACAAAAGGCGTTTCTCTACGAGGCATGGGTTCTTGCTCCCAGACCTCCGAGTTCTGCGCGGAGCACCCCGAAGGGGAAAGAACTCGGAGGTCTATTTGCGGGACGATCCGTCGAGGGTAATAGGCATACTTTTCACCTGAAAGAATGTTGAATTATTGTAACTCTTCTCAGAGCAATGCACAGTGGATCATCGTCCACATTTGGCAGGAGCATCGTTAATGGATACATGGCAGTGCAAATTGATCTGGTCACCAAAACTATATTAAGGAAAAGTAAGAAATTGAGTTTTTTGCGGTAAAGGAGTGCTATAAATGCCTTTGTCCGCCCATCATGGAAAATCGCCAAATCTGTTAATTTCTCTTATGTTGTATATCCTGTTATTAAAATCTGTGTATGGAGATGTTAGATGCAACAAGACGATTTTTACAAAAAAATCATCGATAACCTGTCGGATGGTGTTTACTTTATAGATCGGAACTACATCATCACCTTTTGGAATAAGGGAGGTGAAAAAATGACAGGCTATTCCGCCGAACAGGTGATCGGATGTGATTGCCGCAATAATCCACTGGACCTCCTGACTGCTGATGGAAATGTGTTTTGTTCACGCGATTGTCCACTGGCGGAAGTGATGCAGGATGGCGAGGAACGCGAAGCAGAAGTCTTTCTACGCCATGCCAGGGGCTACCGTGTTCCGGTAATCCTGCGCGCAGCATCCATACAGAACGATGATGGGGAGATCGTTGGAGTGATGGTGTCCTTCAATAAGAATAATCGTCTAGCCATGGACACCCGCCTGGAAATGAGGGAGTTGCAGAAGGAGTCGATTACCGATCCACTGACCGGAATTGGTAACCGTAAGTATCTTGAGGGACGCCTGAGCGCAGTGATCGCCGAGTTTGAGAATAATACAAGAAGTGCCGGTCTGCTGTTCATGGACGCGGATCATTTTAAGCGTGTAAACGATCTATATGGGCATATGGCCGGCGATGATGTGCTCCGCATGATCGCCAGGACGCTGCTCTATACGGTGCGTACCACAGACACGGTCGGACGCTGGGGCGGTGAGGAATTCGTCACGATTCTATATGATGTATCTGATAGGGAAACCTTGCGTGCCACCGCCGAAAAACTGCGTACCCAGGTGGAACACTCGCAGCTCGACCTAAACGGCCTGTCATTGTCTGTCACCATATCCATTGGCGGCACATTGCTGCAACCCGGAGATACGAGCGCTAGTTTCATCAAGCGCGCGGATGCATTAATGTACGAGAGTAAACAGGCAGGCCGTAACAGTGTGACGATCGCGTAGCACGCCCGGGCGGTGGATTCTTTACTTTCTCTCGTTACAAATGCGGCACTCATAATATTTGATACAATCCTCCCATGCCCATCAGCCTCACTCCCCCACCCGCTGATGATGAAATAGAATGTGGCAATTGCGGCGCATATATTTACCATGATCTTGTAAAGTGTCCCAACTGCGGAGTATATCTGGATGAGCCGAATGACACCGAGGAGGAGCGTCCCAGGTTTAGACCGAAGAGCAAAATCTCAATCATTCTTGAATCCGTGTTGAGGAAGATACGCGGGGAACAACACCCCGCGGAAGAGTTGTTCACGGGCGCGATGAGGGAGGCATCGCTCTTCGATAACCTGCTCCGCAAGGTGGGCGGTGACCGCTCTGCAGCGGAAAGGCTCATCGAATATGAACGAGGACAAAAACCGAATGCAACGCGATTGACATGCCTGCAAAATGCGATCGATCGCTGGGAACATGAAAACCGGACGTAGCGGAGACCGATTTGGTCTCCGCTTTTGATTCACCACTATTTGTCCCAGCGCAAGGAGGGACAAGGCATCAGCACCTATAATCCAGCCTATGAAAATTCAAACGCGCTTCATCCCCTTCATCGCACTTGCCATCCTTGCCCTGCTATTTGCGTTGTGGGCAGGGCTGAACCGCATGGGCTGGGCATTGCGATCCCTGCCCAATCTTTCCATCGCGCACGGGCCATTGATGGTTTCTGGCTTCCTAGGCGTACTCATCCCGCTCGAACGCGCGGTCGCCATTCGCCAGAAATGGATGTTCGCTGTGCCAGCCGTCGCGGGTCTGGGCTGGATTGCGCTCCTCTTCGTGCCATTCATCGGCAGCCTCCTGCTGACGCTCGCAAGCATTGGCACACTTATGATCCTGGGCGTGATGGTGCGCCGCGAACCGCATCTCCACACGGTTACGATGTTTGTCGGTGTGCTGGCATGGGTGGTGGGGAATTTCCTGTGGATGTTTGGATTCCCCATTTTCCAAATCGTATACTTATGGATGGCATTCCTGGTATTGACCATCGGGGGCGAACGCCTCGAACTCAGCCGCGTCCTGCGTCCCGCGCCGGGGTCACTGCGTGTCTTCAGCGTGATCGCGGCAGCGCTGTCAGTGGGCGCGGTCCTCTCCGTTGTCGATCTCAACTGGGGCACGCGCATGACCGGGCTCTCCACGCTGGCACTCTCCGTCTGGTTCCTCAGAAATGATCTTGCCACGCGCAACATTCGGCACCCCAACCCACTCACACGCTACATAGCAGTTTGTCTCTTCACTGGCTTCCTTTGGCTTGGGCTTGGCGGTGTGCTTCAACTCTTTTTCGGCGGGTTATACGCGGGTCCGTATTACGATGCTGCTTTACATGCCGTCTTCGTTGGGTTTGTCATCTCCATGATCTTCGGACACGCCCCCATTATCTTTCCCGCGATTCTTGGCATCCCCATCGTCTATCGCCGGGCTTTTTATGTGCAGCTCATCCTTTTGCATTTCTCGCTCGTGATCCGCATCCTTGGGGATCTGACCGATCAATTCGAAGTTCGCAGATGGGGCGGGTTGTTCAATGAAATCGCCATCCTCTTGTTTCTGGGTATGACGGTCCATTCCATTCTCAAAGGCAGGAATTAAATATGCCGCCACTCACCCGCTGGTTCCTCAAGGCTGCACTCGTGTATCTGATCCTGGCGCTATTCACAGGGATTTTTCTTGCCCTGCCTGAAACAATTCCCATCCCGGGACTATTCCCCGTTTATTTCCACATGCTCACCTTTGGCTGGCTGACTCAGCTGATCTTTGGCATCGCGCTATGGATGTTTCCCAAATACAGCATTGCCAAACCGCGCGGTCATGAATGGTTGGGGTGGGCTACATTCATCCTGCTCAATGGCGGCTTGATTCTTCGGATCATATTTGAACCGCTCCACAGCAGCACGCCCTCTCCACTCAGCAGTTGGATGCTGGTCATCGCTGCGCTTCTACAATGGATGGCCGGCTTGGCTTTTGTGGCCAACACCTGGCCGCGCATCAGAGTGAAATAAATGCCGCGATTAAGTGTTTATTTTGTGCGTGCATCACTGATCTATCTCTTGATAGGGTTTACTTTGGGTGGATTGCTGCTGGCGAACAAAGGGATCATGGTCTCGCGGGTAATCTGGGCGCTGCTTCCCATTCACATTGAACTCGCTTTTGTCGGCTGGATGATACAACTGGCAATGGGCATTGCCTTTTGGATCCTGCCGCGGTTTTCCAGGGGCTTGGCGCGCGGAGATGAGCGCCTGAGCTGGCTGGCATTTGTGTTTGTGAACACAGGCATACTCTTCGTGGCACTGCAAATATCAGAAATAGCAGGGCTTGCCTTTGCTGGAAGAATATTGGAAACGGTGGGGCTGATAGCATTTGCAATTGGAAATTGGAAACGGATCAAACCGCTCGACCTTCACCATTGATCCCGGGAGGCATAACCGTGTGCGAACGAACATCCGAAGCCTGTCCTTTCCTGGCGCTTCGGATGTTTTGCTTTCGGGTAAAATCGTTCGAATGCTAGATTCCCGATATGCGGATGAATACATGCGCCCGGAGGTTCCATGCCCGACGAACAGGATTTCTACAAAAACATCATTGACAACCTGTATGACGGTGTCTATTTAGTGGACCGTGACCGCATCATCACCTACTGGAACAAGGGAGCGGAACGCATCACAGGCTACTCAGCCACCCAGACCGTTGGACGTGCCTGCCGCGACAACCTGCTCAACCACGTCACAGCCAACGGCATTCAACTTTGCCTGAACCATTGTCCGCTTGCAGCCGTGATGGAGGATGGGCGGGAACGCGAGGCCGAGGTCTTCCTGCATCACGCAAATGGGCATCGCATGCCGGTAACTGTTCGTGCCACGGCGATGCGCGACCAGACAGGCAATATTATCGGCGCAATCGAGTCATTCAGCACCAGTACATCCTTGTTACACTCCCAGCGGGAAATAAGGGAGCTGCGCCAGATTGCCATCACCGACCCATTGACAGGGATCGGCAATCGCAGGCATCTCGAGGGACGCCTGAGCGCGGCGATCGCAGAGTTTAAGAACAATTCAAGCATTGCCGGGTTGCTATTCATGGATGTGGATCATTTCAAACAGTTTAATGACCTCCATGGCCACAGCACGGGTGACAAAGTTTTACGCATGGTCGCCCAGACACTCCATCACAGCCTGCGAGCCACCGATACCGTCAAGACGCGCATGTTCCACGCCCGAAAGCGC
>JBDTPH010000101.1:0-21149 GCA_039932795.1 Chloroflexota bacterium
GCAGGGCTTCAGCCCGCCGAATTAGGCAACGCAAAGATGTGGGTAATCACCAGATGGTGATTGGTGATTACCCACAACTCGGAATCGCGGGGCTAAAGCCACCTGCTCAGTACATGGAAGCCCTCCGGGCTGGCGCAACCAGTCGGATTTATCCGACTTTCACGAGCTGAGGCAGGGCTTCAGCCCGCCGAATTAGGCAACGCAAAGATGTGGGTAATCACCAGATGGTGACTGGTGTGTTAGCCCAAAGTAGAAATGTCCCCTTTCACCAAAGTTAAAATGTCCCCTGCGAAGGGACAAGAAAATGGATCTAAGGATGAATTACCAGATAACGTTTCCCATATCAGAACAAATGTGCTATAATTCAATCAATCCATCGGGTAACAATGATAAAAGCGGGAAAGTTGACCCCTCGCCCAATGCAGTTCTGTAATAACTGTATGTAAGGCTACAGAGATATGCCTCAGCCTTCTACTGTGTGGAGTGGAAAATGTTGCAACCTCCTGTTTTAAAATCCGTAAGATTAAGTGGAACAAAATTTATTTTTGTTCGTCTAGGTCTATATCCTCTGATTGATTGCAATGCAAATTCATATCAGTACTGTTAGGGGATGTATCCTATTTGCCTCGAGATTGTTATAGTAGGTATAGAGAAAGGAGTGGAAAATGTTTGCGATCATTGTTTCAATCTGCGTGCTATTGTTCGTTGCCCTCGCTGGCGCGGACCTGCTCATTTCGAACATCACTTCGGATGAGTTGAGCAACATGGGTGTCGAAAAAAAGCCATGACAGGCGATACCCATTTACCCTAGCCCGATGCAATAGGTTATGCATCGGGCTTTTTTGTTTAAGAGAAAGGCTGAACGGTTGGGCGTGAAATAGTTACTTATGCCTCAAGGTATAATAGAGAAAAATTTCACGGAGCACACATGGACTTCTCCCTCAACCAGGAACAACAAATGACCCAAAAGATGGTGCGTGATTTTGCCCAAAAAGAGATCGCGCCTGTGATCAAGGAATATGACCGCAAACAGGAACCCATCCCCTTCATGCTGAAACGCATGGGCGAGCTTGGCATCCTTGGCCTGCCCTTTCCCGTCCGTTATGGCGGCGGCGGTATGGATTTCGTCTCATGGGGCCTCGCCTGTGAGGAGCTCGAAGCCGTGGATACTCATCTGCGTGTGGTCATGTCTGTCCACACCGGGCTGTGTGGCATGACCCTCTTCCAGTGGGGAACCGAGGAGCAGAAGCAGAAGTTCCTCGTCCCGCTGGCGAAAGGCGAAAAAATTGCATGCGGCGCTTTTACGGAACCCGGCATGGGGTCGGATGTTGCGGCGATGACCACATCTGCGAAACGGGATGGCGACTTCTACATCCTGAACGGCGAAAAGATGTGGATCTCCCTCGCCTCCAAAGCGGACCTGGCGCTGGTCACCGTTAAGACGGATGCCTCTGCCCGAAAGCCATCCGAAGGCCTGTCATCGTTCATTGTTGACCTGCATAGCGAAGGCGTGAAAACAGGCGACCTGCATGGCAAGCTCGGCGTACGGGCCGGCTCAACAGGCTGGATCTCATTTACCGATGTTAAAGTACCTGTGTCGAACCGCATCGGCGAAGAAGGCGAAGGATTCAAGATCACCATGTCTGGCTTTGACCACGGGCGCTACACTGTTGCATCGGGCGCGACAGGCATTATTCGCGCTTCACTCGAAGCCAGTGTGAAATATGCGAAGACGCGCAAGACATTTGGCAAGTCCATCTCGGAGCACCAACTCATTCAGGAAAAGATCGCCAGGATGTCGCAGGATCACGAGATCGCGCGCCTGTTGTATTTTCAGGTTGGGTGGCTGAAGAACCAGGGCAAACGCAGCACGCGCGAGACATCCTTCGCCAAGAAATTCGCCACTGAAGCATCCTTCAACGCTGCCAATGAAGCGATCCAGATCCACGGCGCGTACGGTTTCAGCGACGAATACGACGTGGAACGCTACCTGCGCAACTCCAAGGGCGCGGTGATCTACGAAGGCTCCAGTGAAGTGCAGGTCCTCATCCAGGCAGGCTACGCCCTCGGCGAGCGGGTCGATAAGCCGCTGCGCTGTGAACTGCCCGCGTATAATGAGGAATACTGGCAGGGGTAAATACTACCAACCGCAAAGGACACGAAGGCGTTTTACTTTTTCCCTTTGTGATACTTTGTGACCCTTTGTGGTGAAATGATCAATCAACCATCCCTCGGATTTGTCCTGCTTTTCCTGCTCTTCAGCCTGCTATTCCTTTCCAACACCTTCAAACTCTGGTTCAAAACCGACCAGTATTACCAGGACATTCATAACAGTCTCAGCGGCCAGCCTTCACTCTATCCATTCAGGGAATTTTTCCTTAAGAGAATGGAAAATAAGAAAAGTTGGGTGATCTGGCAAAAAGTATTTAGCCTGCTTGGAATTCTGGCAGTTCTCGGAGCGGATGTTTTGGTGGTGATGGCCTACATAAGCTAATTCATCATTGCCTGGGCGGTGAGTGTAATTGCTTCCCAAATGCTCACAATGACGGAAACAGATAAAAACATGAAAAGAGAGCTTTATCCCTGCACTTATATAATGACTAACAAAAACAACGGAGTTCTCTACACTGGCGTAACAAGCAATTTATTCAAAAGAGTTTCAGAACACAAAAATAAAGTAGTAGCTGGTTTTACGAACAGTTACAATGTAACAAAGTTGGTTTACTTTGAAGAATACGAGACTGTGCCAGAAGCCATCGCCCGCGAAAAACAGATCAAAGGCGGTTCAAGGCAAAAGAAGATTGATTTAATTAATAGTAAAAACCCTGAATGGAAAGACTTGTTTGAGGAGTTTTTTGCATAATCCCTACTAACTTTCCGTCATTGCGAGGGCAGTGTACTTCTGCCCGAAGCAATCTCACTTATAGTAAATGGGATTGCTTCGTCGCTAAAACCTCTCCTCGCAATGACGAGATCCCAAAAGGAGGAGTCTCTTGAAAATTATCGCCTGTATCAAGCAAGTACCCGACTCGGAAGCGAAAGTGAAAGCCGTCCCACAAGGGGATAATAAAGGCTGGCAAGTTTCATGGGGGGACGCGCCGCTGGTCATCAACCCGTTCGACGAGTACGCAGTGGAAGGCGCGCTGCAGCAGAAGGAAGCCACGGGCGGCACGGTCACCGCGTTGTGCATTGGACCCGAATCCGCTCGGGAGGCGCTCAAGCACGCGCTTGCCATGGGTGCGGATGATGCCATCCTCGTCACGGATGCAGCGCTCAATGAACTCGACACTGTGGGCGCGGCGCGCGTCCTTGCCGCGGCGATCCAGAAGATCGACGGTGTGGAGATGGTGGTATTCGGCCGTCAGACGCTCGACAACGGAGCAGGCATCACCCCCGCGCAGACGGCACGCGTCCTCGGGTGGCCCATGCTTGGGTTGGCTGGCCAGATCAAGGTCCAAGATGGCAGCGTGACCGTTGACCGGGTTATTGAAGAGGGCAGGCAGACCGTCAGCGCGAAATTGCCCACCGTCGTGAGCGTCGTCCAGAGCATAGGCGAGCCGCGTTACCCTTCGTTCATGGGCATTCGAAAGGCGTCAAAGGCAACGATCCCGGTCTGGTCGCTGGGCGATCTGGGTATCAGTGCGCCGGATGCCGTTGTGAAACGCACCGAGTTGATGAACCCGCCCGTGCGTGAAACAGCCGTGGAGATCATCAGCGGCGAAAGCCCGGCTGAGATCGCCGACAAACTCGCCGACAAAATCCTGGCGGAGAAGGTGCTATGAAAACGCTCGTTTACATTGACCACTTCAAGGGTGAAGTTCAGCCAGCTTCATGGGAGGCGCTTGGGCTCGCCAAATCTCTTGGCACGGCGAGCGCGGTTGTGTTCGGGGCAGGTGTGGACGCGATTGCGAAAACCGCATTTGAACATGGCGCTGATGAAGTATTCATTGCGGACGACCCCGCGCTGACAGATTACCGCGCTGAATCGTATGCATCCACCCTCTCGGCGCTCGCTTCCTCTGAAAGCCCGGACTTGATCCTGTTCCCCACAACAGCGCGCACCCGTGAGCTTGCTGCCATGTCCGCCGTGGACCTGTCCACTGGCGTGTTGACAGATATTTCAGCACTCGAAATGAATGGCGATCAGCTGGTTGCGACTCGTCCCATCTATGAAGGCAAAGTGTTGGAGAAAACTGTCTGCTCTGGCAAGCCCGTGATGGCAACGGTTCGCGCTCGTGCCTTCCCCAAACCCGAAGTGGACACCAGCCAATCAGGCACTGCCACAAAGGTGGAAGTCAAGGCAGACGCGTTGACGACTGTGGAAGGATATTCTGCCTCTGAGAGTGCAGTCAACCTGGGCGATGCGAGTGTCATCGTCTCAGGCGGACGTGGCATATCGAACAACCCATCCCTACAGCCGCCCGCTGGCATGGATGAAAAGCAAGCCGAACTCTGGCGTGCCCAACAGGGCTTTGCACTCATCACGGAACTGGCAAACGTGCTGGGCGGCGCGGTCGGCGCATCCCGTGCCGCCGTGGATGCGGGCTACATCCCGTATTCACATCAGGTGGGTCAAACAGGCAAGGTCGTCACGCCTGACCTATATATCGCGTGCGGCATCTCGGGTGCGATCCAGCATCTGGTTGGGATGAGGAACGCCAAGCTGGTGGTGACGATCAACAAGGATTCAGATGCTCCGATCTTCAAGCAAGCCCGTTATGGCGTGGTCGGTGACTTGTTCCAGATCGTCCCCGCGTTGACTGAGGCGCTCAAGAAGAAGCTGGGTAAATAGGTAGACGGGTTCTTCGGCAAGTAAACACGTGGACCTTCGAGCTTAAAAGCTCGGAGGTCTTTTTGTTTGCTGACCTTATAATAGTGGTTCATAGACAGGAATATTCACAGGAGTTGCCATGAAAAAATATAATCTCGGTATCATCGGTGCAGGGATGTACGGAAAGGTATTGATGCGGTTCCTCCAGCAGGATGAACGCGCGCACATCGTCTGGGTCAACAGCGCCAGTGAAGCGACAACAAAATCCGCGGCGGAGGAATTTGGCATTGAAAAATGGACACTGGAATACCATGATATTTTGGCTGATCCCACTGTGGATGCGGTGATCATCGCCACACCGCCCTATCTCCATGCGGAACAACTGGCCGCTGCTCTCTCCTCTGGCAAGCATGTGTTGATTGAAAAACCACTGGCGGAATCGCGAGAAAGTGTAAAAAGGATTCTGGCCGCTGTAGAGCAAACATCAAACCTGATGGTGCTCGATGCATCCTGCCGTCATACACGTCTGACGCGCAAGTTCCAATTCATCAAAAGCATGATTGACAGCGGCCAGCTGGGGCAGATTTATCACATTCATCACAACCATCTTTCACGCAGCACATTCATTGAGTGGAATCCGAACGGCACCTGGGCAATGAACAAGGAACTCGCCGGTGGCGGTCCCTTCATTGATTGGGGTGTTTATGATCTCTCCTTCCATCTGGGTCTGTTGAACGATGTGCCTCAGTTGAAGTCTTTGCGCAGTTTCAGCCGCAACGACTTACGTGACATGAGCAACCTTGTTGAGTTCAGCGATGTGGAACAGCACGGCGCGGCCTGGCTGGAATTCGACACAGGACTGACCTATTACTACGAGCGCGGCGCCGGAGTCCATACCGAAACACCCAACGAGACGCGACTGTATGGAACAAAAGGCGGCGTACGGTTCCAGTTCCCAAGCTGGGATTCGAATGAGGTGGAATTTTTCCATAATGAGAATGGTGAGCCGCGCAAGGAAACACTCACCGTTGATATGAGCAATGCTCCTGATGACAGCCTTGCATTAACGACACATTTCCTGGATTGTCTGGATGCGAAAGCCGAGCCACTCATGCCCGTCCGACGCGCGGCGAAACACATGGAAATCTTATTTGGGATCTTGAACGGATAGAGACTGGTTATTCACCAAACCCGGCAGGTGGAATCCCCAATGCCTGGATCAAGCGCGCCCAGTAATTAACCTGGGCTGCAGTGCTGACCAGGATCACAAACTCGCGTTCATGGAATACAGACTTGACGCGCTCAACCAGGTCCGGATGGAATTTCAAAGGCGTTTGGGATATGACTCGCGTATAGGCAATGGCCAGTTTTTCAGCTTCCGAAAAACTATCCACCCTTTCAAAATCACCGCGCAGTCCCTCGGCTTCCTCGTCCGTAATTCCCACAGATCGGTACTCGTGCGAATTCATGTCCACACAGAACGGACATGCCGTCGCATGGGAGGCCGCCATCCGAATGAGCTTAAGCATGCGGCGGGTCATCCTTCCCTCCTCGTGCGCGACCAGGGCTTCCATGACACCGGAACCAATAGCCGCTTTCGGATACCAGGCCAGGATCCGCGCGGGGAGCAGGCTCCTGCCAGTGATCCTTTCTGAAAACCAGATGCCCAGCTTAAGGATAAGCGGGATATGTTCGGGTTGTTTGATGAATGCCTGCATATTGTTTATTGTCCTCCACCCTAATTCTAAAGCCCAGGCCAGGGATCAACTCTGACCTGGGCATATAAATGGGGCTTGAATTAATGAACGCGACTTGCAGTTCCAAATGCGTGTTCATACACCAGCATGACATAATACTTCCATGCAAAGGATGCATGATAATCCCATAAGGTAAGTTCGTTCCTCAAGGCTGACTTGTTCTTGAGATTCGTCTCCAAAAAGACGAGCATTTGATTCCAGGCTTCGCCCTGCGCACCGCCCGCTTGAATCCCCTCTGCATCGTGGACGAAGGCGTGGGGCTGTCCATCATAGATCGTGATCTCATGCTCGATCCCTGCTTCGATGAGAGCTGCATCGAACGCATCCACATCCTCCACAGGGATGGATTGGTCAGCCCCGCCAAAAATGCCTAAAACGGGACCCGGCAATGTTTTCAAAACTTCCACATCTGTTTCAGGGGAGCCATAGAAGATCACTGTCGCGGCCAGGTTTGGGTTGTGCAGGCTGTAGACCAACGATGTCCGACCGCCGTAGCAAAACCCCGCAATTGCAGTTCGGGCTGAATCGGCTTCCGGCTGCGACGCGATCCATGCATATACAGAATCCAGATCAGCGTTTACATTCTCTGGCCTGGTGGAGATCACCTGGTAGATGGCACGCGGGATCCAGGCTGTGGTCGAACCGCGAAATGTGTCAGGCGCAATCACGAGATAGCCATCCTGCGCCAGCAGATCTGCTTTGCTTACAATCGACTCGTTCAGCCCATAAAATTCGTGGATCATGATGACCACAGGAAATAGCCCATCCCCTTCAGGCTTTGCCACATATGCACGGACATCGGGTCCGCCATTGATGCCGGAGACTGTCGTGTTGGTTACGCTATCCAGCCTATCACCACCAACGACCGAGTCCACAAGAACCGAACCAACCAGAAAAACAACCAGTACAACCAACAGAACCAGAATGCCAAGCAAAACCCGTTTGAGTATTTTCATCTCTTCCTCCGAAGTCAGGATGCAGTCATTTCGTCAGGTTTTACTTGCAATCGCTATCAACCTGGATTGCTTTCGTGCTGATAAGCAAATTGGAAAAGACTATTTCGTGCCTCTCACAGCCCAGGCTCGCGCCACGAGTGGAATGGAACCATCCTGTGCAAATGGGAGACTACTGTAGATCTGCTCACGCAGTTGAGCACGTTGCTTCTCACTCAATGACATGGCGTAGCCCGGCGCGGGTCCCTGACCACCTAGAAATGGCGTCCAGTAATCATCAAAGTCCTTGAATTGAGTTGAAACATCGATTGGGCGTACTTCAGTGTGGGAAAGACCTGCATTTTGAAACAAATCAGTCAGGGGTTGAGGATTGCAAATTGGGAAACGCTGTCCTTCGTCCAAATCAGAAGCAGCAGGGTCCAAAGCAGTGGCTGCATCCCAAAAGTGGCGCATCAGTTGCATCTTCCCTGCATAATCCCAAACATACAATGCAACGACTCCATCTTTTCGTACTGCACGGGACATCTCAGCAATCATTTGGTTTGGTTGTGGGACGAAATTCAGCACCAGCCCGGAAACCGCGACATCGTACGCCTCTAACTCCACAGGCAATGCCTGGGCATTCCCCGCTTCAAACTCGGCACGTGGATCATTGATTTGGCTGCGCGTGAATTCCACATATCCTTCAGAACGATCAATGCCTTTGACCAATTTAGGCTTCGTAATATCCAAGATTGTCTGGCTGAGTGCACCGGTGCCGCATCCCACGTCCAGCCATTGACTGTTTTCAGGGATCGCCAGCCAGCGGAGCAATTCCTGCGCAACGGGCCGACTCCAGCGACCGACATAACGCTCATATGAGTCCCCGCTTGCCCAAACATCATGTGCATCATTTGTACCCATAATAATGTTCTCCTGTATCACTAAATAGACTATCATTATAATGATTACTTCGAATTCAGACTATCAATCAAAAGAGCCAAAGGCGAAAACCTTTGGCTCTTTCACAGAGTGCCGCATCATTTATTTAAATTCATATTGGAACTTCAACCTGCAAATCCATGTGAAAAGTTTACTCATTATTGAGACTAGCAGTAAGTCTGAAATTTATTGCGGACGCCAGGATGGAGCCAGCCACCACCGATCCAGCGGCAGGTCGGGGACCTGGATCATATGCTGTTCCAGTGTGGATAAATCAACAATGAAAATATGCCGGCCTGTTGCATCATCATCCTGCAAAAGCAGGTACTTTCCATCTGGAGAAAAGGTGATATCAGCAATGCTCGAAGAGTTACTATGATAGACCTGTTGAAGATTGCGACCATCGCTTCCGATCATGTATACATCCTGCCCAATGTTTGGATCGTTGGTCGCTTTGGCAAATGCCAGATAAGTTCCATCGGGCGACCATACAAGCGGATAAATCGAAGCGTTTTGAAAAGTCGTTAGATCACGTGACGTGTTTCCATCGGGGGTTAACAACTTCAACACTGCGCGTTGGTCTGATATATCTACATAGGCCAGAAAATATCCATCAGGCGATGGAACGAAATTTGATTTCTCCCAGGGTGTATCGAACAACGGCCTGACAGTTCCATCATCTGCGCGCAACAGATAGACCCTATTATTTCTGCCACGCAGAATCACATTATTATTGATCCAGCCATTCAAAACATAGGGCTGCCCAGCACTCGGGAGTTTTTCATTTGCAGACAAATTGGTCAACTCTGTTCCGTCACGCCGAATAATATGGATCTCATCCCTGCCTTCCCCATCCTGTACCCGAAACGCGAGCCACATCCCATCAGGTGACCACATGGGTGGGTCAATACAATTAAACTCCACCAGCGAGTCCCAGGTTTGCTCCTGTGGGTTGAACAGGAATAAGCTGGCTTTATTTCCATCGGTACTGACCGGATAAGCAAAAGCCGTTGCATCGCCATTGGGTGACCAGATCAAAGATGTCAAGCTGAATTTCAAATCAAAGGGCGTTGAAATCACTTCCGCTTCCGGGCAGGCACTCAGACCTGCCACACATGATCCAGGAACCCGCACTAATTGCGTTTTTTCATTGCCATAGTTGTGATCAAATACGAAGAAGTAGACTTCCTGCAACGGATCATGATCGGACGAAGCTGCAGGCGCTGGTTCACTTGCGTTCAAGGGATTGCCGGTAACATCGCTAAACTGCGGCAACGAGGCTGGGATGCCAAATAGCGAGTTGGCAAATACATCCTCGAAGCTCACACGGCTGACAACTGTCTCGCTCCGAATCGTGTCGCTCCCACCCTTGTCAAAGGTTTGCATCTTCAAAATCACGGCTGTGCTGCCGTCCAGCCACATACGCGAGGAGGGCAGTTCAGATTGTGCCTGGGTCCATTCGATGACGAGGGCTTCACGGCCGGCAATCATCTCTGTTGCGATGGGCTTGAACGTGCCATCGGCCTGGGCAAAATCGGATGTGAACGCCAGCTGCGAGAGCGGAGTTCCCATCGCTCCCCACAACGGTTGAGGATAGGCATAGCCGGGCTGCAGGGTTGGAACGTATTGACCCACCTGCGAAGACTCATTCATGAGATGTGACTCACTTTGTCCGGTCGCCAGATCCATCTTCAGGATGGTCGTACCATCTGACGTGAGGAATTGTTCCGCCGCGCCATCCGCAGGACCACTCAGCACGCGGAATCGATTCATGGTCAGGTCGATCCAGACCTGCTCGCGAGCAGTAGTGGTCTGTGAGTCAGCCCCTTCCATTGTGTAATAGGTGACTGTCCCATCCATCCAGATGGATTTCCATTTGGATGCGCTTTCGAGCATCGCAAGTCGTATCTCCTCGGACGTGGAGTCCAACGAAAGCTTGGGTTCAACGGTTGCCACAGAACCCGGAAGGATCGATTCTCCCACGGGTGTGGTCTCCACATATATTTCCAACGTGCCGCAACCGGAGAGAAGCACGGCACTCAGCACGAGTGCCATGAAGGCTCTATACATATTTATCCTTTTATTCAATGATTATGAAATACGTACGGGATGTGCCATCTCCATGACATAATTGGAGGGCAGCAATTCCTTATACCCCTGTAGGGTGGAGCGTATTTGCAGGCGTGCGCGTGCCAGGCGGCTTTTCACCGTCCCCAGCGGGACACGTGTCGCAATGGAGGCTTCTTCATAGGAGAGACCTTCGATATCCACCAGTACAACCACGTCCCGATACGCAGGCGTTAACATCCTTAGGCAGTGCTGAATGGCGCTCTCCAACTCATACGAGTCATATTGTTCGTCGGGAAGTGCACCGGGGTCGATCATCCATGCCAGATCTTCAACCTCTTCCCCATTGATGTTGAACTGCTCCAGCGGAGTTTCACGCTGGCGGCGTTTACGGCGCATTTCATCGTAGCAGGCATTGACTGTCACGCGCGCCAGCCAGCTCCGCAGCGAGCCGCCACGAAATGTGCGGAACTTGCTAAAAACGGAGATCAGCGCCTCCTGGACTGCGTCAGATGCGGTGTCTTCGTCGTTGAGCATACGCAAGGCAATACCAAACAGCAGGTTCTGATAGCGAAGGATCAAGGTGTTGAATGCTTCCAGGTCCCCGGCCTGCGCGGCTTTGATCAATACATTTTCATCATGAACGTCGTGTGTGTATTCCATACATATACTATACTCCCCCGCTGTTACAAGGCTGTGTCTAAGATGTCACAGTTCTGTAACCCCCATTTTCCTCTTTTTTACCGTCCTTCCGGCAGTCGAACTGTAAAGACCGTTCCACGTGGGTTTTCCTGGCGGCTTCGTACAAAGAGCTGTCCGCCGTGCAGGGTCACGATACGGTTCACCAGTGCAAGACCCAGCCCGCTTCCCTCGATGCCGCGGGCGTTGGAGCCGCGATATAGTTCCTCAAAAATCTTCGGCAGATCTTCGGATGCGATTCCCGCGCCTGAATCGGCCACTTCCACCATGACCGCTCGTCCATCCTCCAGGGCGCGGACCTCAACAGGCTCATCTGCAGATGTGAACTTAAGCGCGTTCTCGACGAGGTTATATAACGCCAAAAGGAGCAGGTCACGGTCACCGATGACCGAGGGAAACGGTGATGGCACCCGGGTGATGAACAGGCTAATGTTGCGTCCCTCATAGGCAGGGATGGTTCGGGCTGCATCCACCACATCATTCAACAGATCAGGCATATCGACAGGTGTGCGCTCGATCTGGCGCTCCTCCAAATCGGCGAGCTTGCGCAGATCTGTTAACAGCGAACTGAGACGTTCCTGGGCACGTTTCGCATTTTCCCCGGCCCGGATGCGTTCATCCTTCGATTGCGCCTCCTGCAAATTGACCAGCGCGGCGCGCAGCCCGGTCAGCGGATTCTTCATTTCGTGATCGAGCCGCCGCAGGAAGCGCCTGCGTCCCTGCTCGGCTTCACGGATGGAGTTTTTGATCGAACGTTCAGCCCTGCCTGTGTTACTGACCATGCCGATCCAGATCGCCAGCAGGAAGAGTGTGATGACAATACCGGCAATAAACAGCACCACCCCCACGTCAACTTTGAAGACAAGAATAGGAACAGGATTCCAAATCCGCTGCGCGAAAATCGAGGCGACGGCCCCCATGAGGAACGGCACCCATGCCAGGGCAAGGAAAATCCAGCGTTTCTTGATCATAGGCCTCGATGATACCAAAATAAAGTGATTATTTTGCCTGTTGGTCTAGCCCCGCCTCGTCACGGGCAGGCGAATGGTGAAAACCGTGCCACGCGGCTCTGCCTGGCTGCTGCGCACATGGACCTTTCCATCATGAAGCGCAATAATACGTTTGACCAAAGCCAGCCCCAAACCACTTCCTTCTGTACTGCGGGTATTCGAGCCGCGATAGAGCTCTTCGAAGATCTTGGGCACATCTTCCTCGGGTATGCCTACGCCTGAGTCTGCCACTTCAATGACCATCGCCTGTCCATCCTCAGATGCACGTACCTCCACTGAGTCTTCGGCAGATGTGAACTTAAGTGCATTTTCGATCAGGTTATACACAGCCAGAACGAGCAGGTCACGATCCCCTGTCACAGATGGAAATGGCGATGGCACCCTGGGGATCAACAGGCTGACTTCGCGTCCATCATAGGCTGGCAGCACATGTGCCGCATCCACGGCATCCTGCAGCAGGTCCGGGACATCCACACGTGACCGCTCGATGGGACGTTCACCCAGATCGGAGAGTTTGCGCAGGTCAGCCAGTAAACGGGAAAGCCGCGCCACTGCGCGCCCGGCATTCTCCACCGCATGTTGACGTTCCTCTGCAGCCTGTGACTCCTGAAGGTTGACGAGGGCGGCGCGCAATCCCATCAGCGGATTCTTGATCTCATGATCGAGACGGCGCAAAAAACTGCGGCGGCTTTGTTCCCCTTCACGCAGGGATTCCATGATCAGTATCTTCGCCTGGCGAACACTGCGGATGTCCCAGTAGTAGAGGAACACCAAAACCAGGCTAACGAGAAAACCAATCACAAAAGCAAATAGCGCCCACTGCCGGACGACCCCCCCAAAAACAAACGCGGCAATTCCCAGATCGGTTCGGACGAGGACAGGCAATTCCGGCTGTAAAAATGATTGTGCCAAAATCCCTGAGAGCAAACCCACCCATAACGGCAGGGATAACAAAAACAGATCTATCCACCTCTTTTTTTGCATCAAACCATCTTACCCCTCTGCCTCAACATGCGCAATAAACCGATAGCCTTCACCGGAGATCGTCTCGATGAAGCGCGGTTTGGCTGGGTCATCGTCCAGGGCACGGCGCAGTTCTGCCATGCGTGTGTCCACGGTGCGGGTGCCGGCGGGGTATTCCCAGCCCCACACCGCCTCCAGAAGCCGCTCACGCGTAATCGCTTCATCAGGATGGGTCATCAGGTATTCAAGAACTGCCAGTGCCTTGGGAGTCAGGTCAATTGTTTCCCCATCCAGGGTGGCACGGCGCGCACGCCGGTCCAGTGATAGATCCTTGGCAGTTAACAACCATGCGGCAGAAAGAGAACGCTCACCCGGACGGGCACGCCGTAAAACTGCGCGGATGCGGGCAAGGAGCTCATGCGGATCAAATGGTTTGTTGAGGTAGTCATCCGCACCCTCTTCGAGGGCGAGAGCGCGCTCTGAAGCCTCGCCCACTTGTGTGAGCAGGATCGTCGGTGTCCAGATATGCGACCGTCGCAGCCTGCGCAGGACTTCACGACCGTCCATGCGCGGCATGAGCACATCCAGGATGATGAGTTGCGGATGATGCGACTGGGCTTTTTCCAACGCGCTCATGCCGTCAGAGACAACCAGCACATGGAAGCCAGCCCGCTCAAGGAAGGGCGCGAGGCTATCCGCGATCGTTGGGTCGTCGTCAGCAAGGAGGAGAGTAGATCTATCGGGAGACATTTGTAAACCAAATACGCTGTTGGAGTCCCCCGGGTTCCAGGGGAGAAAAAAGCCTGGCCCATACTACGGACCAGGCCCATCGTCCAGAATGAAGCGGATGGTTAATCCTAGGGAGTGACCAGGTTATAGCTGGACATTGTCGTGCCGATCACTGCCGATTCCGTTGCCATGTCAAATTCAGGCGGCGGAGTGGAGTAGTTGCCCGGGTTTGCAGAATGCAGGATGAACGCAAAACTAATACAGGCGTTATTGCGAGTGGTTGTGTATGCAGTCCAGTCATAACGATTGCCTGCCGCGGCTCCCTGGCCTGTTGTTTGGACAAACACGATATTGTTGAGGGTGACATTCTCAGTGGTGGTCGGCATTCCATCGACTGCCGGGCTGACACATGGAGTCTTATTTTCCTCCACATGGATTTGAGCATACTTTTCGAGAAGGTTGGTGCCTCCAGTTATGATTGGAAAGGCTACCCGTCCAACCGTATCGGTCTGGCTCACGATGGATGCGCCCGCGGGAAGTGTAAATTTGAAATTATATTTTGTGTTTTGGTATGTTGACGCGGCGGGGGTGACAGGTGTGGCAGAGATCGTTGCCACGGCAGTCGTCGCGACCGCGGTAGTGGCAACAGCCGTGGTGGCAACTGCAGTACCCGCGGTAGCAGAAATGGTTGCAATAGGCGTAGACGCTGCTGCACCCGCACGATAAATATGCGGACCCACCCACATGGCCCGGTCGCCTGTGGCAACACCCGCTGCAAGGACTGTCAGAATAAATTTGACATCCCTGCCAGCCAGTGAACTCAGGTTCACATCCATTGAATAATATTGACCTTCGTACCTCTCAAGGAATGGACCCCAGAACGTTTTGATGGGATCATTGCCGGTCTGGTAATCAAGGCGAAACGCAACGTAACAATTCGTGGCGCCACCTTCACAGTTAATGATCGAGCGGAAGCGGTCTCCGTTCTGCACTCTGAACGCGGGGTAGAAACCCTGGATATATCCATTCTGGATATTTTGAGGGAACGTGAGAAGACCCATGCGCGTATCGGTTGCGCCCGTTTCGAGCTTGGGACTGTTGACCTTCAGCACAAAGCCCTTTGCATCACCATCGGTTCCCGGGCACGTTAAAGCGCCACTGGCGCTGAACCAGGTTGCTGCGCAGGCATTTGCAGCAAAGTCATAGGCATTGCCGCTGATCGGGCCTGGAGTGGGTCCTGTTGGCGTTGCTGTTGGGGTCTTGCTGGGTCCACCGGGTGTGACGGTGGGACCGGATACTTGGATATCCACCCACCATGGCTTGTTGCCTTGTGCGCCAATACCGAAGGGAGTGCCATTCGCATTCTTGAACATCCAGTAGCCGCGGTAGGAACCGGCGGCCATGGGTGCGGTCAGATCGACAGAAAAGTCGTAGGTCGCGCCGACAGGAACGTTCGCTACGAACACAGCGGATGCGGGTCCATTCATCCGTTCACCGCTGAAGAACACCAGCTGATAGGATGTGGTCCAGGCGCAGGTCCCGACGTTCTTGAGCCTCCAGGTCTTGCGGAAGGTCTGGCCGGGGTTCATAACCGTTCCATCTGGCACGGTCACATCGCCTCCCGCCACGAATTGTGCCTTGTCACAGGAGGAAGGTGCAACCGTTACCGTCACAGGAGCGGGGGTCTTGCTCGGGGTGGCAGTTGGAGGCGTCCCGGTCACAGTCACAGGCGGAGGAACGATTCCTTTGCGCGTGATGATCGGGTTACCCCATAATGCACGGTCACCCGCAGGTGAACCATACGCAGAAATATACAGGATGAACCTGACTTCCTGACCCGCTAATGGTGCAAGGCTAATATTGGCATTATAAGTCAGGCCTTCAAATCTCTCCCGGAAGGTCCAGAAGGTTTTGATAACACCACCAACTTCGTAATCAAGCCGATAAGCCACATAACAAGTGGTCGCGCCGGATTCACATCCGACCGTTACTTGAAAACTGTCGCCGCCTTCAACCTTGAAGGCCGGATAACGACCCTGGATGAATCCATTCGTAATGTTTTGTGGGACAAAGAGCAGACCTGGCTTGGAGAGTTCCACGCCGCTTTCGAATTTCGGTTTGTCCTTCGTTATGACAAAGCCTTTGGCATCTCCCTCGGTGCCAGGGAAGGAAAGGCCTCCCGCCCCGCTCGACCAGGTGGCATCCTTCGCACTCGCCGTAAAGTCATATACGACACTTCCGGTGGGGGCTGAACTCGTTACATTGATCTCAACCCACCACGACTTATTGGCAAGAGCGCCAATGCCAAATACTACACCCGATGCATTCTTGAATTTCCAGTAACCAATGTAATGACCGGCAGTCGCAGGTGCGGTCATAGGCGCTGACACGTCGATGGTCTGACCAGGTGCAGTATTGGTGTTGGCTGCGAAAGGCACGGAAGTCGTATTGCCCATCGCATTTCCTGAATCAAACACCAGGCTGTAAGAGTTGGTCCACGTGCAGGTACCAATGTTCTTTAAGCGCCAGGTCTTTGTGAACGCTGTACCGGGATCATACCTTGTGCCATCCGGAACAGTTACATCGGTAACGAACTGCGCCCGATCAGTGCATGTTTGCGCGGCAGATGCCCGCGAAGGGGTTATCGCCGCGGGCACGAACGATAACAGCATTGCAACAAGCAAGAACAGAGAGACGGTCTTAAATCGTGAATTCATAGCAACCTCCTCCAATCCATCCAATCAGTTATAACGCCAGAACGAGCACAAAAGTTCCGAAATAGCCAGCAAGTGACAGTCACAAAACACTTTCAATGACTATACGCCTCTAGTATAACTTTTCTTTAAGGATTGTTCAATATCCTGGGCATGACTCTTTTTACTTATTATTTATAATGGGGCCATGCCGCGCACCATTCTGCATATTGACCTGGATGCTTTCTTCTGCTCTGTGGAGGAGAATCGCGACCCATCCTTACGTGGCAAGGCCTTTGCTGTGGGAGGCAAACCAGATGAGCGTGGAGTGGTCGCTTCGTGCTCCTACGCGGCGCGGCGGATGGGAGTCCGTTCGGCGATGCCGATGGCGAAAGCGCTCAGGCTCAGCCCGGGGCTGATCATCATTTCGTCTCGTCACAGCCACTATAGCGATGTCTCGCGTCAGGTGATGACGGTCCTGCATGAGCAGACGCCACTTGTGGAACAGATCTCCATTGATGAGGCGTTTCTCGATATATCCGATATTCGGGATGAACCGCAACGCTTCGCGCGTGGACTTCAGGCACGCATCCGTGACGAGTTGCATCTGCCTTGCTCGATCGGGATCGCGTCAAACAAGCTCCTGGCAAAGCTTGCCAGCGAGGTTGGCAAGGCGCTCGCGTTGCAGCGAATAAAAGCGCAGAGCCTGGCAGAGCCTCCCAACGCGGTGACAGCTGTCCCCTTTGGAGAAGAGGCCACATTCCTCGGTCCGCTGCCCGTGGACATGCTGTGGGGCGTCGGTCCAAAAACATTCGCACGATTGACCGAGCTGGGAATCCGCACGATTGGCGATCTGGCGAAATGGCCCGAGATCGAGTTGATCCGTTTGTTCGGCGAAAATGGACGCGACCTTGCACGCCACTCGAAAGGGATCGATGACCGCCCGGTCACGACCGAACATGAGACCAAATCCATCAGCCAGGAAATCACGTTCTCGAAGGATGTGCGCGACGATACAGTGTTGCAAAAAACGGTCCGTGAAATGTCTGCCGACATAGCCATGCAATTGCGAAAAAATAATCTGGCGGGCAGGACCATCAAATTGAAAATCCGCTGGCCCGACTTTACAACACTGACACGGCAAACAACACTAGGCGATCCAACGGATCAGGATGAAGTCATTGCAAAGACCGCACTGGAGTTAATGAGAATTGTCCGCAAACCGAACCAAGCCGTGCGGCTGATCGGCGTGGGTGCCAGTGGATTGGGCGCGCCCATTCGCCAGCTTGGATTGTGGGACCTGGATAGCGAAAAGGCCCGTAAGGTGCAGGATGTGCTGGATGCCTTGCAGGAGAAGTACGGCAAGAATGTGATCAAACGAGGCAATGTGAGTTAAGACAGCGAAAGTCATGATAAAAGGACGAAATTCGCGAGCCGCATAGATGTCATAATTTAACATATGGGCGGCTTATATTTATGGAACATCAAAGGAGACTGGCATGAAAGTTCTTGAGCTCAAAAAACAATTCAAATACCTATATCAACCATCGGCAAAGAAGATTCAAACCGTGCAGGTGCCCAATCTTCAATTTGCAATGATCGACGGTGCAATTGAAAAAAACTCTGAGCCCGGCAGGTCGCCTGCTTTTGCGGAGGCAACCCAGACGTTATACGGCTTATCCTACACTCTCAAGTTCATGCTCAAGAAACGCAAGGCCAATCCCATTGATTATCCCGTCATGGCGCTGGAAGGCTTGTGGTGGGTTGAGGATGGGAACTTCGACATCCGCGTCAAGGACAACTGGGCATACACGCTGATGATCATGCAGCCTGACGTCATTACAAATGCGGTCTTCGAAGAGGCGCGTGAACAGGTCCGCAGGAAGAAAGGGGATGGTGAGATGCTTTCCAAACTGAGGCTCGCTCATTTCGAGGAAGGCTTGTGTGTACAAACCATGCATATCGGACCGTACGCCACTGAACCGGCCACCATTGACTGCATGCACGAATTTATGCAGGCGAATGGCTTGAAGGATAATGTCGGCCCGAACGGCAAGCATCACGAAATCTATATAAGTGATCCACGTAAGACTGCACCTGAAAAAATGAAGACGGCATTACGTCACCCTGTTGTGAAAATATAGCATTCCGGGCACTGTATGATATCGCCTGTTGCGAATACGATCTGCAGATGGAACGCGGTGGGGAAAAGATATAATGTCTGCATGCCAGTGAAAACTTTTTCTGATGACGTTGATCCTGCAACTCATGGGTGAATAAATTGGTCTGCTACTACCATCCCGATAAACCCGCAATTGGACTCTGCAAATACTGCCAGCGTGGACTGTGCTCCGAGTGCGCCGCGTACGCAGGCGATTCGCTGGCTTGTAAAAATTTACATGAGGAACAGGTCCGTGAGATGGAGGCGTTGATGCAGAAGAACATCCTGCAGTCCAAACGCGTCGGGTCTGACTATATGCGGAACACGATTTTTTATGGGATCGTTGGCGTATTGTTCACCGCCTTTGGCGTTTCCCAGCTCCAATGGCTGGGACTACAGGCAGTCATCTATGTGATGATCGGGCTGGCCCTGCTTTGGGCGGCACTTGCGAATTATTTGGAAAGCAGGAAATACAAATAACGGACTGCTCGCGCTGAGCGGAGCGCAGCGAAGTCGAAGCAGCGTTGAAGGAATCCCCCCTTTGCAGGAAGATTGCTTCGGTCGCTACGCTTCCTCGCAATGATGGGATGGACATTATGGGCACCTGGATTTCACACTTACGGATCGCGGAAAACGTATTGACTCATTTTCCGGAACTGGACGAAGTCACTTTTACGTTCGGCAATCTTTCGCCTGATTCAGGGATCGCCAACGCGGACTGGACAGAGTTCGACCCGCCCAAGGAGGTGACTCACTTCCTGCGAAAAGGAGATGGAGAGCATGCCATCCACGATCTCGTGTATTACCAACGCTACCTGGCAGATATCAATCCCGAAGACGACATCAAGCTTTACAGCTTCCGCCTTGGCTATTTCTTCCATTTGATCTGTGACATTATGTGGGCACGTCGAATTGCCACAGCGACCAAACGGGACTTCAAAGAGCTCTTTGAAAAGAGTCCCAGGGAAGCCGTTGGAATAGTCAAAGATGACTGGTATGGGCTGGATCAGCTTTATGTGCGCGACCATCCTGAAAGTAATTTCTGGTGTGTCATTATGGCAAACCCAAACCCACCATCCTATTTGCCTTTCGTGAAAAACGAAGCTCTCCACCACCAGTATGAGCATATCCGCAACTATTACAGCCAGCAGGAAGACACATGGTTTCTATCCCTGCCCTATCATTACCTGAATGAGAAAACGATGACCCGCATTGTGAACGAAAGCATCGAAGCAGTGCTGATCGTCCATGAACAAGTACGCGACATGAAAGATTTCGATGGACTGAAAACCAGCGTCAGTTTGCTTCCAGAATCCTTGACAGCGCCTTACGAAGAGTCATTGGGGAATTGACCCCTCCCCTTGCCCGATAGGGCGGGTGGGGCCTGCAACTTCCTTTCCTGCCCTGCGTATGCTAGATAGAAATCATGGAAAGGAGTTCGAAATGAATACCAACTACAAGCAATTGACTCGCAGTACATCCAACCGCATGCTCGCAGGAGTGTGTGCCGGGCTGGCTGATTATCTCGGCATCGACCCGACCATTGTCCGCTTGCTGACCGTGCTGGCCTTCTTCACAGGCTTCGGCGGCATCGCGATTGTGTACCTGGTCATGGCGATCGTGGTCCCTGAACAGACGACCTTGCAGCAGTAAATTCACGATTAACAAGGTAGCAGGTTGGAACATGTAGACGTTCCAACCTGCTAACGCATTAACGTTCCAACGGTTTAACGTGCCAGCGAAATAAATACATCCTCCAGCGTCGGCTCGCCAATCACAATATCTCTCACGTTCACCCCTTTATCGGTAAGAGCCTTCAGCAAATCTGCTTTCTTCGTTCCTTTTTCCGTGATCGTCCTCAAATGATCGCCTGCAAGCCCAACACGCAGAACGCCCTCCGCACCAGGCAGCACAGCCAACCCATCCTGCAGCGGCTCCGCGTACACTTCCCACACATCGCCGGGGATCATGTTCTTTTTCAAATTCAGCGGGGTATCCATCGCCAGTAGTTTACCGGCACGCATAATGCCGACGCGTTCGCAGTATTCGGCTTCGTCCATGTAGTGTGTGGTCACAAGAATGGTCACGCCGCCTTCGGCAAGTTCATAGATCAAGTCCCAGAAGGCGCGGCGTGCCGTCGGGTCCACGCCGGAGGTGGGCTCATCGAGGAAAAGCAGTTTCGGTTCATGCACCAGCGCGATGCCCAGAGCCAGTCGCTGCCGCCAGCCTGCGGAGAGGGAACGCGTCAGCGTGGGAGCATGACCCTGAAGGCCGACCAGTTCAAGGGTCCGCTTGATGCGGGCTTTGTCCATGATCCCATACACGCCGCCGTAAAATGTCAGATTTTCCAGGACTGTCAAATCATCATAGATCGCAAACTTCTGCGACATGTACCCCGCACGGGCGCGTACATCTTCGCTTTGTT
>JBDTPH010000102.1:0-7652 GCA_039932795.1 Chloroflexota bacterium
GATATTATCGAGGCGCGCGATCCTTATACAGGTGGTCATGTATGGCGGGTGTCCCAATTTGCCAAACTACTGGCAACCAAAATAGGGTTGCCCGATGATGAATCCATCAAGATCAGCATCGCGGCCTACCTGCACGATTTGGGCAAGGTTGGGATCCCCGATCAAATATTACAGAAAGCTGAAGCCCTGACCGACGCGGAATACGCCATTATTAAGACCCATCCATCCATCGGTAGCAAGTTGCTCGCAGGGCACCCGCTGGGAGAGATGGTCGCTTCTGTTGCGAATGAACACCATGAACGAATTGATGGCAAGGGCTATCCTAACGGTTTGATTGGTGCTCAACTCTCACTGACCGCGCGGATCGTAAGCATTGCAGATGCCTTCGATGCCATGACCAGCACGCGACCCTATCGCAAAGGCATGTCTGTTGAACAGGCTTTGAGTCGTCTTGAAGAAGGTGCCGGGACCCAATTCGATGCTGAGCTGGCGGGTCACATGTGCGAACTGGGTCGCGCTGGTGATTTGGCTCATATCGTCGGGCACACAGCGGATGGTATTCCCGCGGTTACCTGTCCCCACTGTGGATCCATCCTTGCCATTCCGCGCAGCACAGAAGATGGCGATATTATCTATTGCCGTGCCTGTCATGGGGAATTGGAATTACACCGCGCTGGTGATACATTCGAGTCCGAAAGGACCGGCATGACCGATGATCCCCGCAAGCTGGAGCCTCACGCAAATGATGCTGCTGTCGATGACATTTTGGCGCAAATTCCATAATGGGATATCTTCTCATTACAGAAAGATCGCATCATCACTGGGTCTGGCTGAATGTAGTGTTATATGAGGTCAATTCCAAAATTCGAAAGAAAACCTGCGGCAGGAATGCTCCAGGCGGGATCTTTTTATATCCCTCGGTCATAATGTTTTATCAAGTGGGTTAGCTTCTCGTGCAACTCCCCGGGGCTATTTACAATATGATGATCGTCCAATAATCGCGACTCATGGAGTTTTTTGCGCGTCAGTGGCGTGGCCACCGCCAGCACCAATGCTCCCGCGGCAAGTCCCGCGCGAACGCCGGCAGGCGAATCTTCCACCACCAGGCACTCTGCGGGAGGAAATCCCAATGCTCGCGCGACCAACAGGTAAATCTCAGGGTCTGGTTTTGGATTTTCCACATCTTCACGGGAGGCAATGAAGTCAAACTCGTTTTCCAATCCCAACGCATGAAGCGAACGCTGAACCTGGGGGCAATAGGACATGGTCGCCAGTCCTATCCTGCAATTTGCGGCTCGTACTCTGCGAAGCAACTCCACATTATGTTCCCAAGCAGCCTGCTTCAGAATCGATTCGTCTGCAATAATCTCTTCAAAAATCCGCAGTCGCAGACGGGTATAAACCTGCCAGGGTTCACTTGCACCAAATTCAGCCATGCGCCCACGGGCGGCATCCTCCAATCCAAATCGGTATAACAGCCCTTTGGAAACCTCCTCCCGTGAGCCGCCCACAAAGTCTTCAAATGCAGCAGTGGCTTCCGCTTTACTGAATGTCCCAGGTCTTAATTGAATAGCGGCGCGCGCATACGACTCCGCCTTCAATTGTTCAGTCTCAATAAGAGTACCATCCAGATCAAAAATGACTGCGTTGATCATACCTACCTCCTTATAACGCTACATCCACCGGCCTGTTCGTTCTGTGTTCCTGATAGGAACCTTTCTGTTTTTCTTACAACAATCTGTTTTAGAAAAATGAAAATCAGCCGAATGGAATTGGACAGGAACTTTTCCAGCGAGGGTAATTAATTTTCATTGATCTATATCTCGGATGGTGAGGTCACTCTCCTACAGACATCTATGGGAACATGACCAATGCCTTAATTTTGACATGGCAAACCCCCTTGGTCATTTTCTCTGGCCTGAGGAATTGAGACGAGCCGCTAAAACCAATGACATCACTCGATATGGTGCAAATAAAACAAAAAGCTGCCATCGAGGCAGTGAATTACATCCAGTCTGGGATGATCGTGGGGCTGGGGTTTGGCAGCACCGCACTCTTAGCTGTACGACAACTGGGAGAATTGCTTGGTAAAGGAAAACTCACGGACGTGTTGGGAATACCAAGTTCCATTGAGACTGAAACTCTTGCGTTACAACTCGGCATCCCCCTGACGACCCTGGAGGAACACCCCGTAATTGATCTGACGATTGATGGCGCGGATGAGATTGATCCTGACCTGCAGCTCATCAAGGGTGGAGGAGGTGCTTTGCTGCGCGAGAAGATTGTCGCTCAGGCATCCCGTCAGGTGATCATTATAGCCGATGATTCAAAACGCTCTCTCGTGCTGGGAACACATTGGCCGGTACCGATTGAGGTGATTCCTTTTGGATGGGGATCACAATATCAGTTTTTGAGATCCATCGGTGGGGACCCGCAGGTACGAATGAAACAGGATGGCTCCAGATTTATCACCGATCAGGGAAATACGATCTTGGATTGTCGTTTTGGTCCCATCAAGGATCTGCGCCTGTTGGCAACGCAATTGGATCAACGTGTCGGGATCGTTGCGCACGGCATCTTCCTGGACATGGCAACGACTGTCATATATTGTGGGCGAACAGGCTGTGAGCACATTTTGCGATCAAACCTGAAAGACCATTAGGAATGGCTGAAAAGACAAAAACCATTTCTTGCCATAATAAAAAACATTGAAAGAGAAAAGGAATAATTATGAATATTGCAATGATTGGACTTGGAAAAATGGGCGCAAACATGGCGCGCAGATTGATTAAGGGTGGACATCGTGTGGTCGGCACAGACCATTCGCCAGATAACACCAAAAAACTGGCGTTAGAAGTTGGGTTGATCCCGGCTGACTCGCTTGTGGATGTGGTCGCCGCATTACCAGCGCCGCGTGCAATCTGGGTAATGGTCCCCTCTGGCGAGCCGACCGAAACGGTCATCAATGAACTTGCGGAATTACTCTCGCCGGGAGATGTCATCCTTGATGGCGGCAACACCTTTTACAAGGATGACATCCGCCGCGCAGCAGCTCTAAAAGAAAAAGGCATCCATTATGTGGATGTCGGTACCAGCGGTGGTGTTTGGGGCTTGACCGAAGGTTACAGCCTGATGATCGGTGGCGAAAAAGAAACAGTCTCACAGTTGAGCCCGATCTTCGAGACGCTTGCTCCAGCGGCAGATCAAGGCTGGGGTCGAGTCGGTCCAGTTGGCGCGGGGCATTTCGTCAAAATGATCCACAACGGTATTGAATACGGACTCATGCAGGCATATGCCGAAGGCTTTGGCATCATGGAAGCGAAAAAGGATTTCAATTTGGATTTACATCAGGTCGCGGAAATCTGGCGGGTGGGAAGCGTGGTGCGTTCCTGGCTTCTCGATCTGACAGCAAATGCCCTGAAAACTGACCAGAAGTTGACCGGCATCGCGGGCTGGGTGGCGGATAGCGGCGAGGGACGTTGGACCGTCTTTGAAGCCGTTGATTTGGATGTACCTGCACCGATCATCACCCTGTCGCTCCTGCAGCGGTTTACAAGCCGACAGCAGGAGAGTTACGCATACAAACTACTTGCCGCCATGCGTAATCAGTTTGGTGGACACACAGTAAAGAAGGCAAATTAATGACCGAAATCTGTGAATCCACCAGCATTGTGATTTTTGGCGCCTCGGGCGATCTGACCTGGCGTAAACTCATCCCCGCCCTGTACAACAACTTCAAAAAGGGACGACTTTCGGATTGCGCTAACATCGTCGGGTTTGCCCGGCGCCCTTATAACGACGAAGCCTTCCGCACCTATCTGCGCGAGGGTGTTGCCCAATTCAGTGCAGATACTTTTGATTCTGGTGTCTGGGATAAATTTGCTGAACGCATTCATTACTTTCAAGGGAATCTCGATCAAGCAGATGACTTCCCCAAACTAAATTCGTTCCTGCTGGACCTGGAAGCGGCTCCCGTCAATCGTCTGTATTACCTCGCCACCTCCCCTGAATTCTATGGTTCGGTTTCCAAACATCTCGGCGTGGCGGGCATGTCGCGCGAAGAAATGAACGGCGCGTGGCGGCGCATCATCATTGAAAAACCGTTTGGGCGTGATCTCGCCTCGGCGCAGGAACTCAACCGCGCGATTCATTCCGCTTTCGATGAAAGCCAGATCTATCGTATTGACCATTACCTCGGCAAAGAAACTTCACAGAACATCCTGTTCTTCCGTTTTGCCAACACCATTTTTGAACCAGTTTGGAATCGACGCTACGTAAGCAATGTGCAGATTACGGTTGCAGAAAATGTAGATGTAGGCGGTCGCGCCGGCTATTACGATACCGCAGGCGTGGTGCGGGATATGTTCCAGAATCACCTGTTCCAACTGATGGCACTGGTGGCAATGGAACCGCCCAGCATGTTCAATGCCGATGCCATACGAAATGAAAAGGTCAAAGTCTTTCAAAGCATCCGTCCGATCGCACTGGAGGACACCGTCCGTGCCCAGTACAAAGATTACAACCAGGCAGATGGCGTCGTGTCTGATTCGCAAACGCCGACCTATGCTGCGTTAAAACTTTTTGTGGACAATTGGCGCTGGCGCGGCGTACCGTTTTACCTGCGTTCGGGCAAGTCGCTCAAGCGCAAGACATCCGAGATCATCATCGAATTTCAGCGTCCGCCCCACATGATGTTCAGCCTAATGGGGCAGAATGAATTCACGCCCAACATCCTTTCGATCTGCATCCAGCCAGACGAAGGCATCCATCTACGCTTTGAAGCCAAAGTTCCCGACTCAGACCAAGAGATGCGCTCGGTGGATATGGAGTTTCACTATCGTTCTTCCTTTAATGGAACTTCTCTCCCTGAAGCCTATGAACGTCTCCTGCTTGAAGCCATTCAGGGTGATGCTTCGCTGTTCACTCGCTCAGACGGAATCGAAACTTCCTGGCGTGTGATTGATCCAGTGCTTGAAGGTTGGGCACATGAGAACAGTTCGAGACTTGTCACCTATGATCGAGGTACTTGGGGTCCAGCGGAAGCAGTGAACCTGCTGGCGCGTTCAGGACACATCTGGCGACTGGGTTGCATGGAATAATCACATAAAAGACAGCCAGGACTACCGTCCTGGCTGTCTTTTATTACACGCGATATCTACCGGGAAGATCAACAATTGTGCCAGAGCTGGTAGCGCTTTCCAGCAAATCTAGTGCTGCGATAATAACTTTTCTCTGGGTTTCATGATCGCCTGGTGCGCCGAGTGTCCGACCGAGTGGGTGTGGAGTGATAATGGTCCGCGGCAGGTGCATTGCCATAAGTCTGTCTCGAAACGCCCTAATCCCAATAACAACCGTAGGAATCCCCGCGGCTTCCATCAAACGTGCAACGTGTCCGACGGACACATGACATACCGGTCAGACGGGCACCAGCAGGAGTGCGTCCATTTCCGTTTCCTGGAAAAGTCTGACCCATTCAGGTCCAGTATGATTGAGCAGACGTAGTTGGGAAGTGGCTCCAACAAACGAGTAGGCATCCGAAGCTAATTCACCAATTCTTCCATCTGCCTGCAATTCGCGTAAACGGGCAAGCGGGAAGTTCACATTTGGGTCAGCCAGAGAACCGCGTACATCATAACCACCGTGCCTCACACGCAATCTGCCTTCAGATGTATTCATCGGGATGACAGAAAGATATGGTTCGACCTTCAAAAAGTCATCGATACGCGTCTCAGCTTCCTTTTGGGACATGTTTTCTACGCCAAATGGTTTCGGGTCATCACCATCCACAAAGTGTCCGCTGGAGGACATCAACCCTAATCGTAATCGAGTAAGTGGTGCTCGCAGAGAGGTAAAGGGGCCATCCTCGTACACAAAACGTCCTGGACCGGCGTAGGCATTTGCCTGTGAATCAATAATGTGTTCGACAATACGCTCAAAATCGCCATCGGTTAGCACATCGCCCAACTTCCAGAGAAGCTCCTGGAAAAATCTGGCAGCATCTTCATCCGACGCATTCTTGAGAAACTTGAAATTCAGATCCGAGCGCGCGCCATAGTTGAACGAATTCTTGAATTCCTCGAAGGTTTCAGATCTTTGATCATGATCAACCATCATTGTTTTCCTTTTTGATATTATGAACGTAATCTATTGATGTTCGTTTTCGATTTCCAGTGGGGCTGTCTCCCGCCAGACGCGTAATAATTCCGCCACACTCCATGCCTGGGCAATACCTCCGCGCGGAGCAAACGGTGCATCGCCATCGAATATTTCACTGATATTGCCAACGCCATGCTCTGAGAGTTGATCCAGAAGAGGTTCAAGAAACGCCCGCGCAGCACGCGGGTCCCGATAGACCCGAAAATGAGCGCTGACAAAGGGTCCCATCAGCCAGCCCCAGACCGTCCCCTGGTGATAGGCGCCATCCCGCTGCTGCGGGCTTCCGCCATAATGCCCTATATAGCCCGGCTCCCCGGGGGCAAGACTACGCAAGCCATGTGAAGTGAGCAAAGTTCGGGCGCATATATCTACGACTGATTTTTGTTGTTGTTCATTGAGCGGGCTATGATGCAGAGAGACAGCCAGCAATTGGTTTGGGCGCAAAGCGAGGTCGTTTCCCTGGGGAGCGTCCAGTACATCAAAACAATATCCGGATTTCTCGTCCCAGAAACGGGAAAAACCTTCCTGCACGCGTTTAGCGAGCAATTCGTAACGATCGGGAGATTGTCCCAATGTTCTGGCAAATTCCGCCATACTAAACAGGGCGTTATACCATAAGGCGTTGACTTCCACCGGTTTGCCGATACGCGGTGTCACTACCCAGCCACCTAATTTTGCATCCATCCAGGTTAGTTGGACCCCAACTTCTCCCGCGTAAAGCAGTCCATCGACCGGGTCAACATGAATTTGGTAGCGCGTCCCTTTTTCATGCCAGTCAATGATTTCGATGAGCACCGGGAATAATTCCTGCAATAATGCTTTGTCAGTGGTTTGCTGGTAATACGCGCGGATGGCTTCGAAATACCAAAGTGTTGCATCAACCGTATTGTATTCAGGCACTTCCCCTTCATCTGGGAAACGATTAGGCAGCATTCCCTCACTGACATATTGCGCAAAAGTTTTGAGTATTACCCTTGCCTCGACCTTCCTGCCGGTGGCAAGTACAAGCCCTGGCAGGCTGATCATGGTATCGCGCCCCCAGTCTCCAAACCAGTGATACCCAGCAATGATCGAGCGTCCATCTGGTTGTTTGGGCGTGAAACGTTTGACGATAAATTGATCAGCGGCAAGCACGAGTCGGGCAGGCAGATCAGGTGCCCGCGCGGTTATTTCGTTTTCATAATTCTGACGTTCGGCATAGGCTGTATCCCCATCTATACTCGGTGCTTCATCTGTGCTCAGGACGAACGTTACTGACTCACCCGGCGTGAGAGCAACGAAAAATTCACCGGCATTAAGATGATCCTCCACACCGCCAAAACCCCGAGACTGTTCGGCCTTCAGCGAGAACCTGCGATACCACGCATTTACGATTTCAGCATTGGCACGATCGCTATAAATATAGAATGGCGCAGCCTGGTCAAAGGCGTGAATACGCAAACCCCGAGCATATTTGCGCACGTCCATACGCCAATCATTCGATTGAGTGTCACCAT
>JBDTPH010000103.1:0-7700 GCA_039932795.1 Chloroflexota bacterium
ACAACCCACCCAGGAACAACCCTCGCAGCCCACAGGTGGTGGAATAGACGCGGTTCGGGAAGCAACCATTCAGATCGAGGCACAAGGTACGTTTGTTGACCCGGAATTCGGTTTGCTCGTTAACTCAGCAGGGCGAGGCACAGGATTCATCATTGATCCATCCGGGATTGCTGTCACCAACAACCATGTTGTCGCTGGTGCAGCGCTTTTGAAGGTATGGTTGAATGGTGAGTCTACGCCAAGGAATGCGCGTGTCCTTGGTCTTTCAGAGTGTTCAGATCTCGCTGTGATCGATATTGATGGGGATAATTTTCCATCTCTTGGCTGGTACGATGGCACTGCGAAGACCGGGTTGGAAGTCTATGCTGCTGGCTATCCACTTGGTGAGCCGCAATTCAATCTAACCAAAGGTATCATTTCAAAGGAAAATGCGGATGGTGAGACCAGTTGGGCATCAGTGGATCACGTTCTGGGTCATGATGCGACAATTAATCCCGGCAACTCCGGTGGTCCGCTGGTGGATGCAAATGGCGCAGTAGTGGGGATCAATTACAGCACTCTTGCCTCAGCAAATCAGTATTTTGCCATTGGCAGTGATATTGCGCGCCCGATCATAGACAAAATGCGGGACGGCAATGACGTGGATTCGATAGGTGTAAACGGTTCTGCCGTGGTTTCAGAAGATGGCTCAATTAGTGGTGTCTGGGTCTCTTCGGTCAAATCAGGCACCCCTGCTGATAAATCTGGCATACAAGCTGGCGACATCATTTACCAGTTGGAGGGACTCGTCCTGGCAACGGATGGCACGATGAAGGATTATTGCGATGTGATCCGCAGTCACGGTCCGTCAGATACGTTGACCATGTCGGTCATACGCTATGGCACCGGGGAACTTCTCGAGGGCCAGTTGAACGGGCGTGAATTGGCTGTGTCTGGTAATTTCGACACAAGTGGTGGTAATTCCTCCTCTGGAGGCGGTGCCGAGGCAGCAGACTTCTTTACCGAGGAATTTGAATCCGGTTTCGTGGCTGATAACTGGCAATATTTCACGCTCGGTAGTGGTGACGACTCGGATCTGGTCATTCAACAGGAGGGTGATCACCTGTTATTTGATCTCGGAGATGAAGATCTGTACGTGTACTATATGTACACGCCATACATATATGAAGATGTCTCGATTGTGTTGAACGCTGAAAACCAGGGCCGTAACAACAACAACGTCAGCCTGGTCTGCCGCATGAATGAAGATGGGAGTCAATGGTATGAATTTAGCGTGGAAAGCGGAGGCGTGTGGTATCTGTATGCGGTGGATGGCAAATACAACATCCTGAGCAATGGTGGAACTACCGTTCTGAAACAGGGTAGGGAAGTCAATGAATATCGGATGGACTGCGAGGGCAATAGGATCACCCTGTATATCAACGGGAATGAGATTAAAACCGTCCCAGATACCAAATATGGTTTCGATGAAGGTTCTGTTGGCTTTAATATCTCTTCTCTCAATGTCCTGCCAATCACAGTGGACGTAAACTGGTTCCAGATTGCCGCGCCCTAATTAGCAAAGCTTTTCTCAACTAAAAACATCCGAAGCGCCAAAGAACGGCGTGACTTCGGATGTTTTTATGTTTTCAGCGGTGTTTAATACACAGGTATTCTTGCACCGCTAACTTTCGATGCCTCATCTGAAAACAGATACATCATCGCTGCGACGATTTCATCTGGCGTTGTGCCCTTGCCTTTATTCTCCACATCGATGGCGCGCACCTGGATAATGTTCGCCGTAACGCCCTTATCTTTCAGTTCGGCAGATTGCGTGAGGACGAGGTTTTCCTGGGCGGCTTTGGCTGCCGTATAGATCCCGGCATTGCCGGGCGGGTCCGGGACCGTGGAAGCGGAGACGATGATGACGCGTCCCCAGCCGCTATTCACGAGCTGCGACGTGAAGGCCTGGAACAAGTGGAATGTCGTCCAAACGTGTTGACCGAGCATGAAGTCCAGATCTTCAACGCTGGCCTCCGTCAGGGGCTTGCCGCCCACCCAGCCGCCGACGAGATGAATGAGGGCCTGAACACTGCCGAATTTAACGGAGACTGCTTCCGCCGTGGAGCGCACCGCCTGCCCGTCGCGCAGGTCAACCACTGAGGTGAAGAGTCGTTCAGCAGAGAGATTCAAGTCGCGGCTCAGGGAATCCAGTTTAGTTTGATCATTATCGAGCAGCACCAGCGAATGACCGCGCGCAGCAAACGCATGCGCGGCTTTGCTTGCAAGAGCGCCAGAGGCGCCAGTGATGACGATGACCCGGCTATTCATAATTTGCCTGGATCTGATCTTCACTCATGCCTTCCACGATCGGGAGATCAGACTGTTCGGGGAAATGCTCCTTACCACGGAAATCGATCATGTGCCCCGATTTCGCAGCCTTGGTCTCGAGATAAAAACGGTTGTGTTCATTGGGTTCCATAATGTGCGGAATACGCCCCGCGACATCGATGCCATATTGCGTGAGCTGGTTGATCTTCTTTGGATTGTTGGTCATCAACTGCACCGACTCTATTTTGAGCGACATCAACATGTGGGCTGCCACCGCGTAATCGCGTTCGTCATCGCGGAAGCCCAACGCGAGATTGGCCTGGACAGTATCCAGCCCATCATCCTGCAAACTGTAGGCGCGGATCTTGTTAATCAGACCGATGCCGCGCCCCTCCTGCCGCAGGTATAACACGATGCCCTTTTCCATCTGACCGATCTTCTTTAACGCGGCTTCGAGCTGGTCGCGGCAGTCGCAGCGCAGTGACCCCACCACATCACCCGTTAAACATTCCGAATGCAATCTCACTGGCACGTTCTCTGCGCCGATCACATCGCCCCTGGTGATCGCAACGTGTTCCTTGCCATCGCGGTTGTTCTCGAATGCCACAATGTGGAAATCACCAAACCGGCTTGGCAGTTCAGCCATCGCCACAATTCGCACACAGACCTTGTCCCTGCCCAGGCCTTCACATTCATGATCGCCTTCTTTTTCAAGAAGCAGATCGAATTTTTCATGCATTGTTGTTGTCATACTGACTTCTCCAAAATATAGTGTAGTAGAACTCCGCCGTCATCCCATGCTTCCGCGTTGACCAGTTTCAGCGGGATGGCCCGCTCTCTTTCCAGCCCCGCGCCCGCCGCCAGGGTAGGGGCGTTTGCTCCCCCGAAGATCATCGGCGCAATGTAGGCGGTGATCTCGTCCACCAGCCCCAGCCGCAAAAGTTCAAAGTTTAGCGTCGCGCCGCCTTCGACCATCATTCGTTCCACGCCGAGCTGCTTCAATGTCTCAAAAGCCTTCGACAGATCAACCTTTTCGGCGTCATCCACGTATACATCCACGCCGCGCGACTTCAATAGGGAAACGTGATGTTTAGATGTCCAGCGTGTTGTAAATATTACGATACTGGTAGGGCCTGTATTAAGGAAATCTGAGTCTGGTTTCAGGTTGGCTTCGGTGACGATGCCCACTTTGATGGGATTGGGGGACAGCCCGCGTCCGACGCGTTCGGCACGCAATGCTTCGGATTTAACGGTCAGCTTTGGATCTTCATCAAGAAGTGTTTTGCCCCCTACCATGACCGCGTCTGCTTCGGCGCGCAGCCGGTCCACGCGCTCCTTATCCCGTTCGGAGGAGATCGCCGAACCTCGGCGTTGGATCGTATCTATTTTTCCGTCGGCGGTCATTGCCACATTGATGTGCACATACGGACGATTCATCTGAGGCCCCTTTCACTTTATCAGAACGAAGGTGGGAGTTCAGGGTTACGTTGACAATATCATTATAGTTTTAAATCGTGCGTTTGGCAGTTACGTTTAAGAAACCCCCATCTGCTATAATTTTTTACATCCCACATTCAATCCCGGTTCGCTGACGGAGTCAGTATGCGCAAAATGCTTTTGATCGCCACCGTCGTCCTGAACATCTTTTCCATGCAGGGATTTGTCCCTGCAAATCAAGATTCCGAATCAGACATAACAATTTTAGACCGCGATAATCAGGCCACTACACAGATCACCGACGGGGACGGTCTCCGCGTGCAGGTCACACTCTCCCAACCCATTGCACAGCAGGAATCCATTACATTCAGCCTGGGCGAAACATCACTGCCGGCCGGTTCATGCGTGATCACAATCGGAAATACATCCTGTACGACCGACTCATTCGCCTCTCTTGGCTGGTATTGGGATCCAAACGGCATCGCCCAAAATGCACGCATCGTTCAGGCAAAAAACGCCAGCGGCGAACTAGTCGGACAATCTGACCCCATCACGATTGCGCCGCGGCCGGTAGTGATGGTACACGGTTTTATATCCAACTGGCAAGCCTGGGATTCCTATCTTGGGCCGCAGGGTTATCTGGCATCTGTGGGCTTGCACGGATTTGCGATTGGTGACGGACAAGTGCCCGGCGTGATGAATACAGGTGTAATAACCAACCCGGTCGGCCACACGAACAGCATCGCACAGAACGCGGAAATCCTGGGTCAGTATATTTCGAATGTAAAACAACAAACCGGCGCACAGACGGTTGACCTCGTTGTGCACAGCATGGGAGGTATGATCTCGCGTTATTACATCGACCGGGTCATGCAGGAGCGCGACATTGCCCAGCTCATCATGCTCGGCTCGCCGATGGGTGGCTCTGATTGCTCGGTACTCCCTGCCGCGCTGGGATTTTTCCTGCCTGCCTCCATTGAGATCCGCGAGAGTTACATGCGCGGTGTGTTCAACCAGCAGATCACACAGCGCAAGGGAATCGAGTTTTACGACCTTGCCGGAACTGCCATCAACGAAGCCTTCAAATCCCCGTGCACCGATATTCCGAATGACACAGTCGTTTCCTTTGGGAGCATCAATTCCATCCCCCTGCAATCCTCCCAATTGGAAGTCATCCACAGCGACCTGACTCTTTCTGATAAGGCATTTGCGGACTTTGTTAAACCGCTGCTGCAGAAAACAGCAGGCTCGTTTATTTCCTCGCCGGATCCTGCTCCGGTTTCACAGGCTGATTCTCCCCTGCAGTTTACACGCGTCTACACCGGCCGCGTGGACCCCGGCGCCTCGACAGAACTCACCATCAACATTGAGCCTGATGTTGCCGTTGCTTCCTTCGCGTTGTACGACGCATCCCGTTCCGTCACTACCATCGTGCGCGGCGCGAGCGGAAATGTCATCGAGCTCAACGCGGAAACGAATGGGTTCATCCGTATTGACGATCCATCTTCATTACTCTACCTCGGCTACGGATTCGAGAACCCGCGCCCGGGCCCGTGGAAGGTCACTGTACAGGCAACTGAATCCACGCCTGCAACCGGCACAGACTTTGCCATCTCGGTCTATTTTGTGGGAGGGGCAAAACTGGAAACGGGATCAAGCACTCTGGTCCCGCAATTGAGTGAAAATGTGGAACTCGCTGCCAGTGTGTCGCTAAACGGTCAACCCCTGGAAATCACACAGGCGCAGGCTATCATCCGTGACCCTGAAGGTCAAATGGAAATACTCGATCTCTCCAACGGTCAAAATGTTTCCGCCACATGGGCACCCCGTCGCGCCGGTACACACGCAGTGGATATTGTTGTCACAGCTTTGGCGCCTGACGGTTCGTCCATTGAACGTACGGATTTCCTGGCTATTGAAGTCCAGCCGGGATTAAGTACGGGACAAATCACCCTGAATCTAGTGCTTGTGATCGCTGCTGTCCTGCTGGTCATTGCACTGCTCGTGTTTCTGATCGTCAGAGGTGCAGGCAGGCTGGCTCGAAAAACACACAGCAATTGAGCGATTCATAATAGAATATGGAAATGATACGTTAAAAGTAATAAGGTCTGTATAGCGGGGCGGACAATCTTTTTGTGTACTGAGGAGATCGTATGCGCCAATCCATGCTCACGAATGAACAAACCCAGTTTCTGCGCGAAGAAAAGGAGGCGCTGGCAGAAATTCGACTCGCGATGGCGGATATCGATGTGCCGCGCGAAGCGCTGAAGACTCTGCAGGATGCCATTCTGCAGTTGGATGAGCTGTTCCTGCTGGTGGTTGTAGGCGAATTCAATGCCGGCAAGAGCGCGCTGATAAATGCGTTGATGGGTGAAAAAGTGCTGATGGAGGGTGCAACACCCACTACTTCGCGCGTAACCCTGGTGAAGTGGGGGGAGCAGGCCGCCGAGCAGGTGGTGGACGAGAATTTTGCCATATATACCCATCCGTTGCCGCTATTGAAGGAGTTGAACATTGTCGATACACCGGGTACCAATGCGGTCATCCGTTATCATGAGCGGTTGACCAATGAGTTTGTGCCACGCAGCGACCTGGTGCTGTTCACCACCTCCGCTGATCATCCCCTTACAGAGAGTGAGCGGCAATTCCTGCAGCGGATCATGACCTGGGGCAAGAAGGTCGTTTTCGCACTGAACAAAGCGGACATTATTGAGGATGAATCCGCGCTCGCGGAAGTGCGTTCATTTGTCCTCAAACACGCCACAGCCGTCCTGGGAGACACGCCCGAGTTTTTCCCGGTCTCAGCCCGGCTGGCGCAGCGAGCTCTGGCTGAGCCGGACGCGGAGCAGCGTCAACGGTTGCATTCCGCCAGCGGTGTGGAAGCGTTGGAACAATACATCACCTCCACGCTTGATGATTCCACACGGCTCCAATTAAAGTTCAGCAATCCCCTGGGTGTTGCAGAGAATTTGATCGCGCAAGCCACGCAGGTAACCCAGACTCAAGCGGAGGATCTAAAAGAGGACCTGCAGACTGCCACAGCGTTGGAGAACACCATCAAGGACTATGAGCGTGACCTGCAAAATGAGTTGAGGCCGCGGCTGGCCGAAGTGGAGAATATCCTGCACCGGCTTGAGCAGCGCGGGCTGGACTTCTTCGACACCACCCTGCGCCTGACCAACATCCAGGAATTGATTCGCGGGGATAAAGTTCGGAGTGAATTCGAAAAACGCGTGCTGACGGATGTGCCCCGACAAATCGAGGAACAAGTTCAGCGCCTGATTGACTGGCTGGTGCAAAAGGATCTGCAGGAGTGGCAGCGGGTCATGACGTATGTGCAGCGACGCAGGGCGCTGCATGCAGAGCACATCGTGGGTGAAGGGTTGGAGCCGCGCGAAATGCGCCGTCGTGAATTGATCGAAAGCATGGGAAAGACTGTGCTGCGTATTGTCGAGACCTATGACCGTGACCAGGAGGCAAGCGAATTGGCGTCCCAGGTGGAGAGCGCTGTGGCACAGACTGCGCTGCTGGAGGCCGGCGCGGTAGGCCTCGGCGCACTGGTCACGGCGGCGGTGTTATCCTCCAGCCTCGACATTACGGGTATATTGGCCGCAGGCACCATGGCAATCCTCGGCTTTTTCGTGATCCCCTACAAAAGGAAACAGGCCAAGGATAACTTCACGGAGAAGATGACGAGCCTGCGCTCGCGATTACTTGACACCCTGACAACCCAGTTTACCAGTGAGGCTCAAAACGCAGTCAACCGTCTGAAGGATGGTGTACTTCCCTATGCTCGTTATGTGCGTGCAGAGCACGAGCGCATCGAAAAGAGTGAGAGCATCCTGGCTGGGCTGCGTCAACGACTCTCATCGCTGCGGGCCCGCAGCCAGGCCGTCGTAGGAAAGTAATATGTCTTTCCTGCTTTCCACTTAAAAACGGGAGCCCTGAAAATC
>JBDTPH010000104.1:0-10412 GCA_039932795.1 Chloroflexota bacterium
TAGAGTTGCTCATTGTTGAGAACGCGTTGTCCATCCCGATGAACATTCCACTGGGATTGGCGTTGACCGAGCTGATCGCTGAGACGGGCCTTCCGACGATCGGCCATCATCATGATTTTTTCTGGGAGCGCAAAAGGTTTTTGGTCAACTGTGTTGGCGATTATCTGGATATGTCTTTTCCTCCGCGATTGCCAACCATCAAACACGTGGTCATCAACTCGCTTGCAGCGAATCAGATCGCACGCCGAAAAGGGGTTGCCTCATCGGTTATCCCCAACGTGATGGATTTTGACAACCCGCCCGCGCCGCCTGACGCATATACCGCTTCGCTGCGCGCGGACCTTGGAATTGCTCCCGATGAATATTTCTTTCTCCAACCGACTCGTGTGGTTCGCCGTAAAGGCATTGAACATGCAATTGAATTGATCAAACGCGTGGGAATGAAATCACGGCTGGTGATCTCACACGAGTCTGGTGACGAAGGGGATGATTATAAGGAACACGTGCGCAGTTTCGCAGAGCTGTTTGGCGTGAACGTGATCTTTTCCTCGGACGTGATCGGCGTCACACGCGGAACGACTGCTGATGGACGAAGGATCTATTCGCTTGAAGATATTTATCCGTATTGCGATGTCGTTACCTATCCTTCCATCATGGAAGGCTTTGGAAATGCTTTCCTCGAAGCGATCTATTTTCGGAAACCACTCGTAGTCAATAACTACACTATTTATTCCACCGATATTCATCCAAAGGGGTTCAAGGCAATCGAGTTTGATGGTTTCATTACCGATGAAACCGTTGCCCAGGTTCATCAAGTGTTGACCAGCCCTGATCTGGTGCAGGAGATGACTGAACATAATTACCGCCTGGCAAAGAAGTTTTTCTCTTATAGCGCGCTTAAACAACAACTGGAAGCTTTGTTAGTATCCTTTTTTGGTGAGGAAAACGACGTCTAAAAAATGAGGATCACGTTGTTACATTATTCAGCCCCGCCGGTGGTAGGAGGCGTGGAAAGCGTCATCGGGCATCATGCGCGTCTGATGGCGGAGGCGGGCCACGAGGTCCAGATTGTTGCGGGGCGCGGCGATCAAATGGACGAACGCGTCAAATTCATCGAAGTCCCCTTCACGGATTCACGTCATCCGGTCGTGTCATCCATCAAGGAGCAGTTGGACCGGGGTATTGTCCCAGGGGAATTTTCTGAACATGTTAGGCAGTTAACAGAAACATTGCGGGGAATTCTTGCAGAGACAGATTGCCTGATTGCTCATAATGTCTGTTCGTTAAACAAGAATCTAATCCTGACTGCTGCACTCAAAAGAATTTCAGAACAACCCGGACACCCGCAATTCATTTTGTGGCATCACGACCTGGCCTGGACAACCCCGCGCTATCAGGATGAATTGCATGCCGGGTATCCATGGGATTTGCTCAGAACAGCGTGGGAGGGTGTGGAGCAGGTGACCATCTCTGAATTTCGCCGCCACGAACTCTCGAACTTGCTGGGAATTTCTGAAGATGCGATTTGGGTTATCCCCAATGGCGTGGACGTGTCGCGCTTCTTAAAGCTGGAAGCAATGACTTCGAGTTTTGTGGATCAACTCGATTTGTTGACCGCATGTCCGATCATACTCCTGCCGGTGCGCATTACGCCGCGGAAAAATATCGAACTTGCTCTACAGGTTCTTGCGAGCCTACGGGAGCAATATCCGCAGGCAAGGCTGATTGTCACGGGGCCACTGGGACCGCATAACCCCGCCAATCTGGAATACTTCAAGAAATTACAGGATCTGCGCGATTCGCTTTCCTTGAAAAGCGCTGTGTCTTTTCTTGCCGAGTTGACGAGTGATTATTTACCCGATGAAGTAATTAGCGATTTTTACAAGCTGGCTGATCTATTGTTATTACCCAGTCGTGAGGAAGGATTTGGCATTCCTGTGCTGGAAGCGGGGCTGGCAGGGTTGCCGTCATTCTGCGCAGACATTCCTCCCCTGCGCGATCTGGGCGCGGGATTCGTGAATTATTTTTCGTTGGATGAAAGCCCTGAAAGCATCGCGGCCATGATCGTGGAACATCTTTCAACCAGTCCATTATTCGGATTTCGGGCACAGGTCCGCTCACAATACGTGTGGCGGCAGATTTATCGACAGCAAATTCAACTGTTGATTGGAAAGGGAGAAAAATGAACAGATCATTTCCCCGAAATATGTTTCGCAAGATTCTGGTCCCCGTGGTCCACGGCTGTGACTTCCAAGATTCGCTGCAGGTCGCCAATAGCATTGCGTCATGCGAATCAATTTTACTGGCTGGCATTGTGGCTGTAACCGACGAAGGCAGTCTCAGTGCTGGTGCACTGCCGGCCCAGGATTTGCGTAAATCACTGCGTCAGATCAAAAGCAAACAGGAGATCAATTCACTCGAAGTTATCCGTGTTACGGACAAACCATGGAAGGAGCTACTGAAGGTTGTGCGTGAGCAGAAGCCCGACCTGATGGTTCTCGAGTCGTTGCATTGTGACATATTCGATTTATCCATCCACGAGGTCCTGGAGAAAGCGACCTGCAATATTGTAGTGGTTTTTGGCACCCTTCCCAGGAAGATCGAGCAGGTGCTTGTTCCCATTCGTGGCGGTCCAAACGCAGAACTGGCACTGCGCGTTGGGCTATCCCTCCTGCGCCACGGAGGCGCCAGTATCAATACGTTGCATATCGTTCCCAAAACGTCCAAAGCTTCGCGTGATATTGCGTTTCGCGGGCTGCAAAGGGTCTTGAATAACATGCCCGAGATCAACCGCCAATATTTACAGACGAATAATCCCGCCTCAGCGATCCTGCGCGCGTCCAAAGAATATGACCTGATGATCCTGGGCGCGACGGCTTTTTCGGCCGATCCCGCCGTTGGACTTGGCGAAGTTGCTGAGACTATTTTGCGTGAAAAGTCCAGGGGACTGCTGATCGTAAAGGTGCATCGTCCAGCCTCCACGAATATGGAAAGTGAATTCGTTGGGCAGACTGCCATCTCCGTTCTGGTGGATAAATGGTTCGCAGAAAACACATATCATGCCAATGAGTTTTCCGACCTAAAGGAGCTTCTTGCCCTCAAGCAGAAACAAAAGGTAACTATCAGTCTGGCGTTACCCGCCCTAAACGAGGAAAAGACAGTTGGTAAAGTCATCACAACTGTCAAACGCGAGCTGATGGAGCGTGTCCCTTTGCTGGATGAGATTGTGCTGATCGATTCGAATTCAAAGGATAAGACGCGCGAGATTGCAGAGAAACACGGAATTCCTGTCCACATTCATCAGGATACACTTCCTCAGTATGGAGCAAGGATGGGGAAGGGTGAAGCGTTGTGGAAGAGTCTGTATGTGACAAGCGGAGATATCATTCTTTGGATCGATACAGATATTGTAAATATTCATCCCCGTTTTTTATATGGATTGCTGGGCCCACTTCTTCTGCGTCCCGATATTGTCTTCGTCAAAGGATATTATCGCCGCCCCATCAAGCTGAACGGGAAAACGGAGTCGAGTGGAGGCGGCCGTGTCACCGAATTGACAGCGCGACCGTTGCTGAATCTGTTCTATCCCGAGCTGTCAGGTGTCATTCAACCCCTTTCTGGTGAATACGGTGGACGCAGGTCGGCATTGGAGCAAATGCCTTTCTCTTCAGGATATGGTGTGGAGACAGGTTTATTAATTGATATCTTTGAGAAATACGGACTGAATGCCATCGGCCAGGTGGATCTCCTTGAGCGTGTGCATCACAATCAGCCGTTGGATTCGCTTAGCAAAATGGCTTTTGCCATCATTCAAACTGTTGTGCGAAGACTGGAACGCAGGTATGAACGCAATTTTCTCGAGGATGTTAATAAAACGATGAAGCTGATCCGCTACGACCAGGATGTGCTGTACCTGGACGTCAACGAAATCGCCGAACTTGAGCGTTCGGCCATGATCGATATTCCAGAATATTGTGCACGTTGGAAAAAATAACGGGTTAATAGAAACCGTCCCACAGGAAATCTGCGGGACGGCAAACAGCGACCGAACTTAATTTTGTGCGAACGTATCAATTAACAGTTTGAAGTTTCCACCGACAGGATACAGGATCGGGCAGGTGCAGCCGCGCTTCTTGTACTCATCCACTTTGGCCTTCGCCTCAGCAGGCGTCCCTGAAGCGGTGATGCGGTACACCAGGTCATCCGGCACCAGATGCTTGGCTGTATCGATTTGTTCCTTCGTGGCGGGCCATCCCAAAATGGATTGGATCTCGTTGATCACACCCTGTGAAACGCCCGAGGCTTTGGCGATATGTGGCTGCTGTGCAAGATACTGACAGAGCAAGCCCTTTGTATAGTCGATTGCCTTGTCATGATCCTCATCCACCGAGCACACGATCAACTGAGGGCGGTCGAAGTCTTCCAGCTTGCGGCCCGATTTTTTCAATCCTTTATCGAGCAGTTCAAGTGCCTTGTCATTGTATTCAGGTGGAACGCAATAATTCAACACTGCGCCATCCGCGATCTCGCCGGTTAATTCCATCATCAGGTCGCCTGTGGCACCGATCATGATCGGAATGTTGCGCGGCTCGCGGCGTCCATGTACCACATCGAGCTCGATCTCATCCACGTGATGGAATTCGCCATGAAATGTGACGCGCTCCATGTTCAACAGGCGACGCAGCACTTCAACAGTTTCACGCATTGCCAGAAGCGGCTTCCTTCGTTCGATTCCCACGTTCTTCGCCAGCGGGTCCCACCAGGCGCCGATCCCACAGATGATGCGGTTGGGCGCGAGATCATCCAGGGTGAGAAATGTAGCGGCAAGCAGTCCAATGTTACGTGTCCAGTTGTTGATAACGCCTGAACCAACTTTCAGCGTATCCGTCACCGCAGCATATGCCGCCATCGGGACTATGGCGTCGCGCACCAGCCGCGACTCTGCCTGCCATACGGCTTCAAACCCTTTCTCTTCTGCATATCTCACATAATTGAGTCCATCACGCAGGTCATGAGAATCCTGAAGATAAAGCGCAACTCGGTCAGTCATGAAATTCTCCTTTGTTCAAATTTGATTCATGATCTTCTAGCTCAAGCCGTTGTCTGCGACGGCGTGTTAGTGACCATGTTTTTTTCAAGGCCTCTCACAATTTCAAGATCCTCAGGTATGTCCAAATCCAATCCAAGTGAGGGCAGGTTGACAATTTCAAGCCGCGCGCCTGATTTTTTCACGTGTTCACAATGACGCTGAAAAGAGTTTTCACCAAAATCGTACTCGATTAAACCAGCAGGCGAAATCAATAACGCGTTCGTGCCTTTTTCATGCCTGTCTGGTGCGATCACAACCACAGGCGGGTCAATTGCCCGCTCTATCAATGCACGGATATCTTCACCCGAAATCAGCGGCAGATCAGCCGGTAAAACCAAAACGCCTCGCGTTGCATAGACCTGTGCAACCACTGTTGCGCGCCTGAGGGCGACATTCAATTCTGATTGACCATTTTCACGGACTGTGCGAGCGCCATAACTTCGCGCGATGGTCAATGCCTGCGGATCGCGGCTGATAACCAGCACCTGTTCCAATTCCTTCAATTCGGAAAGGGTTTTTAATGTATGTTGTAAAAGTGTGCGGTTGAGCTCTGTCCGTTCATCTTCCGATAACGCTCCCGCCAGGCGCGATTTGCCGCGCCGCAAAGGCTTTACAGGAACAATTGCCCAAAGTGTCATAATCTATTTCCAAGAAAGTTTAACACATCTTCAGCCAGTCGGCTTCTATCCTCAAGACTGTTCATCAGTGTATTTGTTACAAGTGTCTGCATACTTAAACCCATGATATCTCCTTCCAGTTGCTGATCAATTTGATCCAACACAAAACCAGTTGCCAAACCACGATAATGATTTGCAACCGCCAATGCAGAAGGCTCGATCCCAAGTTCACGATACATTTTTGCCGCAGGGCCCTTAACGGTTTGGCCGCCAATGATGGGAGAAACTGCAACGACAGGCTTTTCTATTTTTGGAATAACTTTAAGGATGGGATCAATGCTCACCCATGGATTCGACGGGCAAATGACGACCGCATCAGCGGATTGGAGCGCTTCACGCACCCGGCCAGCTGCTTCCGCTTTATCAGCCCCGACAAATCGAAAGCCCTTGACTCGCGGCTCACATCTGCGATGAACAAAATATTCCTGGAACGCCAGCTCGCCTTCATCGGTGTCAACGATCGTCCTGACCTGCTGGTCAGACATCGGCAGAATGGTGTGTTTAATTCCCCATACCTTGCAAAAATCCCGCGTGATCTCACTGAGACATTGACCCCCTTCCAGTCGCCGCGTCCTTTCGAGATGGGTGCCCAGGTCCTGGTCACCCAGGTTAAACCAACCTGGCCCTCCCAGTTTTGAAGCGTTGCCGATCACATTCCACGTTTCATTGATTCGTCCCCAGCCTGTTTCAGGGTTTGCGAGTCCCGCCAGTGTATAACAAACCGTATCCAAATCGGGACAGATATATAAGCCATAATGCTCAAAGTCATCACCCGTGTTGACAATGATCGTCAGTTCTTCAGGAGAAAGGATCTGGGCGAGCCCGTGTGCCAGTTTCGCACCACCGACACCGCCCGCAAGAGCGACAATCTTCATTGGCCCAACCAACTCAAGCGACATAAATGTCGCACTACCTGTAATGCGACATTTATGTCGCTATTACCACTCACCCAGCACGGGGTTGACATAGGTAAACCTCCAGCTTGTCCACTCATTTACCAATCCTGCCTTGAAATGTTGTGTCACGTTTCGTCATTTGAATCTTGCAATTTCTTCCAGCGGTTTTCTTTCCCGCACATTTGGAATAATTTCAGGGTAACCTACAAAAAACATTCCCTGGGGTTCCCACGACTCGCACAGCTTCAATGTCTTTCGAATCGTCTCCTGTGCAAATAACGGCCAGCATGCCCAGACGCCGCCCAGTCCTTCGGCGTGTGCGGCGAGTAGCAGGTGCATCCCTGCCGCCGCGACAGATTGGATCGCCATCATGCGTTCGGCGCTTTGGCGCTTCTCGTCAGGGTATGAGTCCATGTCAGACACGTCCAGGCAGAGCAGAATCGCAACTGGTGCAGATGTAATGCGCTCTTTTGAGCGGTTGATCTGTCCCTGTATTTTTTCGGGGGGGAGGCCATCACGAGTCAGATCGCGCTCGAAATCCATGGCCATGGCTTCGGCAAGAGTTGCCTTGACCGATTGCGTGGTAATGACAACAAATCTCCACGGCTGACGGTTGTGCGCGGAGGGCGCGTACGTTGCAGTGGAGAGAATGTCCTGTATAACGGAATCCGGTACAGGGTCCGTTTTGAAGCGGCGGATCGAACGGCGAGTCCGCAAAAAGTTGTGAAGGTCAGTCGTTGTGCGGGTCAAAGTGAACGGGTTTGATTTTGTAAATAATGCGTCGTTGCCCTGCGCGATATTTCCAGGGCCTTTCGTAGTATTTGAGAGCAAGCTGGTTGATATGCTCATCTGCACCTTCTGTTGTAGATCCAACAACTTCGCCGCGGATGCCCAGATAACGATAAGGATCGCTGGGGTCCTGAATGGTCATCGCCACCTTCGGACGCTCTTTCATGTTTTTGTCCTTGGTGCGTCCTTCATTGGTGTTGATGAGGATGTGTTCGTCATCAGTGCTGAACCACACGGGTGTCACCTGGGGCGAACCATCGGCCATGATGGTTGCAAGATAGAGCAGTGCTTTGGTTTCATGTTTGAGGAGATCAATAAATTCATTCGGAAAGGTCATGTTCCACCATTGGGTTTGGGACGAGGAGCATTTGCACTGCATTGTTGAAGCCTTGAATGTTTTCAACATCCTGCAGCGTACAGCCGATAAATAGTTTGATTTCGGCATCGCGCTTAAGTCTATCAAAAGTGCATAAGATTCCTGTTAGCATTTTTTCATGCTTTGATGCATCCCTACTTCCATGGCATCGCCTCACCTGCAGATGTGTTTTTGAGATAGCCATAATCGATCGGATAGATCAACTCTGGATAACGTGGGTGAGAGGAGCCTTGTAGGCGGTTCAGAATAATCGGATTTGTTGACACGAGTTCTGTGAATGTTTGCCAGAATGAAGGTTCAGGTGTCATTTTAGCGAAAGAGATCCTGATCTTTGGGGCGTATTAATTCCTTAAGAGAACCATCACGTAGCGGATACGGGAATCCCCGTATGTGGATAACGGGTGTGCCTTCTGATGCCTGGCCCATCACAAGCGAGGCCGCCGCGGCGAGTTCATCTGCCACGCCCACCTGTGTAATGCGCAAAGTGAAATTGAAAAGGTCTGATCTGCCCCGTAGATCTTCAAGCCCGGGCATGCCTGCCAGGCCGATTGCAACGCCAACCGTCCCATTGCGCCAGGCGCGTCCGTGTGAGTCGATGATGAGGATGCCTATCCTTTTCCCTGTTTTGAGATGAATGCTGTCCCGCAGCTTTTCTGCCGAGAGGTCTGGTTCCGCAGGAAGGAGCAGGACCCACTCCTCCGCCGAATCTCCCGCCCCCGCCACGTTGGAGTGATCGATACCCGCATTGGCGCAGACGAATCCCAGCTTATGTTCCACTATGATGGTACCAATGCGCATTCGGAGTATCTCATTACTCTCCCGCAAAATCAGTTCGACGACGCGCGGATCCTTGTCTGTTTGGCCTGCCAGGTCGATTGCGCGTTGTGAGGGTGTGACAGTAACAAGATTAACTGTGCGGCCTTCGGCTTTGGAAACAACCTTTTGTGCAATGACAAGGATGTCGTCATCCTGAATGTCAATCCGGTCTTGCTCAAGAGCATTAACAACAATATCCGCCAGGTCGTCGCCATGGCGGATGAGAGGAATATGGTGAATGGGTGTCAGTGTGAGAGGCATGTCTGCGATGTATGAAGCCTACAGCTCAACCCGTGTTTCAGGCGTGGCGATGGACGCTGGTCACCTTGATGCCCGCGTGAGTGGAACCATACTGCTTATTGATGTTGATCAATACGCTGGTCAGCCCTTCGACGACGACCGAGTTCTCGATGGGACCCGCGTCCCAGCCAACCAGACCCGCGGCTTCGACGAGCTTGATGGCTTCGCGGCGTGCATCCTTGCTCGTGCCTGTGACCAGGACATCACAATCCACATCACCTTCACCGAGCAGGTGTTCATGCGATATGTTTTGGAACGCGGCGACAACTTCCACTCCCTCGCCGACAATTGCCTGCGCTTCCTGGGCTGCAGAGCCGGCTGAGGGCATCTGCACTTTGGTCACCTTGGGTGGCACAAGCGGAACCGTGACGTCGACGAGAAGCTTTCCTTTGAGCGAATCCTTCACGCTTTCGAGCGTGTCGCGATGCGCAGCGTAGGGAACTGTCAAAACAACAATATCAGCCTGTTGGGCAGCTTCCCGGTTGGTCATACCCACGAGGGAAGCCGAACCGTCCAATAATTCCATGACCTGTCCCGCAGCAGTGACTGCTTTCTCTGAAGCACGCGACCCGATCAAAACCCGATAGCCTGCCTTCGCCCAGCGGTAGGCGAGTCCTTTTCCTTCCTTGCCTGTTCCACCCAGCACCGCGATGGTCTTCATTAAGGTTTCGTTATCCATGTAAGCTCCTTTTATAAAACCTTTGCAACTTCCTTTTGATATCTTTCCCAGACTTTGGGAGCGATCTCGCGGGCCCTTGCTCCGATCTCTTCTTCATCGAGTGTCAATAATTCACGGTCTTTCATCAGTACCTTGCCGGCAACCATTGTTGTAGTGACCATGCTCTGTTGAAATCCAAAGATGATGTGCCACGGCAGATTCCCGCTGGTGAGCGGCGTATTGGGGTGATAATCTACAAATATAATGTCCGCATATGCGCCGGGCACAAGCTGGCCCATGGGCGCATCGGGGAAGAAGACGCTGGTCAGCGCGGCGTTGTTGTAGATCGCCATTTGCTGAACATCATATCCGTTCATGCGACGCGGGTCGCGATGATGGATTTTGTGCAAAAGATAGGCTGTTTTCCATTCATCCCACATCGCATTCGAAAAGCCATCGTTTCCCAAACAGACTTTTATGCCCGCCCGCAACATGGATTCAATGGGCGCGACACCGACGCCATTGTTCATGTTGGAGCGTGGCTGGTGTGAGAGCCAGGTTCCTGTTTCAACGAGAATGTTGATCTCACGCGCATCGAGATGGACGCCGTGGGCGGTGATGGTCTTCGGACCAAGAATTCCATGTTTGTGCAAACGGTCAATGACACGTAGTCCTGTTTTATGGAGGCTGTCGTACTCGTCCGCTCCGAGCTGGCTGATGTGACGGGACAGCGCCTTAATGCGAGTCCAGTGTTCCGGCGCGATGGCAGCCTTCGCCAGCCGGGCTTGCATTCCGTTGCCAAGTTCTCGAT
>JBDTPH010000105.1:0-13846 GCA_039932795.1 Chloroflexota bacterium
CAACCTCCATGTCGGGCATTAAACCATGACCACAAATTCCAGCAGAATCAGAAAATTTTGTTGGAATATCAATATTAGTCTTTAACCAGCGCAGTCAAAAGCAGTATAATGTCACTCACGGAGTGAAGGTAAAAAGGAGACTTATCATGAGACGAATGTTCGGCTTTTTGATCGGCATCACAGTTGGAGGGTTGGTGGGTGGGAGCATCGCTTTGTTGATGGCTCCTGAAACAGGCGATGAATTGCGCACCCAGTTGCGCGAGCGTGGACAGAACTTCTTCAATGACGTCCGCCATGCTGCGGATGAGCGCCGCATCGAGCTCCGCCAGCGCCTCGAGACCATGCGCGCCCCACGCGAAGAAGTGTAAGTAGACCCATTTTCATGATCGAAGCCAGGCGACAACAGGCAGCACCCATCCATAATTGAACGGAGCCGCTCCTATCGCGCTCCGTTCGTTTTTTGGTGGAAACGTAGCTGTCTACCTGTGTACCTGTGTACCTATTATCTCTTTATAAAACTCTTCCGCCCTCTGCATATTGTGTCCATACTCTGCACGAGTGGAAATAATGTCCTGGTTCAAATCTGCGGCCTGCTCCCGCAGGTTTTTGTTTTCGAGCGCGGCACAGATGGCGTTCGCAATGGAGTGCGCGTGATTCGAATCGAACAGCAGGCCATTTTCATTTGGCGTGATCCACTCACGGATGGATTCGAGATCGCCCGCCACGGGGAAGCATCCGCAGGCCATGCCTTCGAGCAGGGTGTTCGGCGTGCCGTCGTGGATGCTTGGTGAAGCGACGATCTGGGCGCGGCGGAAGATATCCGCCATTTGTGTATGAGCCATGGGATGCAGCAGTTCCACAGCGTGTTCGATCTTCATCTCATGGATCCATTGCTGTACCTGCGGCTCGCCCGCCATGAGGGCAAAAACAAACTTCGCATTTGGATGTTTTGCCAGTACAAGCGGGATGGCCCGGAAGAACATGTCATTACGCACGTACGGACGAAACCCACGCGGATTGATGATGACAGGTTCCTCAACGCATTTTTCAGGCGGATAAAAAATGCCAGTTCGTATGCCTCCGTTACCCGGTGCGACCAGACTTGGCCTGCCCTTTCCAAATCCCCATTCGCGTCCGAGACGGATATCCCGCTGACAGTCTGCGTGCAACCCATCTGCAACCTGCATGGTCCAGTGGGTGTAATGTCTCATAAAGCGCGTGGATGGCGCGTGCAGGGTGAAGTCATTGCCCCATACTGAGACGATCAGTGGCGTGCCATTGTACGCATCCGCTGCCATCATGCCTTCGTAGGGGATCCGCATGGCGTGGATAAGATCAGGCTTTACTCGTTCGATATACTCGCGCAATCTCTGCGATGCACGGCGAATGGTAAAGGGGCCGAACCACTGTCGTATGGCAGTGCGCAGCCCCACGGTCCGCGCGGAGGCGGTGCCCGGGCGTTGGGTCACCTTTCTAACGCCGCTAAAAGCAACAGGCGTGATCTCGAGTCCATTGATCGGGAAATCCAATGAACAGGCGAATGTGGACGCCAGATACACTTCATTACCGCGTTCCACGAAATGACGGATCCAGTTTTGTGCAATGGGGGAGCGGCCGTCGGCCACGTAAAGGATTTTCATAAGCCGTTGAATTATATTCGATTGGCCCATGATGTCATTCTACGCGACTGGCAGGGGCGAAATGACCATGGTTTTTGTCCGCATTGCCCGATAAGATGAGACGCGGTATATTTGCAGAGTACCACCCGCATGCTTGACATGCGTACCCTGCCTGGAACTCCGAATCTCAATATGCAAATTATGGAAAGCAGCGGTCAAGCCGATGAATAAGGGACGTATCCTGGTCGTGGAAGATGATATGGATAACTACCAGCTTGTGCGTTTCATCCTGGAACGCGCCGGGTACGATGTGTTTTTGGCGGTTAATGGACGTGATGGGGTGGATGCGGCTCGATTTCAGAAACCCGATTTGATCCTGATGGATCTGGGCCTGCCTGAAATGGATGGATGGCTTGCCGCTCAAAAATTAAAATCAGATGAAGCAACGAAGTCAATTCTGCTCTATGCGCTTACGGCTCATACCTTGCCGGGCGAACGTAAGCGCGCCATGCAGGCGGGCTGTGATGGTTACGTCTCGAAACCGATCCACGTGGAGGGTTTCCTGAACCTGATCAACAGCGCGCTGGTCGAAAAGACGGGAAGGAAAGATGCCCGAACAACCGGTCCGCTGCATTGATAGGGGCCGGGTATCACTTTTACAAAGCACCTCGAAATTCACAAGATAATTGCCTGTTACTTGTTGGCAGATTAACCGTCCTGTATATATACAGGAAACCAAAATATAGAGAGGTTAAGGAATATGAAACAAATTTGTGTTGTCGGTGTGGGTTATGTCGGTCTGGTAACGGCGGCATGCTTCGCCGATCTCGGTAATTGTGTCGTCGCACTCGATGTGGATGAACAGCGCGTTGAGAATCTTAAGAAAGGCATCATGCCCATTTATGAGCCGGGCCTGGAGGAATTGGTAAAGCGCAATACCAAGGCTGGACGCTTGTCCTTTACCACGGACTATGCCGCAGCGTTAAAAGGCGCCGAATTCGCATTCATCGCCGTGGGCACTCCTTCAGGCGTGGATGGCAATGCCGACCTGCAATATGTGGACTCGGCTGCACGCTCCATCGCCAAGAACATGGCCTCACCCCTGGTTATCATCAACAAATCCACAGTTCCGATCGGGACGGGTGACTGGGTTGCCGATATCGTAAAGCTTGCCCAGCCCGAGGCGGTTGAGTTCGCTGTGGTGTCATGCCCTGAGTTCCTGCGCGAAGGTTCAGCCATTGCCGATTTCATGAGCCCGCACCGCAACGTGATCGGCTCCCTGGACCGCGACGCCGCGGATAAAGTTGCCCAATTACATCTGCCGTTGCGCGCTCCGATTGTCATCACCGACCTGCGGACCGCGGAAATGATCAAGTATGCGAGCAATGCCTTCCTGGCTGCCAAGATCTCCTTCATCAATGAGCTTGCTGACCTGTGCGAACTGGTCGGCGCGGATGTAAAAGAGGTCGCCGCGGGCATGGGCTACGATGCGCGCATCGGTCGTTACTTCCTGGATGCCGGCCTGGGCTGGGGCGGGTCGTGCTTCCCCAAGGACGTCCAGGCTCTGGCGTACATGGCCAAGGAACGTGGACTCAACCCGCGTATTTTGAACCAGGTCATGGATGTCAACTATGATCGTCGTAAAGCTGTTGCCACACAGGTGGAAAAATTGCTGGGCGGCAGCGTGAAGGGCAAAACCATCGGATTGCTCGGGCTCGCTTTCAAGGAGAATACCGATGACATGCGCGATGCGCCTTCTGTTGATATTTCCAATGCGTTGGTCGCAGCAGGCGCAATGGTACGCGGCTACGATCCGGTGGCCCGTCAGACTGCCGCTCCACTGATGCCGGCTGTCGAAATTTTCGACGATGTCTATAAAATGACCGAGGGCTGCGATGCATTGATTGTGGTCACGCCCTGGAATGAGTTCAAGCAGCTTGATCTTGAAAAGGTCAAAGACCTGCTTAAGACGCCGGTCATCTACGATGGCCGCAATATCTACGATCCCAGTCTGATGAGAGAAATGGGTTTCACCTATCAGGCAATCGGCCGCGGCAATCACAAAAAGTAAATTTATTTCGCATGGGAAGAGTCGGGTACAATTTGCCCGACTCTTTTCTTATGGATAAACACAACACTCCTCCCGTTTGCAATTACGAGGGCTCCGATTACCAGTCATCCTTCTGGGATCAGGGTGGCCGTGAATACGAAGACCGCACAGAAGCAATTGCCCTCAAACGCCTCCTCCCCAAAAGGGGACGTCTCTTACTGGAACTTGGGGCTGGTGCCGGACGAAATACACCCCGCTACGCCGGCTTCGAACGCATCGTACTGCTCGATTATTCACGTACACAATTGGAACAGGCCCAGCAGCGGCTTGGCACGTCAGATAAATACGTCTACGTAGCAGCGGATGTATATCGCCTGCCATTTGTGGATGGCCTGTTCGATTCGGCAACCATGATCCGTACCCTGCACCACATGGCAGATGCACCCAGGGCACTGGGACAGATAAGGAACGTTTTGCAATCGGGTGGGATCTTCATCCTTGAGTTTGCCAACAAATTAAATCTCAAGGCGATCCTTCGCTACCTGCTGGGCAGGCAGCCGTGGAGCCCGTTCTCACTCGAGCCTGTGGAGTTTGTAAAACTCAACTTTGATTTTCATCCAAAAGCCATTCGCACCTGGTTGAAAGCATCGGGTCTTAAGATCGAGAAAACGCTGACACTGTCGCATTTCCGCGTAGGCTTCTTGAAACGGGTAATCCCCACTGGTATTCTTGTTTTCCTGGATTCCATCTTTCAATGGACAGGTGGGCTATGGCAGTTGTCTCCAAGCGTATTTGTGCGGGCACGCAGGGATGCAATGCACAGTCCTCATGGAGTTCAGACAACCCCCACATTAACGAACTTGTTGCTGTTTTTCAAGTGCCCGGACTGCAGCTATTATCCACTTCTGGATGAGAAGAATTGTCTCGCGTGTCCCAGTTGCAGGAAAAGATGGGAAGTGAAAGATGGGATCTATGATTTTAGGGAGAGCCACGGTTAAAATATCTTGAAAAAAAAACTGGCTGCCTTCGCACCTGCGGTTTTTGTCACCCTCTCTTTTGCCATCTCAAGGCTGTTATACATCCGTGAAGGTCTCCGTTTCGACAATACTCCTCCCCGATATTACTATCAGTTCATCGATCCTTTGCTCCTCGAAACCCGGCTGTTGGAAAGTGTTTGGTATCTACACAGCCAGCCTCCACTTTTCAATTTCATCACCGGCCTGCTCTATCAGGGATTTGCGCCACAGTCGAAAATTCTTCAAACCCTCTTCCTTATTCTTGGCCTCGTATTTGCGCTTATCCTTTACTGGCTCGGCCTTCGCCTGGGACTCAAGCCCTGGGTCAGCGCATTGCTTGCAGCCTGGTTTATGGTCAGTCCGGCAACTGTCCTGTACGAGAACCTGTATTTCTATACCTATCCCATTGCATTCATCCTGGTTTTCTCGGCACTCGCGCTAGGCAGGTTTCTGGAGAGCGAAAATTTCTGGTGGGGCCTCGGGTTCTTTGGCCTGATCGCGAGTCTGTGCCTGATATGGGCTGTCTTCCATTTGGTTTGGCTGCTCGCTGTAGTGGCTCTGGTTGCGTTCTTCTATCGTAACTGGCGCAAGCTTGCCGCTGTCAGCCTCGTGCCCTTGCTGCTGGTAACAGCCTGGTATGCCAAAAACCTGTTCTTATTTGGGAGCTTTGCAGCGTCCTCCTGGGTCGGGATGAACCTCTCCCACGTCACGTTTCTATCTCCATTGACATCTCAACCTGTACGGGATGAACTTGTCGAACAAGGTCAACTCTCCCCTTATCCTGTCACGGAAGCGTTCAGGTCCATCGAGGATTATGGTGGCTTGCTGTCCATTCCCTCGCCGCGCGGCATTCCTGTGCTCGACGAGCATCTTAAATCTACAGAAGCAGTCAACTTCAATCACACTTTTTATCCTGAGCTTTCGAAGATGATGCTTGGAGACGCCATCAACTTCATACGAGTCCGCCCGGATCTGTATTTGGATTCCGTTAAGCAGGGCTTTCTTATCTATTTTCATTCGAGCAGCGACTACCTGCTTCTAAAAGACAAACCCGCCCCAGAGTTCGAATCCTGGTGGGACCGCATCTTCTACGGCCAGAGCAGTGGATATAACGGTGACTACAGCAACCGCTGGAAAAGCGATCCAGGCTATGTGGGCTGGTGGCTGGTGGTCGCCTTTGTCGCGGTGACAGTCTATGGAATAAAGATACTGATCACTCATACCCGGTCTGACCGCGTTTTTCCAGCTGTAGTCGCGTTTATGACCTTCACGATCGTCTATTTCACGCTGATGACGAATTTTCTTGATCTGGGTGAAAACAATCGATTCCGCTTTACGCTCGATCCCCTTGTTCTGTTATTGTTCGGAATGCTATTGCAAAACGTTATGCTAAAAGGACAGGTACGTCGACATACGTAGGATGCTGTGCAAAGTCACTGTCTGTTCAATCTCCTTCCTGGCTTGCGTGTCGCAGATTGTGATAGATCGTGAAGAAGATCATCTCTCGAACGGTGAGCTTCCCAATGAGGGGATGGGGGAGTTGATATCGGTCCAGCTCATTCTCGTCCCATTTTTCAACGACTGTCAAAAGATCTGCATTTGCCTTTGACCATTCATCGATCAATGATTTCTTTTTGTCTTCAGCGTTGTCAACGGGCGTTTCCTGGTTGGGAAGATATCTCCCTGAAGCCTGGGCGCCTTTGGCGATTTCGTCCCGGTAGACCTGGCAAAGTTGATCATAGGTCATGGATGGTTTTTGAGGTTTGCCAAACATTGCCTGCAGAGTGATCTTTGGCAGCTTCAACGCTTTTGAAATGGGCTTCACTGCCTTGATAAGATGATCCACATGATCAGACGGCGACCAGACGTCAGCATGTCGTGCAAAGAAGTCGTTCGCAGGAAACTCAAGGAACCAGTTTTGGGCGCGCCGATTTGATCCTTGGAGGGCGGTGATCAAATCTGTTTTTGTGGCAATCTCTGTCATTGTTGCTCCCAATGTTTTTCCACAACCCAAAAGTGGGATAGGCCAAGTATCTTCAAGGGTGTCTTTTCAAGAATCTGTAGGATACTGCGCAGGATTTTCCCCAGTGAGCCAAATCGCGCAATAATATTGTCGTAGGCCCCAAATATGATCATGCGCTCAATGAATTTAACAGGCAGCCCCTCGAATAGTTTCTCCATATCTTCTTTGGAGTACACGCGTACATGTGGTGCAAGTCTGTCGCGTACTGAGCGCGGCAGATAATTCACGAACAACTTGTTCCCAAAATAATATTTCCCCTGCCAAAATATTCCATGCGTCTCAAACGGATAACCGCGGTTTGGGCAAAATATGACAACCCGTCCACCGGGCTTGAGGGTGCGGACCATTTCGCGAATCGCGGCCCGGTCGTCCTGGACGTGTTCGATCACTTCATGGCTGAGGATCAAGTCAAAGGTTCCAGAGGGAAGTGGGAGGAATTCACCTGCGGCGTTGAGGATGTGTGGGGAATTGATACGGGCTTCGGTGGCGCGCTCGAAGTCATATTCCAATCCGACGACCTGGCCGCCAAACGGGGAGATGTGTTCCACATACATGCCCACTCCACATCCGTTTTCAAGGATGTATCCCGTAATGCGATCGCCTGCCGCCGCTACGATCATATCCAACCGGCGCTGCTGTCCTGCGCGCCACACATACGAGGGTTCTCCGCGCAATGCGGCTTTATCGAGGTTTCGATGAGACATGACGGCTATTATAGCTTGCATGTTTTAATTGGCTATGCTAAAATACTATCTGTACGAGGAATTGATCACCGCACGCACCGAGAAGTGGGCTGACCCCCACTTTTCTGCTTGTAAGTAGAAGTATACGGAGCAATAAGCATGACAAAGAACGAATTCGCCCTGGCTTTCAACGAAGTGCTGGAAGAAAAACAACTCTCCAAGGAAATAATTCTGGGAGCGATTGAATCCGCGATGGTTTCGGCTTATCGGCGGGCTGCCAACGCGTCCACTGCACAACATGTAGAAGCCAAAATCGATGCCGAGACTGGCAAGGTCATGGTGTTCGCTGAAAAAGAAGTTGTGGAAGATGTTCAGGAACCCAAGACCGAAGTTCTGCTGGACGAGGCCCGCAAGGTCAATGCCGAAGCACAGCTCGGCGATATGGTTGTTGTGGAAACCACGCCCGCAGATTTTGGCCGTGTGGCTGCACAGACTGCACGTCAGGTCATTCAACAGCGCATCCGTGAAGCAGAGCGTTCCAATCAGATGCAGTACTTCGAGCGTCAGGTGGGCGAAATTGTCAGCGGCATCGTTCAGGCGACAAATGCACAGGCCACAACCATAGGGCTTGATATGAAGGCCGAAGGTGTGCTGCCAGGCAATCAGAGAATCCCCGGCGAACGTTTCAAACTACATGATCGAGTACGCGCCGTTGTGTTGGAAGTAAAAGATGGTTCACGCGGCCCACAGATTGTTCTATCCCGTGCGCATCGCAACTTCCTGCGCCGCCTGCTCGAGAACGAAGTCCCCGAGATTTATCACGGTGTGGTGGAGATCCGCGCCATTGCGCGAGAGCCGGGCGCCCGTGCCAAGGTTGCTGTGATGGCAACCCAGGCAGGTGTGGACCCGGTGGGTGCATGTGTGGGGATCAAGGGTGTCCGTATTCAAGCCATCGTCAAGGAATTGCACGATGAAAAAATTGATATTATCCAATGGGACCAGGATCCTGTTGTCTATATTTCCAAAGCCATCAGCCCGGCGCGCGTCAGTGGCGTGTATCTCTCTGAAGCGGAAGGCAACCGCACCGCGACCGTTGTCGTAGGTGAAGACCAGCTTAGTCTGGCAATCGGGCGCGATGGGCAGAATGCCCGTCTTGCCGCAAAGCTGACTGGCTGGCGTATTGACATCAAGTCACTGGCCGAAGCTGCGGGAGATGCCATTCAGAAGCTGCGCGGCGATGCAAGCCTGAGTGCCCTCCTGCCCAACGCAGTGGAATCCATTTCTGCGGTTGAGGAAGTCCTCGCCAAGAAGGCTGAAAATCGCCCGATCACTCCTGAAGAATTTACGATGATGGGTCAGTTCGTTGACCGCGTGGAACGCCGCACCATTCAGATCAAGGAAGACGCGGCCCGGGCTGTCGAAGAGAAAACCGCAAGCGCCCGCTCTGAAGTGCCCACTGCAGCATTTGCCATGCCGCTCGAATCCATCGGGCTTAAGGAACACGTCTTCAATATTTTGGTGGAAGCCGGGATCGACAATGTCGGCGCATTGATGATGTCCATGAAGATGGATGCCAATCGCGTGCTCGGATTGCCCGGTATTGGTCCCAAGGCGATGCAGAACATCGATGAGACAATTGCCGCGCTGACCTTCCCAGAGCCGGTGGCTACCGAGGAGCCGACGGTTGAACCCGTTGCTGTGGTCGAGGCTCAGCCCGAAGCGATTGCCGTTGCCACGGAACCTGCCAGGGTGGAGGAAATGCCTGATGGCGGGCAGCAGGCTGCTGTTAAGAGAGAAACAAGGAAAGTCGCCGACGAGCAGGATGATGAACACGCCAAAGATGGCGTATCGCTGGACGAACTCTTCTCCATGAAACCTGAAATCTTCCAGACTCCGCCCGCGGAAGAGGAAGATGCTGCAGACAAGAAGAAAGGCAAGAAGGGTAAGAAGAAGAGTGTCGAACTGGTCCTTGATGAGGAACGCGGTGAAGTTGTGGGCCGCAAGAAACATAAGCGTGGTGATACGGATGAGCTCGGTGAGGATTGGTAGTATAGTTATGGTGTCGTTGCATTTTGCAATGGCTTGAGATGAAGGTGTCTAAGAAACCTGTTCAACGTGTGAAGCATGTGCCCCAGCGGACTTGTGTGGGTTGCCGTGAAGTTCTGCCCAAACGAAAAATGATCCGCCTCGTGCGCACAGCCGAAGGAGTGCAAGTGGATCCCACCAGCAAGCTTGCGGGTAGGGGAGCCTACCTGCATGACCGTCGCGAGTGCTGGGAACGCGCACTGAAAGGCGTACTGGGACACGCTTTGAAAACAACTTTAACAACGGATGACCGCACGCGACTTGAAGAATTCATGAATTCTCTGCCCGCTGAGGCAGAGGTTGTAGGGGCCGGCGAGTGACCAGAATGTGATCGATTGAATCGCTCTGGGCCTGCCGAGATGAGTGATGTGCTTTCCTGCGCGTTGTTCATCGCAGATTGATTTGTGGAGGTAGCCCATGAGCACGAACGGAAATAAACTTGAATTACCTGCCAGTATCGTGATACGCGATCTGGCGCAGAAAATAGAAAAAAGTCCCATTGATCTGATCAAAAAATTGATGTCCAATGGTGTAATGGCCACCATTAACCAGGCTGTGGATTTTGATACAGCCGCGATTGTGGTTGGCGAATATGGCTTTGAAGCCGTACCTGAAGTTGTGGAGGAAGTGCAGACTGAGACAGGCGAGGTGCCTTTGTGGCGCCGTATGATCGCGGGTGAAGACGAATCTGCCCTGCAGAATCGCGCCCCTGTGGTGACCATTCTTGGTCACGTGGATCATGGAAAGACCAGCCTGCTTGATGCGATCCGTCAGACGGATGTTGCCGCTGGTGAAGCTGGCGGCATTACCCAGCATATTGGCGCATATCAGGTAGAAAAGAAGGGCCGTCTCATTACCTTCCTCGATACACCAGGTCATGCCGCCTTCACTCAAATGCGGGCACGCGGTGCACAGGGAGCGGATGTTGTGGTGCTCGTGGTCGCGGCGGACGATGGTGTCATGCCGCAGACGAGAGAGGCAATCGCGCACGCAAAAGCTGCGCGCGTCCCGATCATTGTGGCAATGAACAAAATTGACAAAGCCAATGCAAATCCTGACCGTGTAAAACAGCAGCTGGCAGAACAGGAACTGGTACCTGACGATTGGGGAGGCAGCACCATGGTCATTCCGGTCTCCGCCAAACAGAAGCAGGGAATTGAAGATCTGCTCGAGGGTATTTTGCTGGTTGCAGACAATATGGAAATTAAAGCCAATCCGAATGGCAAAGTAATTGGTACAGTGATTGAGGCCGAATTGGACAAGTCCAAAGGGGTGATGGCAACCTTGCTCGTCCAAAACGGGACGCTTGAATCCGGTAGCATCGTCGTGGCTGGAAAGGCACACGGCAGGCTGCGCGCCCTGTCCGATTTCAAAGGCAAACCGATTAAGAAGGCGGGTCCATCCATGCCTGTGGCGGTGATGGGATTAAGTGATGTTCCCTCAGCAGGCGACATCTTTGAAGTTGTTGCTTCTGAAAAGGAAGCCCGCATTATTGTTGCAGAGCGCACAGAAGCGGGAAAGACCCAGGCACAAACGAGGACGAAAGTTTCACTGGAAGACCTTTTTGCCAATGTTCAGGCAGGAGAAGCCCAGGAACTTAATCTCGTCGTAAAAGCAGATGTACAGGGCTCGCTGGAGCCGATCGTCACCGAGTTGAAAAAACTGGGTGAAGGTGAAATCGGTGTCAAGGTACTATATTCTGAAACCGGCAATATCGGTGAGAATGATGTCATGCTTGCATCTGCATCCAATGCCATCATCATCGGCTTCAATGTGCAGGCCGATGTCTCTGCACGGCGTCTGGCTGAAAAGGAAGGCGTGGATATTCGCCTGTACGAGATCATCTACCGCATGACGGAGGATATTGAAAAAGCCCTCAAGGGCATGCTTGAACCCAAGATGAAGGACAAGATTATCGGACGTGCACAGGTGTTGCAGGTCTTTACGGCTTCGAAGTTTGGCAAGGTGGCCGGCTGCAAAGTCACCGAGGGTGAACTGCGGCGCAACGCTAAGGCACGTTTATATCGCGGCACAGACATCGTCTATGAAGGGGATATGGGTTCCCTGCGTCACGAGAAGGATGACGTGAAAGAGGTCAGGCAGGGCTTTGAGTGCGGCGTTGGCTTTAAGAACTTTAATGACATTCAGGCTGGTGATCTATTGGTTTGTTATGTGATCGAAAAGTCTGAGTAAGATCATCCGTATTAGCTAGGTCGAAAATGCCTTCAGGTACCCGTTTACAACGTATAGCGGATCGGATCCGCCAGGAACTCTCGGAAATGCTAATCCGTGAGATCAGTGACCCGCGTCTGAAACAGATCTACATAACAGACGTAAAAGTGGATAGGGAACTGGCTTTTGCAGATGTCTTTGTCTCGGCGGTGGAGGGCGTTTCACGCTCCGCTGAGGTTCTGGCGGGGCTGGAGTCTGCCTCCGGTTTTATCAGGCGCACTCTTGCCTCACGCGTTGAACTGCGCGCGTTTCCACGTCTGCGCTTCCACTGGGATATGACCCCCGAAAATGCGGACCATATAGAAAAAGTCCTTGCAGAAATACGAAAAAAGAAATAAACTACTGTATCTTTGCGGAAACAGACACGTATACAAGAGGAAATTCATTTAATGATTGACGATATAACAGGGGCTATTAAACAGCGTTTGGACAAATCGAAAAACATTGTCATTGCATCACATGTTCGCCCGGATGGCGATGCAATAGGCTCGCTACTAGGCCTGGGGCTCGCATTGATCAACAATGGCAAGTCTGTTCAGATGGTCCTTGCCGACGGTGTGCCAGCCTCTTTCAAGCACCTTGAGGGCACCGAACTCATCTTCCAGGAGCACAGGGCAGACAGTGATACGTTCATAACAGTCGACTGCGCCGATCTCAAACGAGTGGGAAAGATTTTTGAGAGTCTCGGCCAACCTGATATCAATATTGATCACCATAAGACCAATGAGAAATTCGGAAAATTAAACTTAATCGAATTTGACGAGGTTGCCACCGCCGCAATTCTTGCCAACCATCTGCCTGCATGGGGGTTCGAAATTACAAAACCGATCGCCGCCGCGTTGTTGACAGGCATCATCACCGATACGCTTGGTTTCCGCACATCGAACACGAACCCGTCTGCTTTACGATTATGTGCCATGCTTATGGAAACTGGCGTCAATATGCCTGACCTGTATATGCGTTCGCTTGTTCATAAATCGTTCCCGGCCGCGCGCTATTGGGGAGCGGGGCTTTCCAGGCTGGAACAAAAAAATGGAATGGTGTGGGGAACACTCACCCTGGATGATCGGAAAAGTTCCGGCTATGGCGGGAACGATGATGCAGATTTGATTAATTTGGTCTCATCGATTAATGGGAACAAAGTAGGTATGGTCTTCGTTGAACAAAGTGATAACCATGTAAAGATATCGTGGCGGGCACTTGAAGATGGCATTGATGTTTCCCCGATTGCACAACAATTTGGAGGTGGAGGACATGCAGCGGCTGCGGGAGCAGATATCCCCGGTCCGTTGAACGAAGTCCAGCCCGTCGTACTACAAGCGACGAGGGAAAAACTTGGTCTTTAACCAAAAATTCAGATAAATGTGTCATAATTGGAATGGCGAAATTCAAGGAGGAGTGAAGTGAATAGTCAAGATGTAAAGAACGCTATCTCTGGGGTGTTGGTGGTCGATAAACCGGTAGGGATGACGTCACATGATGTGGTGCAGGCCATTCGTAATGGTACAAACCTGCGCCGCGCGGGACATACTGGTACATTAGACCCACGTGCTTCAGGCGTACTTGTAATATTGGTAGGGCCTGCGGTTCGATTGAGCGAATATGTTTCAGCTTCTGATAAAAGATATCAGGCGATCATTCGCCTGGGTGGCAGGACAGATACATTTGATGCAGAAGGCAAGGTCACGCCGACCAGCCAGCCCATCAATGTAACCGAGTCGCAGTTCGAAGAGGTATTAAAGACCTTCGTGGGCGAGATTGAGCAGACCCCTCCACCCTACTCAGCGGTGAAGGTACAGGGACGCAAGGCCTACGAAATGGCACGCAAGGGCGAGGAAGTGGAACTCGAACCGCGTAAGATCACTGTCCATCACCTGGAAGTACTCGAATGGGCGCCGCCGGAAGTCGTGATAGATGTACACTGTTCTTCAGGTACATATGTCCGCTCGCTGGCAAATGATCTCGGTGAAAAGCTGGGATGCGGAGCCTATCTGGTCGGTCTGCGCCGCACCAAAAGCGGACGTTTCTCGCTGCGCGACGCGGTACCCCTGCGCAAGCTGCAGGAGGCATTCCACGCCGGCAACTGGTATCAGTATCTGATCCCCGCTGCAGAGGCCCTGGGTGATTGGCCCGCTCTG
>JBDTPH010000106.1:0-6446 GCA_039932795.1 Chloroflexota bacterium
TAGATCGATCGGCCCATTGCCGAACTCTTTTCCTGTGAGAAGGTCAGTCAGGTTCCTGGCTGGCTTTTTTATTTCAAAGGAAATGTCCTGAGATGCATCGCTCAAATTGTGGATGACCACGATCGACTCGCTCTGATACGTCCGCTTGAATGCCGCAACCCTGTCGTTATGCAGATCCAGCCACTCAAAATCACCGCGCCCAAACCCGGGATGATTTTTTCTTGTGGCAATCATATGAAGAATGCCATTCCACAACGAGTTCGGATCGGTGCGTTGCGATTCGACGTTGACACGCGTCGGAGCAGAGGCTTTGTCCTCGATGATGGGTGCGAACAGGGATTCGACAGGCGCTTCAGAAAAGCCGACAGTGGGCCCGGCGTTCCACTGCATCGCGGTGCGGACGCCATTGCGGTCCTCCAGCCAGATATTATCTCCCATGCCGATCTCATCCCCGTAATACAGAATGGGTGAGCCAGGTAATGTAAAGAGCAGCGAGTAAGCCAGTTCTATTTTTCGACGATCATGATCCAGCAGCGGGGCCAGCCGGCGGCGGATACCCATGTTGAGTTTCATGCGCGGCTCGGGCGCATACTGTTCCCACATCCAGTCGCGCTCCTGGGGCGTGACCATTTCCAGAGTCAGCTCATCGTGGTTTCGCAGGAAGATACACCACTGACAATTCTCAGGAATATGAGGAGTGCGGTTGATGATCTCGACCATGTCGTCCGCGCGTCCCTTCCTGAGCGCCATAAAGATGCGCGGCATGATGGGGAAGTGGAAGCCCATGTGGAATTCATCTCCATCCCCAAAATAGGGGCGTACATCCTCCGGCCACTGGTTTGCTTCACAGAGCAGGATTCGCCCCGGATAATTGGTATCGAGGAAGGCGCGTAATTTTTTCAGATACGCATGTGTCTCAGGCAGGTTTTCGCAATCTGTCCCCTCACGTTCGAACAGGTACGGCACTGCATCGGCGCGGAATCCGTCAATGCCAAGGTCGAGCCAGAAGCTTGCCACCCGCAGCATTTCCTCCTGCACATTCGGGTTGTCATAATTCAGGTCGGGTTGCGAGGCGTAGAAACGATGCCAGTAGTATTGACCCGCCTTTTCATCCCATGTCCAGTTGGATGGCTCAGTGTCCACAAAAATGATGCGGGCATCCTTGAACGTTTGATCCGTGTCGCTCCAGACGTAATAATCGCGATATCGTGAATCGCGGTTCGCGCGCGAAGCTTGAAACCAGGGATGCGCGTCCGACGTGTGATTCAGCACAAGGTCCATGATGATGCGCATACCGTGCGCGTGAGCGGCATCGAGTAGTTCCTTGACATCATCAAGTGTGCCAAATATCTCTGCAACGTTGTAGAAATCTGCAATATCATAGCCATCGTCTCTCAATGGGGATGGATAGATCGGCATGAGCCACAGGCAGTCCACGCCCAGCTCCTGTAAATAATCGAGTTTCTGCGTTAAGCCTTTGATATCTCCATGCCCGTCGCTGTTGCTGTCGTAAAACGCGCGTACATAGATCTGATAAAAAATTGCATCCTTATACCAGAGATCATCACTCTTCATGGTTGTCCCTGACCTGTTCCTCTGCTGATTTCTGGCGGCTGTCCATCCGAAGACTCGATGCCATTAGCCTTTCACGGCGCCAGCAAGCATGCCGCGCACAAAGTAACGCTGGAGCGAGAAGAAGACGATCATGGGCAGAAGCATGGATAGGAATGCTGCAGCCGTCAACACCTGCCAGCCAGAACCGAGTGATGTGACCATATTACTGATCTGATACGTCATGACTGGCCGGGTGCCGCCCAGGAAAACCAGCGAAACCAGCAGATCATTCCATACCCATAGGAATTGGAAGATGCCTAAAGATGCAATTGCCGGCATCGACAAAGGAATCACCAGTTGCCGGAAAGCTGTCCAATGGGAAGCGCCATCCAGGTAGGCGGATTCGAACAAGTCGCGTGGCAGCGTTCCGAGAAAGTTGCGCATCAGGTAGATGGCATAAGGCATTCCGAAACCGGTATGGAAAAGCCATACTCCGACGAAGGTACCGTTCAAACCCACCTGTGCGTAAAACCGCGAAATGGGAACCAGGGTCATCTGCAGCGGAACAACCTGCAAGCCTACCAGAAGAGCAAAGAGCAGGAAGCGCCCTTTGAAATCCAGCCAGGCAAACGCATATCCAGCGAATGCGGCAAACAGGATGGGCAGAAAAGTGGCAGGCAGGGTTACAAGCAGACTGTTGATAAAAGCCCGACCCATGCCGCGTGGGTTGAGGATATCGCTGGTGTTGCATTTGATATCCGGTGGTTGTGTTCCGGCTGCACAGTCGGCTGTGTAGGTGCTTCTGCCGCGATAACCCACCAGCGCGTCAATATAATTGTTGAAGGTAAAGCTGGAGGCTGCCACTTCACCCTGGCGGAGATAGGACGCGATATCTGCGGCTTCCTGCGCGCTGGGGAGGGGGCTATCACCCATGTGAGGCTGGCCGTTGATATCCTTGCGGAGCATGGCAAGCAGCTGCAAGGAGCGCGGGTACCTGGCGATCAACTCCGGGTTCGTTAGATCGGCTTGTGGTAGCGCCCTTCCATCTGCGCCGTGGCATTCTGCACAAGACGTTGCATACGGTCCGCCTGCATTCTGGGACTTGAAGACTGTCCACCAGCCTGTGTTGCCTACCGCTTCTGGGGGACGCAGGGATGTGATCAATAATCCCACAGTGGGGACGATCCAAATGAGCATGGTCAGGATGACAATTATGTGCGTCGGCAGCTTATTGAGCAATTTGTTGATTCTTTCCCTGTTCATCGTATTGCCTCCTGCTCCATGAATCTTCTGACGTTATAGTAGATGAATGGAATGATTGCCAGGACGAGAACCACTGCCACTGCGGTGCCACGACCTACATTGAAATTCTTGTACATTTCCGTGTACATACGGTTGGCGATGACGTCCGTCTGGAAATTGCCGCCGGTCATGACGTACACAAGGTCGAACAGTTTCAGCACATTGATCACCATGGTGGTGACCACAACTGTGATCGTTGGCAGGATGATGGGTACCATGATTTTCCAGAATACGGTCCATTCCGTGGCGCCGTCCACCCGCGCAGCTTCAAGGATTTCATCCGGCACAGATTTTAGCGCCGCAGCCAAAATCGTCATGCAAAATCCCGACCAGATCCAGATGCCTACGATAATGATCATATAGGTATTGATGGGTGTAGTGGACAGCCAGGCAACGGGTTTCCCGCCCAGCGATGTAATGACTGCGTTCAGCAGACCGATCTGGTTTTGGGATGTGCCGTAGTCGTAGACAAACTTCCAGATGACACCCGCACCCACGAACGAAATGGCCATTGGCATAAATATGATGGCTTTTGCCAATGCCTCGTATTTCACCTTATCGGCCAGCACCGCAAACCCGAGTCCAACCGAGACTGTTCCGAAGACCATTACAACGATCCATTTGATTGTATTGCCGTAGGAGGAATTCCAGAACGAATTCCAAAATGCCCCTGGCGAGCTTGTGTTAAATTCAGCCGTCAGAGCATAACGGTAGTTCTCGAAGACTCCCCAGCAGGGTTGTCCCTCGCGGCATGTGGTGGCAGCGGATGCCGTACCATCTCTGTTGGAAAAACTCAAGCCTATGGTGTTGACCATGGGGTACACGATAAAAAACGCCATCACCACCAGGGCCGGCAGGAGATAGAGCCAGGGAGCCAGTCCGCCCTGCTTCATAATTTCTGGCACCGGTGGGGTGGAGGACGCTCGTAGCGGTTTTCTTCGCACAGCGAGTTCGGGTGTTGTGGCGGGTTTGGAAATATCCTGTGGCGTGGCCATCTCAGCCTCCTTGGTAATAAGTATAAAGATTGCCAGAACATGACATCACCCGGTGGGCAGAGAATACAAATAAGGAGCGCGTTCTTCCGCGCTCTGGATCTCTGGAGTATTCTGCGATGTCATAGGATTCATTTGAAAAGAGTGGGGACGTCTCAACAGAGACGTCCCCACTTGGGTTGTGATTTACTTACTGATTGAGGCCTTCCGCTTGTTTGGCAGCCAGGCCGGCGAGGATGGTGTCCAGATCGCCGCCATTGACATACTCTGAGATTCCCTGGAACTCGGCAGAGCCAAAGCCACTGGGGATCGTGTCGCCGATGTCCGTCGTGAAGCCCTGAGTTGTGGCAATTGCCTCACCCAGCTTCTGGAGCGCCGGGTCGGCATAGTTGTCGGCAGCGCCCTTGTTCGGGGAAAGACCAAAGGTCGCGCCAGCCCAATTCGCGCCTCCCTGTGCGGATGAGAGGTAGGTTACCAATGCCTGGACCGCTGGGGTATCAGTAAAGGCCATCATCGGCTCGACAGCGCCCTGCAATCCCTGGATGCCAGGCATGACAAAGAAGTCATAGTCGGTGCCCTGCTGCAGGTCGGGGATCTGCTTCGCAACTTCGCCGCCAGCGAAGCCTGATTGCTTGACCATCATCGCTTCCGGGGGATCATTGAACGGCTTGTAAATAGCCTCAAGGAAGGGAGTGGAAAGCGTGCCCTGCGCACCGCCCACGGTGTACTTCTCGTCCATAGCCCACTTGCCATAGGTCTCGTATGCCTGCTTGACGCCGGGGTCATCGTACGGAACGCTGCCATCCAGAACGCCCAGGACGAACTCAGGACCCTGCTGTACCAGCATAATATCCTGAACAAAATCGGTCCCGGTCCAGCCGGTGGCGTCGCCCGATTCCATGCCCATGCTCCAGGGTACATTTCCATCAGCAGCCATTTGCTCGACCAATGCATCGAGTTCTTCCCAGGTGCTGGGGACTTCATAGCCCAATGCTTCAAAGTTAGCCGGGCTGTACCAGATGATGGACTTGACATCCGCCTTAATCGGCAGGCCCAGCCAATTTCCATCAATGGTCATTGGGGCAATGAAGAAATCATCATAGCTTGCCGCATCTGCGCCGAGAGTATCCATGGGCATTAGCTGGTCTTGATACTGCACCAGTTGAGCCACCTGCCAGAAGGCGACGTCCGGCGGAGTGCCAGCCTGTACACGCGTATCCAGTACGGCCTGATCGCGTGTGGACTCTGGCCTAAGCACAATGCCGCAGGCATCAACGAGCGGCTGCAACACCTGATTGAGTGCCTCTTCCTCCACACCAGACCACTGATATAGCATGCTGATCTCGTCGCCAGGTTGTGCACCCTTGCAGTCAATCTCGCCGGCCACGGGGGCTTCGGTCGCCGCCTCGGTTGGCGCTTCGGTTGCAGCCTCGGTCGGGGCTTCTGTCATCACAGGTGGTTCAGTCGCTACGGGAGCTGCCGTTTCGGCTGGGCCGCAGGCTGCCAGGAGCAGCGTGAGAACCAGCAGGGCAACCATCAATTTAGTTTTGTACATCTCTTTTCCTCCGAAACAAAATAGAATACGCACGTTTTTTGGACCCGTCAATTCTTAGGCATGTTAAGTTTCCGTTCACCTCCTTTGCTAACACGTGTTACTAGCTGTCAAACGAGGAAGTCTGTTCATGAGCCTTCATGAACTTTTATGCTACGCTAGATTGTCTGGTAATAAGTTTGGATTCCAGCAGCAATGAGTTTTCGTGCAAACCTTCACCTTGAATGAGGCGAATCAATCTTTCACCGGCGGCCCAACCCAGGCCGTAGGCAGGCAGATGAACAGTCGTCAGCGGGGGATCGAAAAACTCTGCCAGGGGGATATCATCGAAACCAACAATTGCAATATCTTCCGGGATGCGGAGCCCTGCCCGTTTGATCGCCAACATGGCTCCCATCGCGACAACATCGCTTGCAACGAACACCGCTGTGATCCTGGGCGAAACCTCGAGCAGAGACGCTATGGCGGCAAAACCGCTCGAGGGCGTATAGTTACCGTCGCGGATCAGGGAATTATCCACCGGGATGCCTGCGGATTCCAATGCCTGTAAATATCCATTGCGTCTTTGCTGGGCAGATGTATAGTTTAGGGGGGCGTTTGTAACCATGCCGATGCGGTGATGGCCGAGCTCGATCAGGTGCCGCACGGCAGCTTCTGCGCCAGCAGTTGCATTCACATCCACGAAGGGGATCTGGGTCTGAGGCAGCTGTCCCATAAGCATGAGGGGCACCCCCTCCTCGTGCAAATTAATGAGCGCCGTATCATCCTGGCGTGGCCCGGATATTAATATGCCATCCACATGGTTTTCCCGTATCAAGCCTGTGTAGCCTCCTGCACCGTTTGGATCAATAGGCTTCAACAGGACATGAAAACCCTGTTGAAGAGCGGCCTGTTCCACTCCCAACATCACCTGTGGGAGGAATGCATCTGTGAAGATCTGCTCCGGCGACTGGCAAAGGACAAGTCCTATTGTATAAGACTTTCCACTTACGAGCTTTTTGCCGGCCACGTTGGGATGATAGTCAAGCTTGCGGGCCGCATCGAGA
>JBDTPH010000107.1:0-10475 GCA_039932795.1 Chloroflexota bacterium
TATCTGTGTGCGGGCATACGAACAAGTCCATGCAGTTGCTCGCACAGACCGGTGCGGACGCGATCTCTGTGGATCAGACGAATGATCTCGCCGCGTCGCGGCAGGTGCTGACAGATACATTGTTATTCGGCAACATCGATCCTGTTGCAACGCTGTGGCAGGGAGATAAAGCTCATATAACGGAAGCAGTTCGCAAGGCGAAAGAGGCGGGCGTGGACGCGGTCTGGCCAGGCTGTGACCTTGTTCCACAAACATCCATTGAAAATTTACAGGTTCTTATCGCAGCATTATAAATAAGATCGCAAGGGGATTTTCATACCATTTTTGTCCCATTGACGTTAATTTGTGGGGGTTGTATCATGCAATCCATTGCACCAGAGGCTGGAGGATCGCTGGTATGACAAAGAAATCATCTCCCGTAAATGGACCTATTAACAAAAACAAAAACGTAGCCAGGTGGGGAGGGGGAAAAACATCGGAGCCTTTGGATAACACTTCACCACGACTACATGCAGATGAAAATTTCCTGCTAAAAGAACAACTCGCTCAACGTGAATCTGAGCTTGATGTGATCAACAGCATCCAGCAGGGACTCGCCGCCAAGCTGGGCTTCCAGGCCATTGTTGATTTGGTGGGTGATGGATTAATGGCGATCTTCGGCGCACCCATCCATCGCGACGATCATCGAAAGGGAGCCGTCCTTGCCGCGCTTGAAATGATGAGTTTGCTGGAAGGTTTCAATCAGGAACAGGCACTGCAGAACAAAACACAGAGTAATATTGGCATAGGCATTGCTTCCGGAAGGATGATTGCAGGCTATACTGGCACACAGCATCGCGCCACCTATACTTGTGTTGGTGACACGGTCAATCTTGCGTCCCGCATTGAAAATCATACCAGGATTGCTCACCGCCCCATCCTGATCGATCAGTATACGAGTGAAGGACTATCGAATGACATTGAGATTGAATCCCTGGGATCCATGGTATTCAAAGGGAAACAACAACCGATCAACATATTCGCGGTGAAATGAAATCACAACTGATCTACTTTAACCGAAATGGGGTTTAAAATGGGCCGTATGGCTTTCAAGCGTTTGAACGAGCGAAGCTTTCCCCACATCCTTTTCATAGTCACAATTATTGCTTATGGCTTGTTCCTGTTTCAGACAGGCTTCTATTGGGATGACTGGCCCTTCGTCTGGATAGCGAAATTTTTAGGACCTGCCGAGTTCCTGCCCGCTTTCGCGAACGTCCGCCCATTTCTGGGACCGATCTTCTTCCTCACAACCAGCCTCCTCCCACCTGACCCTATTTATTGGCAGGCTTTCGCACTCCTCATTCGCTTCATTTCGGGACTTTCAGCCTGGTTCGCGTTCAAGCAGGTTTGGCCCGAACATAAGCGACAGACGCTCGTCGCGTCGTTATTATTTCTTGTTTTTCCGGGTTACAGCCAGCATTGGGTGGCCTTCACGCACATTAACCAGGAATGGATTCCTTTTATCTTTTATTTACTCTCCTTTGGATTCACCGCAAAAGCTTTCCGAAACCCACGAAAATTCAGATTGAATGCTTTATTTGCGCTTCTCTTTTTGGCAGCCGGTGTTTTCCCCACGGAATATTTTATTGGTCTGGAACCACTGCGTTTTCTTTTTATCTGGGTGATCGTTTCGGAGGAAACTGCAGGATTCCGGGAGCGTATCAGGTTATCCCTGAAGCGTTGGATGCCTTATCTCGTTATCTGGCTGGCAAACGCGGCCTGGCTGGCTTATTTTTATACCATTGGGTCGTATGCATCCTATGACGTTGAAGTGGCAAATGATTCGTTATCGATCGCTCAGGTCATCCTTTCGATGGGTGATGCCATTTGGAAGGCAGGGATTTATTCATGGGCTCAGGTGATCGTCTTAACTGCGAAAACCATCAGTGCCCCATCCTCTCTTTTAACTTTGCTGCTGATCGGCATCTCTTTTACTTTCTTCCTTTTCTTTTTGCACAATCTTGACACATCGAAAACTGAAACAAAAAAATTCGCAGTTTCTGCGCTCATGATTGGCACCTCAGGGATCTTATTGGGACGATGGCCGTCATTCGCAGCCGGACTGCCTCTGACGCTTCAATCCAGCAACGATCGCTTCATGATCTCCATGATGATCGGAGGAAGCCTTTTTATCATGGGTCTGGTGGAACTGGTTTTCAGAAACGCCCGCTTAAAGAATTTTGTTTTTGCAATATTGATCGCGCTGGGAATCGGTCAACAATTCTTCAATGCCAATATCTTCAGGCGGGATTGGACGAACCAGCAGGAGTTCTTCTGGCAACTGGCGTGGCGCATCCCTTCCTTGGAACCAAACACGCTCATTATGACCGATCAACTGCCTGTTGATTATGAGACCGATCTTTCGTTTACCGCACCGATCAATTGGATCTATGCCCCCGCCTATACGCGGTCTGCTCTACCGTATGCTTTAGTTTATACCGAGAAGCGACTGGGCGGGACACTGCCTTCGTTTGAACGCGGTGAGCCAATAAAGGTTTATCTGCGAACGGTCAACTTTGATGGTTCCACATCACAGGCCATAGTAATCTACATGCAGGAAAACGGCTGTCTGCGCGTGCTAAGTCCCGAGTGGGGTGATGATGTCACGTATGAGCGTCAATCTGGATATTTGGTGGAGGCAATTCCACTTTCAAACACTGACCTCATTATCACATCCGCTGATCAGACAGCGAAACTGCCTTTCCTTTCTGAACTTGAACATACCTGGTGTTACTACTATACAAAAGCTGAACTGGCACGTCAAAAAGGTGATTGGCAGCAGGTGATTAACCTATTGAATGAAGCAATATCATTCGGATATGAACCCGCTGATCCATTTGAATGGCTGGTATTTATCGAGGCTCAGGCATTGACCGGCGATATTGAAGAAGCAGAGAAGCTTTCTCACAAGGCATTTGAATCTGATCATGGAATCCGAAAAGGGTTGTGTCAGGTTTGGAAACGGGTGCAGGCTCAGGATCCAGCACAAGGCGAAATGGAGCTGCTAGTAGCAGAAATACTGGTAATTTTCCAATGTCCACCCTAATCCCTCTAATATACTACCCCATAACTTGACGCGTTAAATGGGATGTGCTACCATCATTAAAATTCTGGATCGAGATTGAGGAGAGAGCCATGACCAGTATGAAACGAGACGCGCTAGTTGCGTCAATACTTATGTTGGTTGCGATCATCGCTTCCGCATGCAATCAGCCTTATTCACAGCAACCCAGTGTCACCAACACGCCAATAAATCCCAATAGCTTGTTCGCAACTCCCCTGGGACAACCCACAAATATGACTGATGTGCAAAACTTCGCAACAGGCACGGCACTCGCCATACAAAGCGGAACTCCGGTAGTAGGTGCAGTGACAGCCACACAGAGTGGAACAAACCCGACAATTACTCCCACTTCAATTATCTCATTGCCAACAGGCGCGGTAGTTACGCCAACTGCCACATTGGCAGTTACAACGAGCCAGCCATCAGGAGCTACGCCTATACCTGGGGCTACATCGATACCTGGCACCCGGCCCGCTACCTATACCCTGCAAAATGGCGAATATCCATACTGTATTGCCCGCCGCTTTAACGTGGACCCGGATGAATTGCTCTCTGCAAATGGACTTGTGGATGGCCAAACGTTATATGCTGGCAAAGTACTGACGATTCCACAAACCGGCAATGCCTTCCCAGGTAATCGCATGTGGCACAGTCATCCAGATACCTATACCGTTGATTCGTCTTCTGACACAATCTATGGTATAGCATGCTACTATGGCGATATTGACCCAGCTGCAATTGCTCAAGCAAATGGGCTTTCAGCCGGTGCAGCGCTTACGGCCGGACAACGGTTAAGCATACCCTAGTGATTTTTGTGAGTTAGAAAAGCCCAGGCGAATTTGCCTGGGCTTTTGTCTTATGATATTTGCATTATTTACAAAGGAAAAACAGTATGCCTTTTGAGTTCATCAGATCAGAAATACTATTACAGGGACGGGCATTTAAGATACGCCGTGATACTCTCAAAACTCCAGATGGACGGGAAACCCGGTATGAGATCATTGAGCATGGCGGGTCAGTGGTCATTGTCCCAGTGGATGCTGATGGAAATATACTCTTCGTGCGGCAGTACCGCCATGCGACCGGTGGCGACTTGCTTGAACTCCCGGCAGGTACACGCGATGGTGAAGAGCCGTTTGAGGAATGCGCAGCGCGAGAGATCCGTGAGGAGACGGGAATGGAAGCAGGTCAATTAATACGAGTAGGGGATTTCTACCTTGCTCCCGGATATTCCAGCGAGTTTATGGCTGTATTTCTGGCAACAGACTTAAAACATAACCCATTGAAGGCGGATGATGATGAGTTTCTACAAGTGGAAAAAATCCCCGTGCGCAATGCCGTTGAAATGTTTGAGAGCGGAAAAATCCTCGATGCCAAGTCACTGGCCGCCTGGTTGCTGGCAAGACCACATCTTGAAACGTAATTTGGAAACTAGATGGATACAAAGCCGTTGATGATCTTGATCGCGGGCCCCTATCGCTCGGGGACGTATGATAACCCGGATAAGATCGCGGAGAACGTCCACGTAATGGAGTCTTTTGCCATTCCCCTCTTCAAAATGGGACATATTCCTGTGCTGGGAGAATGGATTGCACTGCCGCTTCTAAAATTGGCGGGTTCGATAAAGATTGGCGATGAACCGTTTAATGAAATATTTCATCCCATCGCAAAGAAATTGCTGGATAAGTGCGATGCTGTCCTACGGGTTGGTGGAGACTCGCAGGGCGCAGATTTGATGGTTAAGATCGCACGCGGAAAGGGATTACAGGTCTATACCAAACTTGAAGACATTCCACTTACGAAATAAGCGAAATAATGACTAAAAACAGGAGCATAACAGCTCCTGTTTTCATTTTCCACTATTTTTGTCCGATATGTGACAACAGGCATGGGTATTTAAGTCATTCATAACTAACCCCCACATATCAACAGGGATAAACTTGTAAGGATAGAGAAATTCACAGGTTTATGCCTGTTTTCAAGGAGTTAGTATGAAAAAACCAGTAATCATGACAGATGGCAATGAAGCCACAGCATCGGTCGCACATCGTTTGAGCGAAGTGATCGCAATTTACCCGATCACTCCGTCCTCAGGCATGGGCGAATTCGCGGATGAATGGTCAGCCAAAGACAAAAAGAATCTTTGGGGCACCACCCCACTGGTGATCGAAATGCAGTCTGAAGGTGGCGCTGCGGGAGCCGTGCATGGTGCCCTCCAAACAGGCGCGCTGACCACCACGTTCACTGCTTCGCAGGGTCTGTTGCTGATGATCCCCAACATGTACAAGATCGCTGGAGAACTCACCAGCACAGTCTTCCATGTGGCTGCCCGGGCCATTGCCGCACATGCCCTGTCCATTTATGGTGACCATCAGGATGTGATGGCTGTCCGACAGACGGGCTGGGCTTTGCTCTCATCTGAATCCGTACAGGAAGCGCAAGACTTCGCTGCCATTGCCCAGGTGGCAACGCTTGAGTCGCGCGTCCCCTTCCTACATTTCTTTGACGGCTTCCGCACCTCACATGAAGTAACGAAGATCGTCCCGATTTCGGATGAAGAACTCCGCCTGCTCGTGGATGATGATCTGGTCCGTGCTCATCGGGCGCGTGCCCTCACCCCCAATAATCCCGTTTTACGCGGTTCTGCACAAAATCCCGATGTCTACTTCCAGATGCGCGAAGCGTCAAATCTCTACTACACTGCGACCCCCGGCATCGTCCAGGCAGCCATGGACAGGTTTGCAAAAGTCACAGGCCGTCACTACAACCTGTTCGATTACTTCGGTCATCCCGATGCAGAACGGGTAACAGTCATTATGGGCTCAGGTGGGGAAACTGCCATGGAGACTGTAAAACATCTCGCGGCCAAAGGTGAAAGAGTTGGCGCTTTGTGCGTGAGGCTCTACCGTCCATTCTCAGTAGAGCACTTCCTTAAGGCGCTCCCCCTGAGTGTTAAATCCATTGTCGTTCTTGACCGAACCAAGGAACCAGGCGCGCTGGGCGAGCCGCTTTACCTGGATATTGTCAATGCGCTGGTGGAAGGCGGCAGATCGAATAATATTAAAGTCATCGGCGGACGTTACGGCCTCTCATCAAAAGAATTCACTCCTGCAATGGTCAAAGCTTCGCTCGATGAACTCTCCAAATCCGAACCCAAGAACCACTTCACGGTCGGCATCAATGATGATGTCGCTCACACCAGCCTTGACGTGGACACATCCTTCAAAATCGAATCGGACGATACTGTGCGCTGTGTGTTCTTCGGTCTGGGTGCAGACGGTACGGTCGGCGCGAACAAGAATTCCATCAAGATTATTGGTGAAGAGACGGAAAATTTCGCGCAGGGCTACTTCTATTACGACTCGAAGAAGTCGGGCACTGTGACCATGTCGCATCTGCGCTTCGGACCGCAACCCATCCGTGCACCCTATCTTATCGAAATGAACGAAGCGACCTTTGTAGCCTGCCATCAATTCAACTTCCTCGAGCGTGTAGATATGCTCAAGTATGCCAAAAAAGGCGGCACATTCCTGCTCAACAGCCTGTATGGCCCAGATGAAGTTTGGGACCACCTTCCCGCTGAAGTACAGAAGGATATCATCGAGAAACAGCTCAAGTTTTATGTCATCAACGGGTATGAAGTAGCCGAGAAGACAGGCATGGGCGGACGCATGAACACCATCATGCAGACAGCCTTCTTTGCCATCAGCGGAATCCTGCCACGCGAAGCGGCGATTGCTGAGATCAAGCATTCGATTGAAAAGACATATGGCAAACGCGGTGAAGCTGTCGTGAAGAAAAACTTCGATGCAGTGGACGGCACTCTCGAAAATCTTTATGAGGTAAAAGTCCCAGCCGATATCACTTCAAAGACAGTGCGCCGGCTCCCGGTCCCGAAGGAAGCGCCGGAATTCGTTCGCAATGTGCTTGGTGAGATCATCGGCGCCAGGGGCGACAACATCCCCGTATCCGCTTTCCCTGTTGATGGCACGTTCCCACTCGGTACCACACAGTGGGAAAAGCGCAATATTGCCTTGGAAATCCCGGTATGGGATGAAAACTTGTGTATTCAATGCGGTAAATGCGTCATGGTTTGCCCGCATGCAGTGATCCGACATAAAGTGTACGATGAGAATCTGCTTTCCAATGCGCCTGAAACATTCAAGCACATGCCTTCGAAGTTCAAGGAATTTTCGCAGGGTATGGCATATACCCTACAGGTGGCGCCTGAAGATTGCACAGGTTGTACATTATGTGTGGAAGTTTGCCCTGTGAAGGATAAGACCCAGGTTGGGCGCAAGGCAATCAATATGGAGGCACAGCCACCGCTGCGTGAAAAGGAAGCAAAGAACTGGGACTTCTTTATGAGCATCCCAGACCTGGATCGCAAGTTGATCAACCCATCCACAATCAAGAATTCGCAATTACTGCGCCCGCTGTTTGAGTTCAGTGGCGCTTGCGCAGGCTGCGGTGAAACTCCGTATGTAAAGCTGGTTTCGCAGTTGTTCGGTGATCGCGCCGTGATCGCAAATGCGACTGGCTGTTCATCCATTTACGGCGGCAACCTCCCCACCACCCCCTGGGCAGTCGATGCAAACGGACGCGGTCCCGCCTGGTCAAACTCTCTGTTCGAGGATAACGCTGAATTTGGTCTCGGCATGAGACTTACAATCGATAAGCAGGGCGAGTACGCCCGTGAATTACTTGTTTCATTCGAAAAGGAACTTGGCAAGGAATTGGTGGAAGCCATCCTGAATGCGAAACAAACAGATGATGCCGGCATCGATGCTCAGCGTGAGCGCGTTGCCCAGTTGAAGAACGTACTCTCCAAATCCAGCGACACACGTGCAAGGGATTTGATCAGCCTTGCAGATGGTCTTGTAAAAAAATCGGTATGGATTATTGGTGGTGATGGCTGGGCTTACGATATCGGTTATGGCGGTCTTGATCATGTACTTGCCAGCGGACGCAATGTCAACATCCTTGTGCTTGATACCGAAGTCTATTCAAACACTGGCGGACAGGCGAGCAAGTCCACACCACGCGCCGCAGTTGCCAAGTTTGCGATGGGCGGTAAAGGGTTACCTAAGAAGGACCTTGGTTTGATTGCGATGTCCTACGGCTACGTGTATGTCGCTCGCGTTGCCATGGGTGCGAACGATCAGCAAACCCTGCGTGCCTTGCTGGAGGCCGAATCGTATGATGGACCATCCCTTGTGATTGCATACAGCCCCTGCATTGCGCACGGCTACGATATGGCAAAGAGCCTCGAACAGTCAAAACTGGCAGTGCAGTCTGGTCACTGGCCGATGTACCGCTACGATCCGCGTCTCGCAGATGCAGGGCAAAACCCGCTCATCATCGAATCGAAGGAACCGAGCATTCCGATCTCGCAATATGCCTATAATGAAACACGTTACAAGATGCTCATCCAACTGGATGAGACACGCGCCGAGGAACTCATGCGCGCGGCTCAAAAGGATGCAAAGTCACGCTGGACTCTTTACCAGCAGATGGCGGCAATGCATTACAACGGCGACAAAAAGGAGTAAAACATGACAGATCTTTCCACGACTTATCTTGGTCTGAACTTAAAGAATCCGATCGTAGCCTCAGCCTCTCCCCTCTCAAAGAAACTCGAGCGGGCACGCAAACTCGAAGAAGCAGGCATTGCCGCAATTGTGATGTATTCCCTGTTCGAAGAGCAGATTATCCATGAGAGCCTGGAACTCGATCATTACATGTCACGCGGCACTGAATCCTATGCTGAAGCACTGTCGTATTTACCAGATGGAGGCCTCTATGGGATCAGTCCCGAGAAGTATCTCATCCAGGTGGCAGCTCTCAAAAAAGCATTGAAGATCCCGGTCATTGGGAGCCTGAATGGAGTCTCGAAAGGCGGCTGGACCAACTACGCCCGAAAGATCCAGGAAGCCGGTGCGGATGCACTTGAACTCAATCTGTATTACATTCCAACAGACCTGGATGTGACATCGAATGATATCGAGGACTCGCAGGTGGAGCTGGTGGCCGAGGTCAAGTCTGCGATCACCATTCCATTGGCCGTGAAGATCAGCCCGTTTGTCACATCGATTCCAAACTTTGTAAAGCGTCTAGTGGAAGTGGGAGCAGATGGACTTGTGTTGTTCAATCGTTTCTATCAGCCCGATTTTGATCTCGATGAGCTTGAGATTATCCATAGCCTTGATCTGAGTAGTTCCGCAGAGTTAAGATTGCCTTTGCGCTGGATCTCCATCTTGAATGGAAAGGTTGAGACTGATTTTGCTTTGACCAGTGGCGTCCATTCACATGCAGAGGTTCTGAAGGCTATGATGGCAGGGGCAAAGGTCGCAATGATGGCATCGAATCTCCTTCAGAACGGCGAGCAGGCCGTTGGTCCGATTTTGAACGAACTGGAAATGTGGATGAAGGATCATGGATACGATTCCATTCGTCAGATGCAGGGAAGCATGAGTCAGAAATCCGTAAAAGAACCTTCAGCCTTTGAAAGGGCCAACTACATGAAGGTGCTTGGCTCATTCCGCGATCTGCCATAACCACTAAATAGATAAACAGGTAACAAAAAAGGCTCTCGATTTTTCGAGAGCCTTTTATTTTGCATCGATGTATGGCGTTTATTCTTCCACAGGAACAGGTGCTGTCTTGCGCTGGCGGAACGTGATACGAGCTCGTGTCAAATCGTAGGGGGACATTTCCATAGCTACGCGATCGCCTAGTAAAATACGAATATAGTGCTTGCGCATTTTGCCGGAGAGATAGGCGAGTACGACATGCCCATTATCCAGTTTGACACGGAACTGTGTTCCAGGCAACGCCTCGATCACCACGCCTTCTGCTCTAATTTTATCTTCTTCTTTCGCCATACGTCCTCTTTCTATTCACCATCTCTGGTAAACGTGCGTCGCTTAATCCGACGGATTGCTTTCTTTTTTTCCATGCGTCGCTGTTCGCTCTTGGAGACAAACCAGCGTTTGCGGCGAACTGTGCTCAGCACTCCGCTTTTTACAACTTTCTTGCGAAATCGCTTGAGCAACGAATCCTGTGATTCGCCATTACGTAAATTTACACCTGCCAATGAAATTCACCTCCTTTGCGCATGGAATACAGACAAAAAAACGGCCGATATGCAGACTCGGCCGAGGAAATTATTCAAAAGAAGAAACGACGCAATGATCGAGTGACCAAAAAGAACGCTTCATACTCCTCTGTTAGAAGATCGGACATTATGTCCGCCAACCGAACTGCAAATAGAATTATACATGATTCACGCGTGGATGAAAAGACCCACACAAAATATTAAAAGAAAAGCCCCTTGGCAATGACCTACTCTCCCAGGAGGTCGCCCTCCAAG
>JBDTPH010000108.1:0-3084 GCA_039932795.1 Chloroflexota bacterium
TGTCATGTCGCATGGGATTACGGTGCATGGAATGCAGTTTATCAATCCTGAAATGCGTGACCTTCCCACTACGTATTATGTCCGTGACGGTGGGGCGGGGCTCGCCATCCTGAACCACCCGCGTTATGGACAGGGCCTGCGCGTGGGCATGCTCGGCGTCGGCCCGGGGACCCTGGCGGCGTACGGTCAGCCTGCTGACGTGTATCGTTTATACGAGATCAATCCCGTGGTCGTGGATCTGGCGGAGGGACAGGGCGGGTACTTCTCTTTTGTGGAGGATAGCCAGGCCGATGTGAATCTCATTCTCGGCGACGCACGTATTTCCCTCCAGCATGAACTTGACGAAGGGAATCCCCAAAACTTTGACGTGCTGGTCCTGGATACTTTCAGCAGCGACTCGATCCCTGTCCATTTGGTGACAAGGGAAGCCTTTGCGCTATATCTCGAACATCTCGCCCCGCATGGAATTATCGCTGCTCATATCACCAACCTGCATCTCGATCTGCAGCCCGTCTTCTGGCAGCTGGCGCAACACTATGGCTTGAGCATGGCGCGAGTTAATTACGATGGTGACTCAAATGGCAGCTACGCCTCCCATTGGGTTTTGCTATCGCGTGATCGCGCGATGTTGGAAATTCCCGCTTTTCAGAAACGTTCGGTTGATTTGAATGGATATTCGACAAATCTCAAACTGTGGACGGATGATTACAGCAACCTGTTTCAGATCTTGAAATAACAGGATGACAGTCACTCTCGCGAAGCGGGTAACTGCCACTTGCTTGCTACAACGCCACCCCCAGCACCGCTATAAAATGCGCCGCTGCGGCGAGCATGACGAAGATGTGCCATATTTCATGGAAGCCAAACACGCCAGGCTTGAAATTAAAGATCTTCGTAATATACACGACCGCGCCAAGGGTGTAGATCACACCGCCAGCGATCAACCAGCCAAAGACCCATGCAGGCAACACCGCAAGCATTTGTCCCGCTGCGCCGACGCACAGCCAGCCCATCACGAGATAGATCCCCGCGTTCAGCCAGCGCGGCGCACGGATGTAAAACACTTTGACGAGGATCCCGATCAACGCAAGTGACCAGATAATGCTCAACATCCCCCACTTCCAAAAGCCTTCGAAGGCATTCACGCAAAACGGAGTGTACGTCCCTGCAATGAGGAAATAAATGGCGGCGTGGTCAATTTTGCGGAAGATTTCCAATACCTTGTCTTTTGCGTGCACCATATGATAGGTGGCGCTTGCCGAAAATAAAAAGATCAGGCTCACGCCATAGATCAGCAGCGAAATCACTTTTGCGGGAGTTCCCCATCCCACGATCAGCAGTGCGATCAAACCGATCAACGCAAGAAACGCGCCTCCCCAATGTGTCAGACTGTTAACAGGCTCTCGAAGTTTTTGTAGCATGAACTATCCTTTGTTCGCGTAGAACGCGCTTCGGCTCCGCTCAGCGCGATGAGGGTTTTGTTGCGATCACAATTACCAACAAACTTGATTTTACTTCAACCTGTTTGATTTTCACCTGAAAGCCTGCTTCAATAAACGGACGTTCGAATCGTTTGCTGAAAATCTCAAGTGGATCCTCTGGCGATTGATGTGTGACGCGGAACAAGAGGGACATCAAGCGGTCCAGGATGCCGCGGCCCATCAGCATCGCAACAGGCAGGACGATGAACCTGCCTCCATTTGTGAGGCATCTCTTCACCTCAGGCAGCGTGCGCGCGTCGGCGATGTACTCGGATGGAAACGTCGCGATGACGGTTTCAAACGATTCGGTCGAGAAGGGGAGATACTGCGCGATACCGCGAGTCAAATTACTTTGCGTGTAGGAATGCTGGTAAGATGGATTGGAATTTGGATGTTTTGCAGAGAATGCTTGACGCGCCAGGTTGCGCTTGGCGAGACGTCCCATCGGCGCTGATTCGTCCATCCCAACCGCGACCAGGTTTCGGCTGAGAAGGACGCGTTGCAGGTGACCGGGGCCGTGGCCGATCTCGAGAATCCGAGTCCCTTCGATAAACGGAACCACGCTCAAGACCCAGTCCTTCCACCGTCCTAAAGAAACAGTAAATGCCACCAGGTCATAGGTGAATGCAAATGGATGATAGAGCAGGTCAAAGAAAAACCGCAGAAGTGTTCGCATCAAAAAAAGGGTTTGGCATTTGCCAAACCCTTACCTCAGTGTCCTTGCTTTAGACAGCAGCTTCGCCGTCTGATTTCTTCGTGATCTTGCTTCGGGCAGCTTCCACGGCGTTCTTGCCACGTTCGCGCACATCTTCGTACGCTGCCTGTCCACGCTCTTTGATCTGGTGGGCAAGTTCATCGGCACGGGCGCGGGCTTCCTGTGCAGTCGCCTCAGCGCGGGCAAGCGCTTCTTCAGCGGTCTGCTGAGCCTTATCGCGCAGCTCAATGGATTTATCCTTGATCAACGCGCGGGTCTCCTCACCTGTCTGCGGGGCAAACAGCAAAGCGACGACCGCACCACTGAGCCCACCGACAATGAAGCCTACAAGAAAGGCGCCAAATTCATCACGTTCAGACATAGTAACCTCCTTAGGGTTGGTACTTATTTTTTCTTAAGACCCATCAATTCTAACATACGGGTCATTCCTGCGAGATAGCCGTTGAGCTTAATGACGGGTTCAACAACATTCTCACCCAGAAACTCTGCAGTGCCGCGCAGTGTGTTCACTGTTTCATTGGTGGCATTCAGGATGGGTTTCACTTCATTTTGTAAAAGGTTGATCAGGCTCGCAAGCTGGACAATGAGCACGATCAACGCAACGCCGATCACCAGCGATTCCAATGCCACGACGATAATGAAGATGTCGCGGATCTTATCGGTGGGGCTGGTGGGTTGAAGCAAAAAGTAGATCGCCACACCCAAGAGTACCAGCAGCACAATCACGCCGATGACAATAGGTACAACGATATTTTTTTGCGGTTGTTCTGTTTGAGGTGGCGTGGAGAAGTCTTCTGAAACAGGTCGTTCGATATTTTCAGGTAAAGGTTGAGAGATTCCCATAAAGTGATTATAGCATTTTTGACAGGCTAAGTCTACGGATAGGCA
>JBDTPH010000109.1:0-5967 GCA_039932795.1 Chloroflexota bacterium
GACATGTCGTAGTAATATTCAAAACGTCGTAGTAACGCGAAACGTCGTTGTAGTGCTAACCTTCCAATAACAAAGCGGCGACCCATGGCCGCCGCTTTTCATTTATTGGCAGGTCAACTCTTATTTGACATTTATTGTTACCGACACATTGCAGAAGTTTCTGGAGCCGACGCGCAGCGTCCATGTAGTGGTGTAATTTCCCGAGTCTTTTGGTGCCTGCATATCAACGGATAAGGTAGTGGTCTGTCCTGGATCCACGTCCCTGTTTAGATCATACCCTGCAACTTTGTGGAGCTTACTACCGCTTAAGTAGTAAAAATCGGTGGAGTTGCGATCCCAGCCTTTTACCCCATTATTCCTAACCTGCCAGGTAACGTCAAAATCATCGCGATCGTTGAAGGATGTGCCATTCGCCGGGCTCACACTCGTTACCTGACAGGAGTAGTCAGCAGAACTGCTTCCGCCTCCACTACCTCCTCCACTCCCGGTTCCGCCCTGTCCACCACTAAGGGTGGGAGTGGCTGGCTTGGTGGGTGAGGAGAGGATAAAGATCACCGTGGATGTAAATGTCGGCGACGGGGTATCGGTGTTTCGTGGCGTCGGGGTGAGGGTGGCTGTGAGTGTGGACGTGGGAAGCACCGCCGCGGTTTGGGATGCAGCTGCATTCGCCGTCTGCACGATAAATGTATTGACTGCGTTTGGATCAGCCGTGGGAAAGGGCGTTGCCAGCGACGGCACACATGCCAGGATCAGCGCAACGGTCATGAACCAGAACAGAAACTTTACGGTACGTCTTGACATTTTTGCTCTCCCACACCCGAAATGAATCGGGCTGTAAGCTGCTGTTTATTTTTCAACTTTGATCACAACATACGGATAGCACAGGCCGCCTTCGACAATGTAGGTCATTACGTACGTACCTTCCTTGGCTGGAGCAACTGCATCAAAGTCCATGTCAAATTGATCGCCGGGTTTCAGTTCGGGAAGTTCAATAGTCGTGGGAGGAGTTAGCTTTGTGCCACTGTTGTACTTGAGATCAAGCCCGACACGCAGCGTTTTGGTGCCCGTATTTACAACGGTCCACTTAATATCAAACTTGTCATTAGGTTTGAATATGGTGTTATCAAAAGGTCGGCGGTGGATGGAGTCACAAGCGAATTCCGGCTTTGGCAGGCTGACACCGCTTCCACCCCCTGCGCCCGAGACAGTTGTCGGCGATGCCAGAACCAGTGGAGTCGCTGTAACGACGAGCGTGGGGGACTCAACAACCGCTTCAGTTTGAGTGGGGAGCGGTGTTTCAGTGGCAGGCGGATTTGCCTGTTCAGTTTCCAAATTTTGCGATGCAACAGTGAGCGCTACAGAGGTCGAAACCTGGTTTGCGACTTCGTCAGGGTCGGGCGTTGATACTTGTGCGGGCACACACGCCGCGAGCAGGAACATCAATGTTAGTGCAGTGAACAGAATTCGTTTCATGCTATTCTCCTTCGTTTGCTTATTTCTCGGGTGGTTTTGTAGTGCCGTCACCGATTCCCAACGGTTGCCATTTCTTTTCATCCTTAAGACGGTGTTGAATGCCGTGACGGTCATGCATTTCGTCGAAGCCCTCCGGTTTGATGAACATCTGGTCGCCTTCGAGCAGGCCATGAATGCCTGTCTGTCCGGGTTCGGGTCGTTTTTCACCTTTGAACTTCGCGGCATCACTGGGAAGGTAATCGGTTGGCTCTTCGTAGGATGTGACATAGCCTTCATAGTTTCGCAGGATAACCTTGTGGTCAGACATGCTCAACAAATAGTTGGGTGAGACAGGAATTTTCCCGCCGCCGCCAGGCGCATCCACGATATATTGCGGGACTGCGTAGCCGGACGTGTGGCCGCGCAAGCCTTCCATGATCTCAATACCCTTGGCAACAGGTGTGCGGAAGTGTCCGGCACCTTCCACAAGGTCACATTGGTACAGATAGTATGGGCGCACTCGAATGCGGACAAGGTCCTGCACGAGTTTGCGCTGGATGTGAACATTGTCGTTTATGCCAGCCAGCAGCACGGACTGGTTGCCAAGCGGAATACCTGCTCTTGTAAGACGATCACAGGCCTGTTCCAGTTCCAACGAAATTTCATTCGAGTGGTTGACATGGATGTTCAGCCAGAGCGGGTGGAATTTGGCGAGCATGTCGCATAGATCCTGCGTCACGCGCATGGGCATGAATACGGGCACGCGCGAACCAATGCGTATAATCTCGATATGCGGAATTTCGCGTAGACGGGTGAGGAGCTCTTCAAGAACTTTTGGTGCAAGTACCAGTGGGTCGCCGCCTGAGAGCAGCACGTCACGTACCTGTGGAGTCCGTTTCAGGTAATCGATCTGCATTTCGAATTCCTGACGATTAAAGGTCTGTCCGGGATCGCCGACGATGCGCGAGCGTGTGCAATAACGACAATAGGACGCACACTGGGTCGTCACGAGCATCAGCACCCGGTCAGGATAGCGGTGGACCAGCCCGGGCACAGGGGAGTGGCGGTCTTCCGCGAGGGAATCCTCCATCATGGAGGTAAAGGACTGCATCTCTTCCGCAAGCGGGATGATCTGCTTGCGAGTCGGGTCGTCTGGATCGTTTGGGTCGATCAGTGAAATGAAGTAGGGGGTGATATCGACGCGGAAAAGTCCACTGGTGTTTAGCGCTTTTCTTTCGGAATCAGTAAGTGGAATTATTTTCTCGATTTCTTCAGCAGTATTTAAACGGTGGCTCAATTGCCAGCGCCAATCGTTCCACTTTTCATCGGGAACATCGGCGTAGATGGGTGCACGTTTGGAAATAAAAGGTGTAGGCATGGTTTAGTCTCCGGGATTTAAAGTTTGAAAACGTTCGATCAAGTTTTACGCGTAAAATCAATGCACCGGAGGATCGTGATCGGGTCTGAAAAAGCCTGCAGAACTTATTTTCATAATAATATTGTAAAAGGAAACAAAAGGGAGGTCAATGACTACTTTAGTGCAGGCAAAACCACCGTTTGTTTGTGAACAGTGACACAATTTTAGCTGAAAGTCTGTACAATGAATTTGGATATACAAGTTTTTGAACTCGGAACCAAATCCCATTCATTGGTGTACTCCATATAATGAACCTCTCCGCAGAGGCAAAATTTGGATGAAGGCACTTTAATCCACCACGCCGCAAACGGCGACGCGGCAGCCTGGGAATCGTTGATGGTGCTGCATCAACAGACAGTTTTCAGGTTTGCCTATCTGCTCCTGGGCGATCCCGATGACGCGGAAGATACCGCCCAGGAATCCTTTCTGCGCGCCTGGAAGAATCTCAAGCGTTTTGATTCCACGCGCCCTCTTCGTCCCTGGCTGTTGAGTATCACTGCAAACCTGGCATACAACCGTCGCCGTTCGGCAGGCAGATACATCGCGGCCCTGATGCGTTCGTTCCGCGATGAACCCAAATCCACGGGCATCGAGGAAAAAAGTGTGCAAAATCTTGAAGCGGGTGAGCTTTGGCGGGCAGTGCAGAATTTGAACCTCGCAGACCAGCAGATTGTCTACCTGCGCTACTTCCTTGAACTCTCTGTTACAGAAACCGCGCAGGTTTTGCAGGTGGCGGAAGGCACGGTCAAATCAAGGCTGAGCCGCGCCCTCGAAAAATTGCGAAACATCATTCAGCAGGATTTCCCTGTTCTCTCTGAAGGACGCAAGGTATGAGCGAAATGGATTTCGAAGCACAAGTAGATTCTATTGCAAGCAGGATGGAATATCCGCGCACACCAGACATTGCCGGTTCCGTGAGCGCGGGCCTGCGCTCCTCGACTCGTCCCCGCTTCATTTCCAGGGCCTGGTCTCGCTCGCTGGTCATCGCGTTGATTCTCATCTCGAGCCTTTTGATCATCCCACCGGTGCGGGCAGCGGTCCTTGAGTTCATCCAGATCGGAATTGTCCGTATCTTTCCTCGCTCCGTTGAGCCGACCGCAGAGGGGATCGGTCCTGCAACACCAGAAACCCTGATGCCACTGACCGCTACACCTGGCACGCCCCTGCCATCCCTGCTGCCTCTGCTCGAAAACATCGCAGGTGAAACAACGCTCGCGAATGCACAGCAAATCGTCAGCTATCCCATCCTCCACCCAACCTATCCAACGGAGCTGGGACTGCCAAATCATGTTTATGTTCAAGATGCAGATGGTGACATGACAATTCTTGTCTGGACAGATCCTCAAGAGCCTGAGCGTGTCATGCTGAGTCTGCATTTCATTCCTGAGGGCAGTTGGGCGATTGAAAAGGGTTCTCCGATGGTCGTTCAGGCAACAAGTGTTAACGGTCAACGTGCAATCTGGGCCGTGGGACCTTATCCGTTAAGGCTTTCCAATGGCGAGTTGGAATTTACAAGGCTGATTGAAGGCCAGGTACTGATATGGGAAGCTAATCATATTACCTATCGTTTGGAGACGGATCAATCCCTTCAGGAAGCGATCAAAACTGCTGAATCGCTGGAACCGATCCGCTAACCATGGAACCAGATTTCGGCAGGCGGTGTATTGTTATTGAATTTACAATCGCCAAAGGAGGCACAAATGTTTTTCCGACTTAAGATCTCAATAAGTCTTGCACTGTTGCTGTCGCTGGTATTTGCCATCCCTGTGTTGGCTGGAGGATGGGCAGTTATTACGCTGGATGAATTGCCAGCGGGGATTGTAGCAGGCAAGCCATTCACCGTTGGTTTTACAGTCTTACAGCACGGCAAGACGCCGATGACAGATCTTTCCCCAACCATTACTGCCAACTTATACAAAGATGAGGAATTTGTAGTACCTGCCGAACCCGAAGGCAAGCCGGGACATTACACTGCAACGTTAACATTTCCCAAGGAAGGAGAGTGGATGTGGTCCATTCAGGCGTTCACAATGGATCAAGCCATGCCTATGTTGAACGTAGCTGCTCCGATCCCCGGCGCGGCAAACCCACCTGTTTCGAAGACAGAGCCTGCAATTTCCTTCACTTCACCGATGTTAATTGCCAGCGGACTGGCGCTGGTGGTGGGACTGGTCGGTGGGCTGATCGCGTTTCGCCGCAAGAGTCGCCTGGTTATGGCGTTGACGGTGTTATGCCTGTTGGTTGGAATCGCCCTGTTCATAGCGGGAGCAGGCACCACGTCCAGTGTGGAGGCGCAAGGTAGCTCATCTCCCACAGTTGCAGAGGAGTCATCCGTGTCACAGGTGGAGCTGGGCAGGCAATTGTTCCTCGCCAAGGGATGCATCACGTGCCATACCAATAGCAAAGCTGCGCGCTCATCGGAATATTGGACCATTGAAATGGGTGCCACCAACCTCTCAAATTTTTCTGCCAATCCGCAAGTGATATTGATGAGATTGAAGGATCCCTCTTCGGTGAAATCGGATACGCAGATGCCAAATCTGGATCTAACGGAAGTTGAGATCGAGGCATTGGTCGCTTTTATTAATTCAAAGTGAATTACTGCGATGTGCCGACGGACAGCCGTGAAACGCGGCTGTCCGTTTCTCGTTTACCGCTATCTCATCAAGTGTTAAGTTCATTGGAGTAATCTTCAGCTGAATTTCAAACCTGCTGGTTGAGTACCTATTCGGCACTGTGTAATCAATTTGAATGAGATAAAATGGATATACATCTCCATTAGAAGAGGCAAATCTTATGCAAATTGATCTTGAAACACTGGCAGTGATCCATAACCGCGATGAGAATCGCTTTGAAGCGTCGGTGGAGGGTTATCCTTCCAAGCTGGATTACATTCAGGATGGAAAGAATTTTGTGATCACGCATGTGGGGGTGCATCCCGAATTACGAGGGCTGGGTGTGGCGGGCAGGATCGTTGAGGTAACTTTGGAATATGCCAAAGAGAATTCGCTGAGGGTAATCCCAATGTGTTCGTATGCCGCGGCGTATATCCGCAGACATCCTGAATATGCAGAATTGACGAATCAGGAAAGAAGTGA
>JBDTPH010000110.1:0-37216 GCA_039932795.1 Chloroflexota bacterium
CGCTCAGCATGACATGACCAAGAGTCAACCAATTAAGGTTAAACAGAATAGTATAAAAGCACAAAGTGACCGGACATGCACTCCCGGTCACTTTGGTGAAGAGAAAGGGTATCAGCATGAAACCCTTTCTCTTGATAAGAATGAAAAGCGGTTAGTGATTAATAAGGATTGCATAAATGTACGCATCTTCATCGGCGCCTGGGGAATTATAGATTACAGTCAATCCTAATCGTTTGTAAACAGCCCAATAATGGATGTGATCCGGTGATCCGGCTTCGTCGGGAAGACCAGCTTTTTGGTTGGGCTGCGATTTTTCATCCGCATTCGGGTCTTTCAATTTCTCTTCAACCTTCCACATGGGATCATAAAATGACAGCTTATAAGGTAATGCACCTTGATATCGCCTGAAACCCTCTGCATTCTCGGAATACAGATACACTGTTTTCACGATTTGCTCAGAGTCCATCCAAAAGGCCACGCCTGTATCTTTACATAGTTGGAACTGATTTAAGCTGTCGCAGTTGTTGCTGGTTATGAAATCCACGACATCTTTATCATTCAAAGATCTGCCGAGCATGAGATTATAGAGAGCGACCTTTGGAGTTTCATGTTGCTCTGGTGATGTCTGAACGACCTGCGCGCTGCAAGCAGTGATAAAAAGTGTAATAATGGCAGGAATGTTGAAAAACCTATAAAGCTTGCTCATGTTCATCTCCTTTTGTGAAGTGCCCGAGTGATATACTTTGCTGAACAGTTTCACTTTATAGGAAATGGAGTATGGGAAGGTGTCACCTGGTAACACAAAAGTGACACAATCCAAGGGAGGCTGCGTTGGCCAATTTATCGTTTGGAGAATGGCTCCAGCGCCGACGTGGGGCAGAAGGGTGGACACAGAAACAACTGGCTCAGAAAATCAATTGCTCGATCAGTACACTCCGTAAATTGGAGTCGGAAGAACGCCGGCCATCTGTGCAGGTGGTGGAGCGACTGGCTGTGATTTTTAGTATTCCTCAGAATGAACACAAATCATTTCTGCGCTTTGCCAGAGGTGATTGGCAGGCATTTTCGAATGAAGAAACGACTGATGCCCCCTGGCATATTTCCCATGCAGCACCTGCCTCAAATTTACCCGCATCATTATCGTCTTTTGTAGGTCGCAAAAAAGAACAGGTGGAAATTCTTAATCTCCTCACAAAGAGCCGGCTTGTGACTCTTGCAGGAGTGGGTGGTATCGGAAAGACACGCATCTCGCTACAAATAGGGAATCAATTACTCAGGCAATATCCCAACGGTGTCTGGTTCGTTGCGCTTGAGTCACTTTCTGACCCAACACTTCTTCCACAAACCGTTGCATCTGTATTCGATATTCGAGAAGCGCCTAATCGACCCGTTCTCGAAATATTGATAAATATGCTACGCGAAAAGACGATTTTACTCATTCTCGATAATTGTGAACATTTGCTGGATGCCTGCGCCCAGTTGATAACAGCATTGCTCACAAATTGCCCAAATCTCAAAATTCTCTCTACCAGCCGCGAGATATTGAATATGGAAGGGGAGGCAACATACTATCTGCCATCTCTTTCCATTCCCGAAGACCACGCCTCCCTAGAAAAAACAACCGAATATGCATCCATTCAGTTATTTGCTCAACGCGCTGCATCGGCTCGTTCCTCATTTATGATGACAAAAGAAAATGCTCAAACAGTATTGGAGATCTGCCGTAGGATGGATGGAATCCCATTGGGCATTGAACTGGCTGCTGCACATATTAATATCCTGGGAACGAAAGAAATTTTGAAACAATTGAACGAGTCCTTTTCCCTACCTTCGACCGATTCTCGAATAATCTTGCCACGTCATCAAACCATGCGCGCTTCATTGAATTGGAGTTGGGGGCTGCTTACTGCATCAGAGCAAGTATTTCTGAGACGGCTTTCTGTATTTGCAGGGGGTTGGACCTTGGAATCTGCACAAGTTGTATGCGAAGGGAATGCCTTGAATTGGGTCAGTGCACTTTTGAAGAAATCGTTGGTCATGGTACATCGGAAAACAGGAGATCAAACGCGCTACCGTTTCCATGAGATCGTACATCAATATATGCGCGAAAGACTGCTTGAGTCAGGTGAAGAAGAAAATATTCGAACACGACATTTGCAATATTTCCTCCAGCTTTCTGAACAGGCTGAGACAGCGCTGAGAGGTCCAACACAAGTAGAGTGGATGTTACGTTTGAATGACGAACACTATAACATCCGCGTCGCACTGGAGTGGGCAAAGAGGAACGATGTGGAAGCGGGATTATATTTATCCGGCAGGCTGCATCGTTTTTGGGAAAGCTTCGATGTGCGTGAGGGCGCACGCTGGCTGTCAGGATTCCTTCAAGCTCCAGGATCAAAAAGCTATCCTCTGGCACGGGCGAAAGCCCTCTGTGCTCAGGCTTGGATAATGTTTTGGGCACAGGAGTTTGACCAGGCATATGTTGACGGGCAGGAGAGCCTGGACTTATACAGGGCCTGCGGCGATAAGATCGGCGAAATAGATGCCTTATTTGCATTGGGAGTCACAGACCTTAAAGCTCCGACTGAAAAAGTTATTGAGTTATATAACCAGGCACTTATCTTATCCAAATCCATCGGGGATCCATGGAGGCAAGCTTATGCACTGGCACACTTGGGTGGGTATAAAAATATACCATCTCAATTGGAGGAAGCAGCTGCGTTATTCGAAAAGATCGGAGACTTGGAAGCATCATCAGAAAATATGCTTCATCTGGTCATGCGTAATATGTTAAATGGCAATCTTGAAGCGGCAGAAAAATGGCTGGACAAAGTGGTAAGAGTGAGTCACAACTTGAACAATAAGATGTTGGAGACGAACATTCTCCAACATTATGGTTGTATTGCATCGATAAAAGGTGATTACAAAAGAGCACGGGATGATTTCCATAAGTCACTGGAAATAGCACAGGCATTGGGAAATCGAATGGTATCACTTTGGAGTAGCGTTCGTTTAGGCTACGTGGCTTTGCAGGATGGCAATTTAAAGGAGGCTTACGATATTTTTGCCAAAACGGCCCAGGAATTCCAAAAAGATGTATCTGAAACCGGTGTTGTTTTCACACTGGAGGGAATGGCAGGCCTTAAAATTTTAGTGGACAAACACGAACGCGCTGCATGCTTGATCGGCTGGGCAGACATGATGCGTCAGAAAAACAATGATCCTCGTCCATTTATTGAGCAGGCAGATGTGGATCAAATTTTCGCCGCTTGTCGTGCAAATATCGATGAAGTTGCATTTTCAGAGGCATATGATGATGGCAAAAAGATGACACTCGATGAAGCAGTCGCGTACGCTCTGCAGGAGCGTTAGTCCCTCCTGTTTTTCGAATACATCGCGAACCCGATCGTACCGAACGCCAGCCCAGCGACCGAAGCAGCCCATGAAAAAAAGTTCAAAAAGAAAGTGGATTCGAACACCTGGATGACCATCAAAAAGGGCAGAACGATGCCCAGTATCAGCAGGACCAGGCCAAGGCGTAGCAGGGAACGAGGAGAATTCATAATTTATTCTTCCTCGCGCAGAGCGGAGCGACGAGCGATCTTCGAGGAGTGCAGACGAAGAGCGCTTCGTCTGCGGTCTTCGACAAACACTCAGACCTCCGCTCTGCGCGATGTATTATACAGCCAGCAAGCCACAAAATGTCCGGGCTCAGGTTCGAAATCGGGAGGAAATTCCACGTCACACAAGCCTGCCATAAAGTACGGGCAGCGCGGATGGAAGCGGCAGCCCGTCGGCGGGTTGACGAGACTCGGTGGCTCGCCCGGCGGCACCTCTTTGAACGTATCGGCGTTGGCGGCATCCGGGTCGGATGTGGCAGCGAGCAGCGCATGAGTATAGGGGTGCAGCGGATTTTCAAGCAGGCGCCGCGTCTCAGCCTTTTCGATCAGGTTGCCCGCATACATCACAAAGATCCGTTGTGAAAAATATTTCACCGTCGAAAGATCGTGCGTAATGTAGATCACCGAAAGCCCATGCGATTCCTGCAGGGTGCGCATGATCTTCAAAATTTCCACGCGCACCGAAGCGTCCAGCATGGATACGGGTTCATCGGCAACGATCAACCTGGGCTCGCGCAGCATGGCACGCGCGATCACAATACGCTGTTGCTGTCCGCCGCTGAGCATGTGCGGGAACTTCTCCAGAAAATCATCCACAGGGTGAAGTTTCACTTCGGTCATCACTTTGCGGATGCGCGCCAGGCGCTCGTCCCTGCTCCTCATACCACTGATGATGAGCGGTTCCTCCAAAACCTTTTGGATATTCATGAAAGGCGGCAGAGCGCCATACGGGTCCTGCTGGACATAGCCCACCTTAAATCGGTAACGCTGCAACCTGTTTCCCTTCAATCCGGATAAATTCTCGCCATCAAAAATGACATTGCCACTGGTGGGAGTGTTGAGACCCAAAATAGTTTTCATCAAGCTGGATTTTCCGCACCCGGACTCACCCACAACTGCAATCGTTTCCCCTTCCTCCAACCTAAAGCTGACACCGTCCACGGCCTTGACGTAGCCCGCGTGGCCGAATCCGAATCGGCGCAATTCGTACCAGACGTGCAGATCTTCAATGGACAGCAGCGGTTCGGGCTTGTCTATTTTGGGCGTGTTCATCATCACCTCTTGCAATTCAGTTATCATTTTGCACTCCTAGTCCGTATGTCATTGCGAGCCGTTCGCTGGCGAAGCAATCCGCTCGCAAAGTTGAACATTGCTTCGTCGCCTGCACTTCGTCTACGCCTGCCTGTCGGCTCGCTCCGCTCAGCGCGAGGCTCGTCTCAATGACACTTATTTCCTCTTTTCCGTAGCCGAGCCGAATCCTGTTTGCCCCGCACGCTTCGCGAATGGAGGAATGGGGACAGAGGCATGTGCGGTGGGAAGAGGAGAAGAGTACTACTCATGCAACCAGCATCTGACCTTGCTGCCGTTTCTGCTGAACATGGGCGGTTCCTGGTCGCATTTCTCAAAGCGGAACGGACAGCGTGTTTTAAAGCGGCATCCCGTAGGCACGTTGACCAGGCTGGGCGGTTGACCGGTAATGAACATCGGGTCCGAGTCGCTGCGCAGACGCGGCACGCTTGCCATCAGCATCTGTGCATATGGATGAAGCGGAGCGGGGAAGAAGTCCTTCGCATGACCCGTTTCCACGATCTGACCGGCATACATGATGGCAACTTCATCTGCCAGTTCGCTGGAGGTGGCAATGTCATGAGTAATGAGAATGAAGCTTGTCCCAAGCTCCTGTTTGATGCGTTTGAGCACATTCATGATGTTAGCCTGGGTGAGCAGGTCGAGGGCAGAGGTGGGCTCATCCAGGATGATCAGGCCTGGGCTTGTCACGAGTGCCATCGCCAGTGCCACGCGCTGACGCATGCCTCCGCTTAATTCGAACGGATAGCGCTGCAGAAAATCATCGGGCACACCCACATGCTTGAACATGCGCCGGGCAAGGTTAAGGGCTTCGTCCTTTTTGACGCCGAGATGGACCATGGCGGGCTCGGCAACCTGGTCTCCCACTTTCAATACAGGGTTCAGTGAATTCATTGCAGCCTGTGGAACGAGGGAGATCTGCGCCCAACGCACATTCTGACGGAACTGTTCCTCGTCGAATGCCATCACGTCCGTGCCTTGCAGGAATACCTTCCCGCCGTACGATTCAACATTGCGCGGCAGCAGGCGCAGGATGGCTTTGGCAAGCGAGCTTTTTCCGCAGCCCGATTCGCCGAGGATCACCACGGCACGGTTGGTGCCCAGTTCAAAATCAACCCCATCCACTGCCTGCACGGTTCCGCTATTGGTCTTGAAGTGCAGGACCAGATCTTCGATCTGTAAAAGTTTTTGTGAAGTTGGACTCATACGTCCCTCAGTTTCGGATTAAAGATTCTGTCCAGTGCGAAGCCGAGCATCGCAAAGCCAAGCCCAGTGATCATAAGAAGCGTCGCAGGTTCCAAAATCCAGTAGTAGTAGCCGCGATAGAGCGCGCCGTTGGCGTTTGCATCCTGGATGATCTTGCCCCAGGTGGGCAGGACCGGGTCACCCAGCCCCAGCAGAGCCAGTGATGCTTCCAGGAAAACAAAGGCGGGAACCGATGAAACCAGGCCCGGGATGAGCAAGGGGATCATGCGCGGGATCAAATACAGGAAAACAATTCGCGGACTACTCGCTCCATACGCCCGTGCTGCTTCGATGTACATGGATTCCTTGACCTGTACAAAGATCGAGCGATAGGCCTTGATGGCGCCTGTAAAAATACTGAGCAGGATGGTGACTCCCAAAATGACCCAGATGCTGCGGGAATAAAATGTTCCAACCATTATGAGTATGGAAAGGAAAGGCAGAACAAGATTAATCTCGGTGATACGCTGGATCAGCTCATCCAGCCAGCCGCCGTACCATGAGCCCACGGCTGATATGACCATTGTCAGCACAGACGTCCCCAGTGAGGCGATGAGCCCGAATGCCAGGGCAATGGGTGTGCCCCACAGCAACGGCACAGCCAGGTCCCGCCGGGCATGGTCGGTTCCGGCAATGCCATACACCTGTCCATGAAAGACCAATTCCAGGTCAATATTTGAATCATGCTCAAAGGTTGTGCCGCTGACCAGCAGTTGATACTCTCCTTTGACCAGCTTTCCGGTCTCAGGGTCGGTGAACAATGCAGAGATCACATCGTCGGTCCGCAGGCGGGTCTTTAATTTATCGTCCTGTGCGAAGCGATACGTCATGCGCTGGCTGACCGCTACATTTGTGATGCGGATCTCTCTTCCATCGGGGGTACGCCATTCAGCAGAAATAAATGGCTGCTTCTGTTCATATTGCGAAGAAATGTAGAGGATCAGGTCCTGGGGCAAATAGTCGGCAGTGAAACCAAATGTGTAGGAAGACGATATTGTTGAAGTGCCCTCTGCACCGGGTGTGACTTCCTTCGGCATGCCTCCGTCGGAGGTGCGGACGGCGAAGGACTCAGCATACTTTTTGCTCGAAAAGAAATTGATCCATGCAGGCGCGGCAAACTTTGGGTTCTGATACCAGACCTCCTCACCTCCCCGCCACAGGCGGATGGCGTCGTTATAGGGAATTGTGATCATGGCATACGCAGCTGTCACAACCAAAAGAAGAACCACCAGCATTCCCATTACTGCCGATGGATACATCCATAACATGGAAAGTGTGTTTCTGAGTGCTTTCATGTTATTTGCCACCGACGTTGACCCGCGGGTCAACGAGAGCATAGACAATGTCGAGCAGGAAAACAGTCATTGCCAGCATATAGGCATAGATGATCGTGGAGCCAACAATGATGGGAATATCGTACAGACCAATGGCTTGATATAACGTGCGCCCGAGGCCCGGCCATAGGAAAACGGTTTCTGTGATCGTTGCGCCTGTCCACAGGGTGATGATGAGCAGGGCAAAATTTGTGATGATATTCGGCAGTGTGGGACGCAGAATGTAACGTCGCTCCACATCGCGCGATGGTAATCCCTTTGCCTTTGCCATCTCGACATAATCTTCGCTGGAATAGATCAGGAAAAAAGTGCGGTAGTTATAAATGCTGAGAAAGAAGGAACTAAGCACCAGCGACAAGGCAGGCAATAGCATGTGCTTTAATAGATTTAATGAATAATCAATCGGGTTCGAAGGTGGCGGTGAGTCCACCATGCCGCCGAAGGGAAGCACCTTCAAGAGAGCTGCAAAGATCAGGATCAGAAAAATCCCATAGAACCAGGGCGGCACAGCGGAGGTCGGCGAGAGCGCGACCACCAGTTTGTCCCAAAAATTGCCATAGCGCCGCGAGAGGTTCAGCGCCAGGAAGATGCTCGAAAAGAAGAGAAACAGCTGCGAGGTCCCCATGAGTAAAAGCGTGGCAGGCAATCGTTCCAGAATAATGAGGCGGACGGTCCTTGAGCCCGCATCACTGGTCATGTTGAGGGAACGTCCCAATTGCAGCGTGAGGGCATTTTTAAGATAGCGTGCGTTGCGTATTGCGATCGGCACGTTCAACCCAATGCGCTCCTCCTCAGACGCGATCGTCTCCTGTATCAGTTTTTGGCGCACATCCGGGTCCATGGATTGTGCAGACGGGCTGTTGATGATGGTTTGCGTGACGCGATCACGGATCTCGCCCTTCATGATCTTGTCAACGAACCCGCCCATATTGGCAATGAGAATGGTCAGGTACACACCGATGACCACAGTCACGAAGAGGGTCATCAGGCGCAGGATGACATAACGCGATACCCGCCGGAACGTGCCATCACGAGATGACCTTTTTATAACCGTATTCTCAGGAACAGGTTGGGTTACAACAGCCATGAGTACCTCACAGATTGAGAAAGTTGCCCAGAGGCGGAAATGAATCCGCCTCTGGGCATTGTTCACAGGTGCAATCCCTATGGGGCTGCTACAAAGTCCAGCGACGTGAAGGATGGAATGGCAACAGGGATCGGGGCCACGGCAACTTCGAGTCTTGCAGAGCCGGTTGGCAGTTTTCCTGTTTCCTCGGCAGTCAGGGTGACCTGATACTGACCATCGGCGACGGCTTGCGCGTCACCCACGGATACCACTGTGCCTGTGGCATCGTACAGGATATATTTCACTCCTGCAATATCGGATAGAAGATAGGGCTGATCCTTGAAGTTAATCGTGACATCAAATACCACTTCCTGTCCGGAATTGACCTGGCCCGGCCCATCGAGAACGGTCGTCGCCAGCTTCGGCTCGCTGAACTGCGACCAGCGATCAGCCAGGTCAACGAATTCAGTATTGTTCTTCAGGACAGCCGACTTCTCTGTGGTAAAGACCTGGTCCAGATAATACGGACCGGTCCCCACCCAGAGATGGCCGTGGTCTTCATACCACTGCTTGAAGTTGGCATAGCGTAGATCTGCCTCTTCCGTGGTAATGTATTGACCCAACGTGGGCTCGAACGGAATATATGATTCGCCTGCGGCCTGATCGAGATACTTTGTCAGGATCTCAAGGCTGGGCCCGCCCACCCAACTGGTCTGCTCGACCTCCAGGGTGTCTGCTTTGTTTGAGGAGTAGGCAAGCTCGCCGGCTGCTTCCGCCAGGTTCGAGATCGCCAGGATCGGCCAACTGTTCTCGCCCGAGAGTCCCAACGGCGATAGAGGCCATAGAGGCAGGATGTTCAGTTCAGCATCTGTGACGTACGTATCTGTATAAGCTTCAATGGTCAATGGGTCAGTGGATGTAATACGATAACCCTTGAATGAATCCAGCCCGGCATTGATGCTGATCGCAAGCGATGCATCATAGATCGCGCTTTCCTGTTTACCGGGATCAAAGCCCTGGATCATGCTCATCACAAAGTCGCCAGCCGAGATGGGACTGCCATCATGCCATTTGACGGTGTCATATAAGTCGGCGGGGTAGACTACCACGCTCCTGATATTGGCGGTCGTACCCTCGGGGAACTTCTCTGAGGCAGTAATGAACCTCTGTTCCGTGGCATCCCAATCCACCCAGGCATCGCCAGGGACGTCAATCTGTGACGCTGTATTCACAGTCAGCCAGTCCAGGCTCTGATGGATCGGCAAGCCTTCCGTGTAGGTCAACTCGGCACTCTCGATGCGCTGTGGATACGCCAGCCCGGTAAACGGGTCAGCCATCAGACCAGCGCCGCCCACATAGTTGGAGGTACCCATGGTCGTGGCGTGCATCACTCCCACATCCCATACGCTGTTGCTTCCAGCCATCGTATTCCAGGGCTGCGAGAAGAGATCGTTCGTGCCGATCTTCATCGTGCCACCCTCCTGGTCCTTAAAGCGCAGGTTATAAGGACCTACATTCGTGCCTTCATACCCCGTGGCAAGATCATAGGTGGTCTGAACCTTATCGTTGTATGGTGCATACACCTGCTGTTCAATCACCCATACAAAAAGAGAATCTTCCATCGAGAGTTCAAGCGCCGTTGCCATTGCGGCATCGCGTGCTTCCTTCTCAACATACTTCCCCTGTGCCAGATCGTCGCCCAGTTTTTGAAATTCAGGATCAGACACGTTTGAAATATAAGGCTCACCGGCTTGTGCGCTGGTGTTCAAATAACTCTGCTGGATGTTAGCCGACTCATCGCGCAGTGTTCCGAGACCGGAAGGCGAATATCCGGCGGTATACATATGCCATTGCCCCTCGGGTGCGGCAGTATCCAGCCAGATCGCGAAGGCTTCCGAGGAGGTCTTATACTGGCGGTCTACTGTAAAGCCGACACTTTCCAACTGATTGGACACGTAATCGCCAATCGGCTGGCGCGTGCCATCGCCATCGGAACGGATCAAAAAGGTCAGGGTGATGGGCTGGCCATTCAATGACCATTTGCCATCTGCGTTCAACTCCGCGCCCATGCCAGCCATTTCCGCATCGATCACTTCCTGTGCGCGGTCAACGTTGAAGGCATATTTGCTTTCCAGGGCGCGGGCAGTATCGATCAGGTTGGTATATTCCACCAACTGTGTCGTGATCGGAAGAAGCTTCGGCAATGAGCCGCCGGCAAAGATCTCCTGGTTGATGTAGTTGCGATCAATCAGCCAGTTCAATGCCTCACGGATCTTGCGGTTCGAGAACGGGTTCAACAGCGTGCTATCCGTAAAAACGGCTGGGTTCAAACTGATGCCGTAATAACCACCCAATGACTGGGTGCTGGGCAAGCCTGCCTGCTTGATCGCCGGGAAGGCATCAGAGGCAAGATTGAACGAAAAGAAGTCAATTGCGCCGGCCTCAACTTGTGAAATAGCCGAATCGCTGCTCACAACAGAGACATCGATCTCATCCAGCCAGCCGCCGCGGCGTTCTGTCTTCGGCATCTCGCTGGGTGCTTCTGTGGCTGTAGGCGCTTCGGTCGCGGCTGGTTCCTCAGTCTGTGCTCCTGGCGCTTCCGTGGCGGTCGCGGCTTGAGGCGCGCAGGCCGAGAGCATCATACTGAATACCACCAAAAGACTCAGAACGTAATACATATGTTTAATTTTCATCTTCTCTCCTTGAAAAATTGGGGTAATTTTGGCTGGGCATCCTCAATCGTTTTACAATAGCGGCACCTCCTTCGTCATCCACTTAAACGACCTGCTTATAATGGATGGAGGCGGATACCAGGTTGCGTAGCCCCGGCATCCGCCTCTCCTTCCGTGTGAATTGCTTTCTCGAGGAGATTTTGAAAGCAAAGCAGATTACAGCGTGCCACAGGAATGCGGCAGTCAGGCTAATCCTGACCACATCATACGTTCGCAGAGAGAATTCGGTATCCGTCTACAAGTGTGTTTCACCCCCCGCCTTGTGATGATTTATCATCCCCCTCAAAGGAGCGCACACTCAGGCATTTAAACTTGCAAGCGGCGTATAAAAACCCCTCCTGGGAGGGGTATGGAAACCATTTGTTTTTCCCATAAAATGAATGGGATATATACTATACTGGTATGAAGAAAAGAAGATGAAAAGAATCCGTGCCCGCTTTTTGGGACTCCTGCTTGCTTTTATACTCGCCTCCTGCGCGGGATTAAAAACGCCTCCCGCCACGCTTGAGGCTGATGCCGCGCCGACCAGCACTCCCCCGGCCCCGGCCCGGGTGTCCCCAGTATCGCTTCCGGAGATCTGTGATTGTGTCCTCCGTTTCGACCATATCAGTATCGAGCAGGGACTGTCGCAAAGCTCCGTGCGCGCCATTTTTCAGGACAGCCGCGGCTTCATGTGGTTCGGTACGGAAGACGGGCTTAACCGTTATGATGGCTACACCTTCAAGATCTATAAACCTGACCCGGATGTTTCCAACAGCGTGAGCGACCGCTGGATCACATCCATCCTGGAGGATAAAGAGGGTTATCTGTGGATCGCAACGCGACAGGGTGGCTTAAACCGTTACGACCCGCGCACCGAGGAATTCAAGCGCTATCTGCACGGTGCGTCCAATCCGTTGAGCCTGAGTGATAACCATATCAACGTTCTTTACCTGGATAAAAACGATAACCTGTGGGTCGGTACCCACAACGGTCTTGACCTGCTCGATCGGACCAACAATACATTTAGCCATTACATTTATAACCCATCGAAACAGGAAGGCATTACCGGCAAAACCATCACAGCCATATTTCAGGATAGCCGGGGGCGTTACTGGATCGGTACGAGCGCAGGTGGTTTGAATCGATTTGATCCACAAAACAATACCTTTACTCCCTATCAATCCAATCCCGATATTCGGGATACTATCAGCGATGATTCTGTCACATCCATTGCTGAAGGCAGCGGCAACGTACTTTGGGTTGGCACGACCAATGGCTTGAACAAATTCCAGTCAGACTCAGGCAACTTCGAACGATTCTTTTACGACGAAGATAACAAACAGAGCCTGGCAAGCAATGCGATCACCGCCCTGCACGTGGACAGCACCGGCAACTTATGGGTTGGAACGGATAACGGTTTGGACCGTTTGAGCGAAGCAGGCCGGCGCTTCATTCACTACCGCAACGATCCCACCTATGCAAGGAGCTTGAGCACCGACAATGTTATTTCCATCCATGAAGACCGCGGCGGCGTCTTATGGTTCGGTACCTATGGCGGCGGCGCCAACAAATATGACCGCCAACGTGACAAGTTTGCCTATTACCGGCATGACCCGAACGATAGCAATTCACTGAGCGCCAACATGATCCTGCCGATCTATGTAGATTCTGAAGGCTATACATGGATCGGAACACTGGATGACGGCCTGGACCGTTTTACAAGGTCGACCAACCAGGTCATTCATTACCGGAACAATCCCGCCAAACCAAACAGCATTATCTCAAACGAAATCAACTCCATCCATGAAGACCTGGACGGAATTTTATGGATCGGCACACGAAACGGGCTCGACCATTTCGACCGAAACTCATTTGTTTTCAAACATTATCAGCGCGATCCCGATAACCCAGCCAGCCTGAGTTCGAATCGCATCTATAAAGTGTACGTGGACCGCAGCAATAATGTATGGGTTGGCACTGCCGCGGGGTTGGACCGCCTTGACCGCGAGACAGGGACATTTATCCATTACACCCCACAAGTCGAGGACCAAAATAGCTTAAGCGGCACCTATGTCAATTCCATCCATGAGGACAGTAATGGAAACCTATGGGTTGGCACATTTGAGAGCGGCCTGAACAAGTTCGACCCTGAGACCGGGCAGTTCACGCGTTTTCGCTACAACCCCAGGGACAAGACCACCATCAGCAACGACTCCATCCAATCGATCTATGAAGATACGAAGGGACGCCTTTGGATTGGCACAGGCGGTGGTGGTTTGAACCAGTACCATCCCGAGTCGGATTCATTTACATACTATCTGGAGAAGGACGGTCTTTCAAATGGTGTGGTGTATGGAATTTTGGAGGATGCCAAAGGTAATTTATGGATGAGCACGAACTTCGGCCTCTCCCGCTTTGATCCTGAAACCAAAACCTTTCGCAACTTCGATGAGGGAGATGGCCTGCAGAGCAATGAATTCAATTCGAGTGCCTACGCAAAAGGAAGAGCCGGCGAGTTTTACTTTGGTGGTATCAATGGGGTGACGGTCTTCCACCCATTGAGTATTACAGATAACCCCTATGTCCCGCAGGTCACGCTGACGTCCCTCACACAGGATGACCAGTCGATCATCGTCAATTCCAGTGTGGAGACCATTCAGGACGTCACATTAAAGTGGCCCCAAAACTCACTTGAATTCGAGTTCGCGGCCTTGAGCTACAACCAGCCAAACAAGAATGAATATGCCTACATGCTCGAAGGCTTTGACTCCAACTGGCATTTCATCGAGACAAAACGCAACGGGCGTTACACCAACTTGCCGGGTGGAGACTACACGCTGCTTTTAAAAGGCTCAAACAGCGATGGCGTCTGGAACACAGTGCCCGCAAGAATTAGTGTAAAAGTCATCCCTCCGTTCTGGCAGACCACCTGGTTCAAGGTATTACTGGGAATGGCAATGATCGCAGTTGTCGCGGTCGGAGTCAGATTACGAACCCACGCCATTCAGGACCGCAACCGGGAACTGGAACGGCTGGTGCAGGAACGCACCTACGCGCTTGAAAAACGCGGCCGCGAAATGGATGCACTCTACCAAGCCGATGAAAAGATCCTGCGCAATGTAAGCCTTAACCAGGTCTTTCAAACCCTTGTGGATGTGGCTGTGGATATGCTTCACGCTGACCGCAGTATTGTATTTGCCTGGGATGATAAACGGAAAAAGCTGGTCCCGCGCATCAGCCGCGGCTTTTCGCCCGAAACCCTCAAAGTGATGGAATTTGCAGAGGGCGAGGGGACACTGGGCAAAGTTCTGCAATCGGGCCAGCCCGCTGTTATCAGGCATATTGATATGAATGATTTTCGGGATGATGTACGCGCCGCGCTGATCGTAGAAGGTATTCGCTCTTATGTGCATATTCCCATTGCCGTGGACAACAAAATCGTGGGCGTGTTCAACATTGGTTTCACCAAGCCGAACCTGCTCGGCGACGATACGATGCGCCTGTTCTCCGCGCTGACACACCGCGCATCCATCTCGATTGCCAACATGGAACTCTTCGAGCAGACCAAAGACCTGGCAGTCATGGAGGAACGCAATCGCCTTGCGCGCGACCTGCATGACAGTGCAAAACAAAAGGCATTCGCAGCACTTGCGCAACTTGGTACGGCAAGAGGCATTTTAAATGGCAACGGGAATTCCGTGTCCCTGCATCTGAATGAAGCGGAGAACCTGGTCAGTGACGTGATCCAGGAATTGACCTTCCTGGTTCAGGAAATCTACCCGATTGCCCTCCAGGATAAGGGGCTGGCAACCGTTCTGCGAGAATATATCTTCGAATGGGAGAACCGCAACGATATAACGGTGCAATTTGTCAGCCGCAGTGAAAAGCGTCTTTCACTTAAAGTGGAACAAGCCATTTATCGCGTGGCACAGGAGACCCTGGCAAATATAGCTCGTCACAGCCATGCACGCCGGGTGGATATGTCACTGGTGTACAATGGCGATTCGCTGCAACTCTCCGTATCTGATAATGGATGCGGCTTCGATACAAACCTGAAATCACATGGCATGGGCTTGCGTTCGATACGCGAACGTATCAGCAGTATTCACGGCACAGTGCAGATCCAGAGCGCGCCCGGGAACGGAACAAGACTATTGGTACAGGTACCAACCAAAGGCCAAGAAGGAGACAGTGATGGCAAACAATCATAGCAATCGCACAAGTATTCTGATCGTGGATGACCACGAGGTCGTGCGCAATGGAATTCGAGCGTACCTGGGGACAGTAAAGGAGTTTCAAGTGGTCGGTGAAGCGGCTTCAGGGGAGGAGGCTGTCCGTCTGGTTTCGGAACATATTCCCGATATTGTCCTGCTGGATCTGATCCTGCCCGGTATGGACGGAGTGGAGACGACCCGCCAGATCAAGCGCATCAGCCCGCGTACACAGGTGGTGGTGCTGACGTCCTATCACGAAGATGTGCACATCTTCCCGGCCTTGAAGGCCGGCGCGATCTCTTATATTCTCAAGGATATGAAGATGGAAAAACTTGTGGAAGTTTTGCACCGCGCCGCGCAAAAGGAGGTCACACTGCATCCGCTCGTAGCTGCGCGCGTCCTGCAAAATATCCGCAGTGACAACAGCGATGAACAGCCGTTATTCACGGAACTCACCGAGCGCGAGCTGGACGTTCTACGCCTGATCGCAAACGGCATGACGAATAGCCAGATCGCGCAGAAACTGGTGATCAGTGAATATACTGTCAAGGGACATGTGAGCAATATCCTGAGCAAACTGCACCTGGCAGACCGTACGCAGGTGGCAGTATACGCCTGGCAAAAGGGACTGGTAAATAAGGAGCACATGGAACGAAAGTAGGAAAAAAGAGTCATATCGAGCATCCCGCAGGCTGCCCGAGAAAGACCTGCGGGATGTTGTTTTGATCGTAGGCTGTCGCTGGTTATGACGTGGAAGGAACAGGCAATTAATAGTATAGTATCAGCCTCTTCTGAACCCACGAACCCATGGCACTCAATCCCCTTCTCCGACACCTGATCTATGGAACTGAAAAGCTTGCGCAACGCATCCGCTTTTCATCCATCCCGGCTCCGCAAAACGGATGGCCCGTTCTCCTTGGCATTTCCTTTCCCAAAAGCGGAACGCATTTGCTCGATCAGGTCCTGCTCGGCTTTTCAAAGGTTGCGCCGTTCTCGAAGCGCGTCCATTCCTTTTATGCTGAATATGAGGGGGAAAGTGGACGAAAGCGCTCTCCTGGGCAGGCGCTGGCATGGCTTGATTCACTGCGCCCATGCGATGTTGCCTCCGCCCACCTGTTTGCGCGTCCCGATGCGGTCGCCCGCGTCACGTCTGAGGCGTTCGTGCCTTACTTTATCTTCCGTGATCCGCGGGATGTCGTTGTCTCACATGTCTTTTATGTGACCGGGATGGAAGCACGTCATGTACATCATCAGTACTACGCGTCGCTGCCCGATTTCGACTCGCGCCTCAACGTCAGCATTTTAGGCAGGCCGGATGCCGATGTGGAATTCCCCGATATTGCCGGGCGTTTCACCCCTTATCTGGGCTGGCTTGAACATCCCAAAGTGCTGACTCTCCATTTTGAAGATCTGATCAACGACCGGCCTAGTGCGTTGACCCGCATTATGGACCATTTCCTGGCCCGTGCCCCGCTTCGTGTGGCCCGACGGTTGATCCTGGAATCCCTGGAGTCTTCCATCAATCCCAGCCGCTCACCCACCTTCCGCTCGGGGAAAACAGGCGAATGGAAAAAACATTTCACGAATGAGCATAAGAAGATTTTTAAAAATGTAGCAGGCGACCTGTTAATTCGTTTAGGATATGAGAAGGACGATCATTGGTAGAGGCACGGCATAACGTGCCCCATTTTCATATGAACTGTTCAATCGTGATCCGTGCGTATAACGAAGAGAACCATATCGGGCGTTTACTGGATGGAATCCGTCATCAGACGCTCAAGAATGTGGAGATCATCCTCGTCGATTCGGGCTCAACCGACTCGACGGTGGAGATCGCCGAATCGTATGGGGCGCGAATCTTGAGAATCCCATCCGAGGAGTTTACGTTTGGGAGGTCACTTAATGTCGGGGTCCGGGAGGCGACCAGGGAATTCATCATTATTGCCAGCGCGCACGTGTATCCCGTATATCCCGATTGGCTGGCATCCTTACTGTATCCACTTTTGGAAGAAGATGTTGCCCTCTCATACGGCAAGCAACGCGGCCCGCAATCAGCAAAATACTCTGAGAAACAGATCTTTTACCAGTGGTATCCCGAGAGTAGCAATCCGCGCCAGGGGACCGCGTTCTGCAACAATGCCAACGCTGCCATCCGGAAAAGTTTCTGGGAGAAAAATCCCTACGACGAAACGTTGACGGGCCTGGAAGATCTGGCCTGGGCCCAATGGGCCACGGATTACGGCTATGGAATTGTGTATGTTGCCGAAGCGGAGGTGATGCATGTGCATAACGAGACGCCGCGCGGCGTATTCAACCGCTATCGTCGTGAGGCCATGGCGTTCAGGAAGATCCATCCCGAATCACATTTCAATATTTATGACTTTGCACGTTTGACCCTGGCCAACATTGTCAGCGATCTGTGGCATGCAAGGCATGAGCGCGTATTTTGGAAAAATTTCGCCTCGATACACTGGTTCCGTTTGATGCAATTCCACGGCACGCGTATGGGACACCGCGAGACCAGTCTGATCACACCGCAACTGCGTGAGACGTTCTATTATGCAAGGGACAAAAAGCAATACGAAGGGAAAAAGAGAGAGGTTGAGCCGATCCAGTATCAGAAATAAGGAGTGAAAATGGATCAGCCAGGGCAATTTGCTGGTTCTGCGAAGGAAGGGGAGGCCTTCGAGATCAAGGGAGTAGACGTTTGGAGTCAGGGGTGGCAGGCGGCTGGGAAGGAAGCGCAGGTCAATGATCCAGTCTACGGGAAGAGTTACATATTCAGGAGGATGACGAAAAGATCGAGTTCGCCGCGGGTGAATTTTCACCGGGAACATGGGGGTTTTACGTAAGAGAATAGCTGGTTCCACCAGAGGGGATATATCTGGCTCTCGATGTTCAAAGATCAAAAAGAGAGGTTGACCCCTGGTACAGATCGTTTCAGGAGGTCTGTTCTGCAGTTAAGACATATTTTGATGGAACACAGTGACCGCTTGAAACGTCTAATGTACTGGTTTTTTATATTAATGGAGAAACGAATGATTAGCAAATTGAAGAAAATCCTGATCCCACTTGTGGCACTGGTGACCATTCTGGCCTGCGGACCTTTTGCTGCCTCCACGCCGCAACCCGCGGCCACGCTCGATGCCCTGTATACGGCAGCGGCACAGACGTTGGAAGCCATGTCCACGCAGGGGTCTTATACTGTTACTGCACCAGCCTTTGCCACTGAGACCCTGTCTGTTCCATCTGGCACTCCGCTTGTGCTTTCCACCTATACAACCGTGCCGCCCATCCAGCCACCAGGCCAGACACCTGTCCAGCCGGTTACCCGATGCGACGCCGCATCCTTCGTCAGCGATGTGACCTACCCGGATGGTTCCAACGTGGCTCTTGGAGGCTCGTTCACAAAGATATGGCGTATCCGGAACACGGGCACCTGCACGTGGAATACATCCTATGCTCTTGTATATGTCAGCGGAGAAAAGTTCGGCGCGCCGAATGCCGTCGCACTACCAGGAAGTGTTGCTCCCGGCCAGGCCGTGGACATCCCGGTCAATTTGACTGCGCCCAGCAGGGGTGGCAGCTATATCGGCTACTGGAAACTCCGCAACCCATCCGGAGGCCTTTTCGGCGTGGGGACAGGAGATGCCAGCATTTATACTGACATCAGGGTTGCCGGCTACACGGTTGCAGCCTATGACTTCCTCGCCAATTACTGTGAAGCCGATTGGGAAAACGACTCGCAGAACCTTCCCTGCCCAGGCACGGAAGGCGATGATAATGGATTTGTGAGGGCGCTCAATGCACCGATCACGGAGACTGGGAAATCCGCCGGCAATGCCCTGCTGACCTACCCCGAAAGGGGCAATGATGGGCTGATCACCGGCAAGTACCCCAACTTTCGGATCGAAAGCGGTGACCGCTTCCAGGCGTTTATCGGTTGTGTCGAAAAGGCAAACGATTGTGACATGATCTATCGCCTGCAGTACCAGATCGGCAGCGGCGACGTCAAAACGCTGGGTCAGTGGCGTGAAGTATATGAGGGTGAAAACTACCCTGTTAATATCGACCTTTCCTTTCTGAATGGCGAAAGAGTCAAATTCATTTTTACGGTTCTTGCCAACGGCTCCTCGCACGAGGACTTCGCACTCTGGATCAACCCGCGGATCACGCGTCAAAGTTCTGAGCCGCCCACAGCGACGCCAGTGCCGTCAACAGGGACTGCAACCGCCACAGCGACCTCTACTGCCACGGCAACCGCGACCGCGACAGCCACCGTAACACCCACGGCCACGCCAATCACGCCCACTGCGACTGTCCCATAGATCGCCCCTTCTGTTGCAGTATAATGATGCTGGAAGTACGTGCAGGATTGTACTTCCAGCATCACATTTGACCGTAATTTCACGGAGGTACACTTATGTTTGTTCGAAAATCCCTGAAGCGGGCTGTATTCGCACTGATGACAACTGCTCTACTTCTAACAGCCTGTACTATGGGAGCCACACCCGCCCCAACAGTGGATGTCAACGCCCTAAGCACAGCTGCAGTGGCAACCGCCATGGGACAGCTATCCGCGCAATTCACGCAAACCGCGCTTGCAGCGCCATCCCCAACATTAATGTCGACCAATACTGCTGTTTCCCTTTCCACAGCCAGTGGCGCACTCCCCACCACATCCGGCGCTCTCCCAACCATCTCAATCAACATCACCCCCCTCGCAGGTTTTACCCAGGTGGTAGCGTCTCCTGCCGCACCTGCCGGCCCGACAGCATCCCTGGGCGATTCGTGCAACAATAGCGTGTATGAAGGTGATGTCACAATTCCAGATGAAAGCATCCTGAAGCCCGGTGAGGATTTTATAAAGACCTGGGCGGTCCGAAATACCGGCACCTGTACCTGGGACGATGGTTATACTCTCGCCTTCATCGGAGGCGATCAGGCGCTTGATCCAGTTGACGTTGATCTGTCAGACGAGAGTGATTTTGTGGCAGCCGGTGCTGCAGTCAATCTAAGCGTGCCTCTCACGGCGCCGCTGACTCCAGGCAAATACCAGGGTACATGGAGAATGCAAAGCGATTCGGGTAACTATTTCGGCACACCGCTAACTGTAATAATTGAGGTAAGGAAGTAAGCAAGGCAAAGATTGGATGCCCCATGAGAATTAAATCAACTTTTGTTATCCTCATCATTACCCTTTTGATTGCCGCCTGTGGACCTTCCGGGACCACTACGGCTGAGCCGACAACCGATATTGCAGCGGTGCGCACCTCGGCCGCAAGCACTGTCGTTTCGCAGTTCACATTAACGGCTGCCGCTTTCACAGTCACCCCGGCTCCTGCCACCAATACATCTGCCCCCGATGTGACCGCTACCATAACGACACAACCCGTGGCGCAGGTCACCAACGCCGAGGGGACGGTAGTTACCTTGTGTGACAAATATGCCTGGGAGGTCGCCACAGTGGACGTGAACGTACCGGATAACACCGTGATGTCGCCGGGCCAGGATTTTGTCAAAACCTGGAAGATCAAAAATACGGGCGCCTGTACCTGGGGCGCAGGTTACGAACTTGTTTTCAGTTACGGCGAGGAAATGGATGGTGAGCCGCAGCCTCTATCCGCAGCCATTGCACCCGGGCAGGAAGTGGATGTCTCTGTACAGTTCACAGCCCCCGATTTGGCTGGCAGTTACTTTAGCTTCTGGACCCTTCAAAACGACAAGGATATTCCCTTCCTTGGGAATGACAACAAAGCTTTATACGTCCAGATACTTGTACAATAAGATTTGACGCACGATCTCAAACAAACGATCAAGGACAAGGCACGCCAGCTGGGATTCATCCTGGCTGGCGTGACGACTCCTGAGCCACCTCCACATACCTCCACATTTGAAAATTGGCTTGCACAGGGGCACCATGGCACAATGGATTATCTCGCCAATGAACGCTCCCGCACCCGCCGCGCGGACCCGCGCGAAATTCTCCCCGAATGCAAATCCATTCTTGTGCTTGCCACGCCTTATTCCTCTCCTTCCGGGAGAGGGCAGGGTGAGGGCGGGGTGAAGGTGGCCTCTTACGCCCAGGGCGATGACTATCACGACATCCTCCCCGCACGGATGAAAGAGCTTGTTCAGTTTATCGAGCAGCAGGTTGGAGGTCCCGTCAGGAACCGCTGGTACACGGATACAGGTCCCATCCTCGAACGTGATCTGGCGCAGCGTGCCGGCATCGGCTGGATCGGCAAAAACACCTGTCTCATCAATCCCAAACATGGGTCCTATTTTCTTCTTTCAGAGATCCTCCTTGATCTTGCACTCGAACCCGACCCCTCTTTTGTCACCGATCATTGCGGCACATGCACCCGTTGCATCCAGGCCTGTCCCACCGATTGCATCCTTCCGAACCGCACCATTGACGCGCGTCGCTGCATTTCGTATCTCACCATTGAGCTCAAGGGTGACATCCCGGTTGAACTGCGCGACAAAATGGGCAACTGGGTTTTCGGATGTGACATCTGTCAGAGCGTCTGCCCGTGGAACCGATTCTCGCAGGAGGGTGATCCCGCTTTTGACTCAAAAGCCCCGCTTCAATCTCTGACCGATGAACTGCTCATTTCAACCCAGGAATTTAACCAACACTTCAAGGGCAGCCCCATCAAACGCGCCAGGCGACGAGGCTACCTGCGCAACGTGGCCGTCGCCCTCGGCAACACCGCAGGTATGATTGCATTGCCTGTTCTGCAAAACGCTCTCAACGACGAAGAGCCCATGCTGCGTGAACATGCCCAATGGGCAATCAATAAAATAACATCGCGCTGAGCAGTTTCGTCCTGCGCGCAGGGACTACCTGCCGTCCGAAGTCCCACAGTCGAAGGATGACTCCAATGCAAAAGCCGCGCCTGGGAAACCTCAAATGCACCAACTCCTGATCGCCACCAACAACAAAGGCAAGATCAAAGAATTGCAGGAACTGCTGAGTGACACAGGAATTCAACTCGTCACGCCCGCGCAAATTCACCTTGATCTCGACGTCGTCGAAGATGGACTCACCTATGAAGCGAACGCAGCGAAAAAAGCCGCTGCCTTCGCTCACGCCAGCGGACTCATCTCCCTCGCCGACGACTCAGGCCTCGAAGTGGACGCGCTCGGCGGCGCGCCCGGCTTATATTCTGCACGCTATGGTTCCGATCTCGCTCTCCCTCCAGTTTCTGCATCACCGAAAATGGAGGGAGTTGGAGGTGGGCCACTCTCCGACGGGGGACGACGCAACTATCTCGTACAACAACTGCAGGACAAACCTCGCCCCTGGACCGCGCGCTTCCACGCCACGATTGCCATTGCCATCCCCAATCATGTCACCCTGAGTGAAGCGAAGGATCTCGGCGAAAATCAAGCACAGACTCTTCAGGTGCTGCACTTCCCTGGAGCGACATATAAGGATGGTACTGAGATTTCTCTCGCAGAGGGATTCTGCCAGGGCGAGATCATCCCCGAAGAACGTGGAACGGGCGGTTTCGGCTATGACCCGATCTTTCTTTTGCCAGAGTTGGGGAAAACCATGGCAGAACTGACCATGGACGAAAAAAACCGCCTGAGCCATCGGGCCCGGGCGGTCATGAATGCAAAGCCTACTTTGGAAAGGCTATTCTCGCAATCTGGTTAATATAAGGCGAACAAAACCGCGCCCTTACCTCTTCGCGTGGTGCAGCCGATCTGCCGCTTCCTCGCTCAGCGGAATATAGACCTGAATCCTGGTGCCTTTGCCCGGCGCCGAGTCGATATTGAGCAAGCCATTGACCAGTTCTGTGCGTTCGCGCAGGTTGACCATCCCGAGGCTGCCGCGCTTGTCGTAGGACTTGTTCACGGCTGCCACATCAAAGCCCAGGCCATCATCTTCAATTTCCAGCAGGGCAATACCCGTTTCAAAGGAACACAGCCTCACCCAAATGTGCACGGCGCTGGCATGTTTTCGGGCATTGTTCGTGGCTTCCTCGATGATATAGAAGATTACGCCCTGCTTCCCCATCTCCATATCCTCCAGGACTTTTTCATCCACATTGATGATGACATTCTGGGTGAACGTCTCGCGCATTTTTTCAGCCATTGCATCCAATGCGGCGGTCAGTCCCTGTGATTCAAGGATCAGCGGCCGCAGGGTGAACAGCATATGACGCACTTCCTTTGTCGTGCGGTGCGCGAGCTCCTCGATCTTGACCAGTTCCGCTTCGGTCCCCTTGCTGTCCTTTTTCAGCATGCGCCGCGCCAGATTGATGCGCATCGCGATCGCAGCCACAGACTGCGTGGGCCCATCGTGCAGGTCGCGTGCCAGCTTCTTGCGCGTTTCCTCCTGCACGTCCACCATGCGTTCCTTCTCCTCCACCAGGTCCTGGTACAAACGCGCGTTCTGTACCGCGATCACTGATTGCCTGCCGATGATATCCAGCAGGCCGCAGCGCTCTTTTGTGAAATAGTTCGGGTCGGGGTGGGCGAAAAGCATCGCCCCATAGACGTTGAATCCGCCTCTTAATGGGAAGCAGTATGCAGAGGTACATGACCGCAGGGCAATAATGCGTCCCAGTTCAGGGTCGTAGCCGATATCGGTAGTCAGGACGGGCTCCGCGTCGGCAAAGATCTTTTTCAGTATGCCCTCGTTGCCCCGCAGGGTCACCCGCATATCGGAATTCGTGAACCGCCGCGCCGACCCGACATGCATTTCATCGCCCTTGAACAGAAAGACCGCGCTGACCAGCTTCTCATCAACGACGGGTTCGTCCGGGTCGGGGTTGGGGTTGAGCGCGGTGTATCCCAGGTCGAGGGCCGAATCGAGCACGCGCTTGTAACTGAGGGTCGCCGTCAGCGTGGACGTAAGTTCATAGATGGCGCGCAGACGTTCGCTTTCCATGCGGCTGCGGCGTTCATCCACATCCAGCCGCGTCTGCCGTTCGCGGCGAATGCGGCGCATCACGAAATTTCCACCGATGCCGCTGGCAAGCCCGATGAGCAGGGTCAGTACAACGCCGCTGAGTGCGGTCACATCCAGGACACTTGAAAACAGATAACGTGAAACAACATACTGCAGGGCTGCAAATACAAGCGCAACAGCAAACGCCCCCCATATTTCAAAATAAATCGCACCTGTGAGAATCGGCATCAAGCCCACCCACGCCGATGAACCGGTCAGCCCACCCTGCATCCCGAAGAAGATCGTTGCAAGCAGAAAGTCCACTCCGAGCACGATCTGGCGATGATACTTCCTCAACCGCAGGCTCATCCCTGCCAGAAGACTCATGACGATGTTCCAGGCCAGCATGAGCATCAGGGGAACATACGGCATGCCGCTTAACTGTCCGCGCAGCGAAACGGAAATAATTAAACCGACCAGTACCATCCAGCGCAGGGAAGTGGCAAACCAGTCAGCGACATAGGGGGTCTCAAATCTGCGCATCCTTTAATCATACCCGATAAAAGTTGGCGCGATTTTACACAGGCATTACAGTTAAGTTACGGCAAAAAGCTACACATATCCCATGCGTGTCAGATATCCACCCAGGCTCTCCTGCAGGATGGCCTGTTCCTGCGTGCCATAGGATTCGCGAAATCGGCCGATCCTGCCCTTATAAAAATGGAGTCCCTGCTGCCCATCTGCCGCACCAGGACGATACGACTCGATCACTTTCCGGACCTCGGAATTGTTCCCGTTTAATTTGAGGATTCCAACCAAACGTGTAGTCTCGTTATCATACTCTGTCAGCAGGTCTTCATAGCGGGCGATGAGGACGTTTGTCTCTTTTGTCCACTTTTCCCAAATACGGACGTACTCCATGATGAAGTCGAGACTCTTCTGAAAATCGGTCAAATGTGAGAAGGCATTCGGATGTCCCTTTTGCAGCGCCCGCTGACCGTAATCGTACGCGGAGAGCATGGCATCGCGCGGGTCGCGATAAATGTATGTGATGCGGAGAAGGTCCAGGCGTTGCAGCAGGCGCGAAGTGGAACTGGGTCCGGCGTGCGCCTTGATGACGAATGTATTCCCCATCAATGCCGGGATGACCACCCTCCCCATTCTGCGCGCGGAGAGCACACCGATGTTGCAGTTAACTTCCGTCAGAATGTTTTGCAGGTGATATTTTTCGCGTATCTCACGCGCATCAGCACAACCCGTTGTCTTCATCAGGTCATGTACAAGGTTATAGTGCCAGCCTGAACCTGCGCGTGGCATTCCAACGGACAGTACGATCATATTTTCTCTCTTTTGCAACCTTGCGAAGGTTTAAAACCTTCGCAAGGTTAAGTTAGTTTTTCTTTGATTCTAACGCATATGCGGTCATGCCCGCGAGAATACCAAAATTGACCCACAGGTTCGGCGTGGCAAACGAATCCTGGGTGACGTTATACATCGCAATTGACAGCCACGAGAATAAACCTGCGATGCCAAGATAACGCATGCGGGGTTTGTTACTTTTCAAGGCAAGCAAAGAATCACCAAGAATGGAAAATAAAAACGCAACAAAGGCAAACAGGCCGATCAGTCCTGTCTCTGCAAGCAGACGGACATACAGGTTCTTGGGGTTCGGATACAAACGATTTTCAGGGCTGAGCTGACGAGCGATCTCGGGCACGGTGGTCATTGCCCAATCGGGCAGGTTGTCATAAATATAAAAGCCGCTCGCGCCGAGTCCCACCCCCAGCATGGGACTCTTTTCGTACGCGCCCATCGCGCCAAACGTATAGGCAGCACGCGCACCGGCGGAATTTTCGATGATGAATTCTTCAAGGCTTTCGGCCTGCGAATTGAACAAACGGGCGATATATCCCTTTTGACCCAGGAACAATCCTGCTCCCGTGAGCGCGCTCAGCGCGAGAATGAGGATGCCTATCCGCAAAAGCAGACTGCTCCCACGTTGAAAACCGGATGTGAACCATGTCCACATTGCGGCCAGTTCATTGCGGCCCGCAAAAAGGAAAGTAAATACCATGGCAAAGACGACCGTGAGCAGCCCGCCGCGCGAATACGTTGCAAGGACCAACAGCAGTGCAAAACCGAGCAGAATGATCTCCAGCCATTTGAAACGCGTGATCCTGACACGCGTTAGAAGCGACGCAAACAGCCACGGCAGGTACACTGTTGCTATCTGCCCTGCCAGCCATGCGGGTTCATACGCCATTCCTGAGACGCGGTTGGTCTTCACCAGCTCGCGCATGGAGAACGCCCGCTGCCAGTGCGTGACGGTCACTTTTTCCAGCAGGGGCGTGTAAAACGCAAGCGCCTGCACTCCGCTCCAGAGCACGTTCATCACGAAGCCAGCCAGCAGCCACTTGATGGAGAATCGCAGATCGTCCTCATCCCGGTTCATCCACACTGCCGCGATAAAGAAGGACAAGCCGATTGCGAGGGTTGCCCACCCACGGATGACGCGCCCGAAATATTCCTGCCCGCGCAATGGCAACGGGTCAAGCAGAGCCCCAAAACTGGTCGCCGCCAGGGCAAATAACACAAACACTGTCAGCGGAGTTAAAGCCCCTGCGCGCGCAAAGGATGACTTCCCGCGGATCAACTGGATGAACAAAAGCGGGAGCAACAATGCAACAGGATATAACGCCAAAGGCCGAACATACGTGGCGTCTCCCAAAAACGGGAAGTAACGAAAGCTGGTGACAGGCAAAGTGAATAAAGCTGCGCCCCATAAGAAGCGCGAGATTTGAGCCAGAGAGTCCACAGAGCCGATTGAGTTTTTCATTTAGGCGAACTGCCCTCGCGCTGAGCGGAGGACGAAGTCCGCAGACGAAGCGATGAGGAGGGCAGGAACAGAACACTACCTGCACCAAGAGTGAGAAATAAAATCGAGCCCGTCAGCAAATACGCGCTCAGAGGAACGCTTCTTTCCACAGGCAGATTTTCCGTCTGAGTGGCATCCACTCGAATATGGCTGTTCAAGCCAGCGGAATTTGCTATATTCTGCTGAACGCCCTCCTCAAATAGCAACGCCCATGCTGTGGCAAGTTCAGCGGCCCGTTCAGGGTTTTTATCTTCCGCATAGAAATGCCAGCCTGATTCGGCGGGTTGACTGAGCTTTAATTTCCCGCCGCGTAACTCTTCCACTGGAACCAATAAACCAGCCGAAAGCGTCTGCATCACATCATCCGACCAGGCGATCTCCTTCAGTTTACGCGTTTCACGTTCCAAATAATAGAATTGTTGACGGTCTGTCTCGGCTGGCCAGGCTTCTTCCAGGTTGAAATCCACGTTGACGGTGGCACGCGCCTGATATGCAGGCGGGAGAAGATAATATGCGGCCGCGCCGATCAACGCGCCGATAATCGCACCCAAGACCCAAAACTTCCAGGCTTTGAGCAGGCGGATGAGGTCATCGAGGGATGGAGAAGAAAACAATGAGGACATGTTGCATTCCAGCGATTGGTCTCGATACGTTGCGTTGCAACTACTCGACCACCAGAACCAATCAGCGCGAGTTATATATTGAACATTCTTCTTCGGCGCCAGTTCCATAACGGCGCGATCAACTTGCGAATATAGTATTTCGCCACGATCGTGGAAAAGAACGAGCCGCCATCGCGGTAGTGGACGCGGATCATCTCGGGCCAGCAGCGGTCATCGGCCATGATGGTTTTGCCTGTGGTGTGCAGTCGGAAATTTGCCCAGGTCTGCGGCACATATTTTATTTCTGCGCGGACTGAGATGCGCGTCCACAGATCATAGTCCATGGCAAAATAAAATGACGGGTCGAGCGGACCCACCTGCTTCCACAGGTCTGCGCGGAAGAACATGGTCTGCTGAGGGATGTGTACATATCCCTGGCGGATGAGGTGGTGATTCGTTTGAGCGGCATTGAATTTGCCGATCACACTTCCATTTTCGTTGATGAAATTGCAGTCGCCGTACACCATTCCCACTGCCGGATGTTCCAGCAGGTATTTGACCGCGGCTGAAATTGCAGCGGGTTCGTATGTATCATCCGAATTGATCCAGGCCAGGATGTCGCCGCTTGCCCGCGCAAATCCCTTATTGATCGCGTCGGTCTGGCCCTTGTCCTTTTCACTGACCCACCAGGCAATGGATGGGGTACCCCCGCCCATACCTTCATACTTCCTGATGACATCCACGGTCTCATCTGTCGAGCCCCCATCCACGATGATGTATTCGATGCGCGGATAATCCTGTGACAACACAGACTGAATAGTGGCCTCGATATAGCGCACCTGATTGAAGGATGGTGTGATGATCGAAACGAGCGGCAACTCAGCCATTGCTACCACTCCACGTCCGGGTAGAACAAGGCGGAAACCTCCCCAGTCAGGTCGCGGATGCGTTTGATCTCATCCTGGGTCAGGCGTTTTTTCCAATTCTCCATATTGGCCCGGCTGTCCAGTTTTACCGCGTGGATGTTTTTTCGTGATGGTTCCACAGGGTTATCGGAACTGCTGGAGTTCCGAATGACCTTCTCCACGCGCGGAGTGAAGTCCAGCCCAAGAGAGTTGTACAGCTCACGATATTTGTGTATGGGATCGCGCGAAAGATCATCGTGGCGGACGGCTATGAAACCGGGATTCCGCTCAAGCGTGGTGTGAACCGAGCGGTAGATCAAATTCCAGAGCAGTGCCGACTGCCCGATGACGTCATCCGTTTTGGCAGCTTCCATTTGTGCACGATACGGTTCGAGATGATCACGCATCAGCAAAGGCTGGTCGAGCAGATCCTGAAAATCAAAGGGCCAATTGAGACGATTGAGGCTGCTGACGAATGCTGCAGGATGACGCACTGCAAGTACCACTTCGCAGTTCAGACGTTTCGCAAACCATTCTGTTGAAAACACCGCGAAGGGGTCCTTCATCAGCAGGCGCAAGCCGCGCATCAGACCGTTGTAGAAGATGGCGAAATCACGTCCCATGCGCAAAAAATCGCGCTGCGAACGGATCGAGCGAATCTCATCCCAAAGGTGGTAATCAAACTCAAGCAGCTCATTGAACGCGGGCAGATACTCCGCCTCGTTGTCCTCACAAATATACTGATACCAATGCTTCACTTTCGCACGCAAGACACCGGGGCGGTGCAAAACATTCAACGGTTCGCTGATATACGCGATGGATGAATCGGCAGCGAGCATTTTGCCAATCCACGTTGTGCCACTACGGTGTGTACCTGTAACAAGAATAGGTTTAACGTTATGGGTCATCATGGTTTGCGAAGATCGTAGATCACATACCCTTCGCCCTCGGCATAGATATGGTAGGAGGATAGTCTTTCACGCAGCTGTGTCTGCGCCTTCAACTCGTCAAAATCGGTCACCAGGAATAGATCCCGCTTCCCAGTATAGCCTTCAAACATCTCATCGAACGAATCAATTGTACCGCCTCGCAACTGGGAATGTGACATCTCGCCAAGGCTGGGCCACGTGTTGGCCGTATGCCAGCCCCAATATTCCAGCCGCGAGCCGTAATTCTCGGTTAAAGCAAGTACACGTGTTCCGCGCACCAACTCTCCGATCTCGGCCCACATCCCGGCCTCGGGACGATAATCCACAGCCTTCATCTGGTTTCGGACATTCCACACGACCATGAACAGGCCCAGGATCAGGATGATGTATGCCGCGCTTCGCTGACTTCGCCCGACCGTTGACTCCGTTAAACGGGCAAAGAACCAGCCCCCCAGCGGAGCCAGCGACACTGCCACGATGGGGATGAGCGGCAGATGATAGTAATCGTGTGTTGCAACGTGATAATCAAAGAAGAGACCATACAAAAGATACGCGCCCCACAAGCCAAACATGAACGTTCTTAAACGACGGTCGGCTGCGAGAAAGAACCCCAGCAGGGCAAGCATAATAAATAGTCCACCTGCCGACATGTCCACTTTTGTCATCCATTGCAAATAGTTGAAGGGGTTCAACAGCAGGGCCGGCATAAAGCGTCCACTGAACTGTCCACCAAGCCCGCCGTCAATGAAGATGCCAACTATGAGATACATCAACGCGGGCAACGCGCCTACGATCGCCATCATCCACACCTGGGAATTACGTAATAGCTCGCGCCATGTAAAACGCGATAGTCCCAGCCCAAGCGCCGCGCCGATCACAAAAAATACGGCAGAGAATTTTATGAATATCGCGAGCCCGCCCAAAAGTCCCGCGAGAAGTGCAGTTCCCCGCAGTCCGCCTCTCCTTTCAGGAGATCGCGAAGCATCCCGAAGGGAAGCGCCAGGCGTGAGGTCCACCCAGCGCGAGAATATCCACCAGAACCCAAGGATCAACATTACCATCAACGGATCGGGCTGAAAACTTCTGCTGGCAATGACCGCATATGGAAAAAACAGGTAATAGGATGTCGAAAAAAATGCCGCTTCGAATGAGGCCAGATCGCGCACGAGCACAAAAAGAAATATCCCGCCAATAAGCCAGAACAACGAAGAATATACGCGCGCAACCCACAACTGTTCCCCTGTGAAACGATAGGTGTATGCGACCAGCTGTTCAAAAACCACAGGCTCCACCTGGGCCTTTAATTTTGCCTGGCGAATCCCAGTTTCCAATTTCTCAGTTGAAATCCCGTCGGGCTGTGTTTCAAAATACAGGGCGCGCGCCTTGATCGCCGATAGCAGTTGACGGGTGGGATGAAAATCGAGCGGCAGATCGGTGAGATCATACAGGCGTATGGAGAGCGCGGCGCTGAAAAGGAATAGAATTGCCGCAACACGAATTGAGCGCAGTGAAAAAAAACCTGGCTGTGACATAAGCCTGAGTATTTTATCAGATTCAGATTTTTACTTATCGTTCGAATATCCGCGCCGGCGGCGCTGCAAAATGAGTTCCCTTAATCGGTTCAGCCCAAGCATGTGCAGTATTGCCGAAACAAAAATGTTCAAGCGTTTCAATGCCGTCGGCGGATGGATGACCAATGCCCTGGACCAGGCGCGCAAAGCAGATGTGGATTGTCCCGCATCGAGCCGGTAACGGGCATCCACGCGATGAGCAGAGGCATGTGCGCGTCTTCCCACCTTTGAGACCGTTCCCGTTAAGCGAGGCTCGCTCCTGGCCCAATCCAAAATACGGAAGGCTTCGCGTCCGAACTCTGCCGCTTTTAGCCTGTTCTTCGCCTGGGCATGATAGCGTGCCGCCGCCCAAACCTGCGGCACGTGCAAAATTTTTCCCTGTTGTGCAATGCGGATCCACAGGTGGTGGTCAAGCAGAAAATGGAAGGTTGTATCCAGGCCACCCGCTTTTTCATACGCAGCGCGCCGAAAGAACACGGCAGGCTGGCCGATGATCTGAAAACACAATAGATCTTCAAGGGCCAGCTGCCTGTATTTTAAAACATTCGTTGTCTGCCCATTTTTATCCACGGCAAGCATATCCCCATAGACAAGGACGACATCGGGGTTTTGTTCAAAGATCTTTACTGCGGAGGAAATTGTATTGGGCAGGTAGGTATCGTCCGAGTTCAGCCAGGCAATGATCTCGCCGCTCGCGCGCGCCAGTCCCTTGTTGATCGCATCCCCCTGACCACTGTCCTTCTCGCTCACCCACCAGGTCAAGCGGTCCACGTACTTTTTGATAATATCCACGCTCGCATCGGTGGAGGCGCCATCTACAACAATATATTCCAGGGATGGATACTCCTGATCGAGAACAGAGCGCAGTGTCTGTTCGAGATAAGGAGCCTGATTGAACGAAGGCGTGACAATCGAAACGAGTTTCATGATCCGTTCAGATCAGTGGCGCAGATCATACAAAACAAACCCATCACCCTCGTCCACAACAGGGTATGCATCCAGGATCCTTCTCAGTTCAGGCTGCTGGTTCAACTGACCGAATGCGGTGACTAGAAAATAAGCATTGCCATCCGTGATCTGGTTGAAGCGCGCAGCCGTGTCGCGGTTCTCATTCTTCAATGTAGCCAGGTCTGTATTGAGCGGCCACAGATCCACTTTGCGCCAGCCAAAATACATCAGCCGAAAACCGTAATCCTGTGTTAACGCGATGACATTCGCATCTTCGGGAATCGCCGCCGCGATATTTTCCCAGACGTTCGGCTCATGTCGAAAATCCTGCGCCACAAGCACGGACCGCGCCACCCAGGCGTGATATCCGATCACCGCCACCGTCAATGCGCTGAAAGCGGCACGTCCCATTACATCCAGGCTGGATACCTTTTCAAAAAGTGGATTCAACGCCACTCCCAGTCCCAACGCAATGAGCGGTATCAGTTGAATATGATAGTAACTGTGCGTGTACATTTGGAATGGCAGGGTCAAACCGTATGCAAGATAACCAATCCACAGACTGACCAACAACCAGCGCAATCGCGGGGTCGCAATGAATGCGCCTGCAAGGCTTGCGAACAGAACTGTGAGACCAAACAAACTTCCAAGAAACGCCAGCCACTTCGAATAAAAATCAGTACTTGAGACCAGTTTAAAAAGTGCAGCCGACCAGTTTGTAAAATAATCGCTGGAGCGACCTGAATGCAGCACAACGTAATATAGAAATGCCGGGGCGACCATCAGAAATGCCATCGCCCAAACCTGTCTCGACTTCCAAAAGTCCCTGCGAAGAGTAAACAATACCAGGGCGACGGCGCATGCTCCGATCAAAAATGCGATGACAACCTTCACCCATACTGCGAACCCCAGAAAGACGCCCGCGAGTATGGCCCATGTCCAGCTGCGATTACGCGGCGATACATCCAAATCCACAGCATCTTCAGACCAGCGATATAAATAATAAATGCCGATCACAAACGCGGATGTCATTAACGGGTCCGGCTGAAATGAACGACTGGCCTGCACAGAGAACGGCAAAACCATGTAATAGGCTACAGCCGCCAAACCCGCCCACGGCGAAACGGCACGCCTTGCAAGGTCGAACAGGGCCGCCCCCGCCAAAATCCAAAATAGGGTCTGCCAGAACCGTGGAACTGCATAACTTTCGCCGCCCACCATCAAATAGGTAGCCGCCGCAAGCGACTCGATCACAGGAGGTTCGTAATGACCCACGGAATTGGCAAATGAAGCGGCAAGCCTAGATCTTTGCTCGTCCGCGCCGGGAGACAACTCATAGTAAATTGCGCGCGCAACTATGGAATTGCGTAGCTGCCGTGATGTATGGAAATCAAGGGGAGGGTCGGTAACATCGACCAGGCGCAAAACCACGCCCAAAACAAAGAGTGTGACCAGGGGAACCAGAAGTGCCAGCGAAAAGCGGCTTTGGCTGTGTTGTAGTTTGCTCATGGGAATAGGGAATTATAGTCAACCTTCGGGAAAACGGTCAATTTGCCGCCGACCGTTGCGTCCAGCACTTCACGTCCCGCTTTGCGGTAGGCTTCACGTGCAAATGTGTATCCAATCTCAGATGTATCCAGGTCAGGCAGCTGCCATTTTGTATCCTTGCCAAAATAATTCGGCATGAAGTGATTGGGATCATCACCTTCCGAAACAACAGTTTTGTTTGCCTCACCCTTGGATGCGAAATTGTGGTCCACGCCGATCAGAACGGCTTTTTCAATACCCAGATGAAAGGCAATTTGAAGTGCCAGGTTGGTAACCGTTGCGCCCTCCCACACACGTCCACGTATATCGGTGGCAAAGCGTGGGCCCGTATAGGATGTGTAAACAAAGTTTGGAATTTTTGAAACGGGCGTGTCGGGAGAAAAGTGACGATGGGAACGCCATGCAATGAACTTGGGAAGTGTGAGGGCGTTGATATCGTCCACAAACTGTTCAACAACCAGGTCATTTGTGACGCACAGGTACGTGGTAGAGAATCCCCATTGTGGAAACGCCACATAACTACGATTCAAGCCGAATGTAATTTCATCTTTTATTTTATTGAGGTCAGTTTGTTTCAGGCTGGGACCCGTACCGATGATGAAAGCCCGTTTCCCTTTGTGGGTATCCTTCAATGCAGCAAGGCGTTTCATGCTCTCGCGCCGCCAGGGGTGAAAATATGCGGCAGGCAGCTCAGGTATTCGTCGGAGACCGTCGTAGGTATCACGAACAAGATGCCAGACATTCGAAGGGATGAATTGTTTGAGAGTCTGTTTCATGTAAAAAAATTCTTTTTATTCCGTGCTAAGTCTTGCAGTCGCCCCACCATCCACAACCAGAGCCTGACCTGTCATAAAGGATGATTGCTCATTATCCGCAAGGAAATAAATGGCATGGGCAATCTCCTCGGGCTTACCCACCTTGCCATTGACCGTCTTGCGCGCCAGGTTATCGAGCCGCTCCTGCATATCGCCCTGCCCCACATGTCCGCGGCCAAGCCCCGCGCGCAGCATGGGGGTATCCACGGCGCCGGGCAGGATGGCGTTGACGCGGATGTTCTCGGGCGCGAACTCGATCGCCATGGCCCGCGTCAGTGCAAGCAGGCCGCCTTTCGACGCGGCGTAGGCAGCAATGTTTGCAGATGTCTGAATGGCGTGGACAGACGACACATTCACCACCGCACCACCATTCGTTTTCAGCAATGGATAGGCGAGTTTGACTCCCAGGAATACCGAACGCAAATTGGACGCCATCACCGTATCCCACTCCTCGACGCTTGTTTCCATGATCGGTTTCGCCACCTGCAACGCGGCATTGTTCACCAGTGCGTCGAGCCCATCTGTGAATTGATCCGCCTGTTCAAAAATCGCCTGCATGTCCTCAGGGCGTGAAATATCCGATCTGATGAACAGGCCATTGGATGGAAACCCTTCGCCGAAATCAGCACGGTCCACGCCGATGACGAGCCAGCCTTTTTCAGCAAAGAGAGCAACAGTCGCGCGGCCAATCCCTCCTGCCGCGCCCGTAATGAGCACAATGTGATCTTTGGACATTTTCACCTACTCGTTTGTTTTGCAGGAATTTGAGATAACTCTGTAGTTAAAAGGCCGCCTATAAGTTGAATATGAACTCACATCATCCAAGTATTCAAGGTCCTGCCCGAAGTATACGTTAAAAATGACTCGAAACGTGTTCACAGGGGTAATCGTTGAATACAGGTTTGTATCAACGCCCGGTAAAAAGTAGGCATTTAGAATGCCCATCCGTGCACGCGGCTGGCTGGGCAATGTGGGTCCATGATCCCCCTGGATCACGATGACAGGTGGTGTAGTGGAATTGGCGATGATGCGTGGCGCGATTTCCATTATACGACTGCTTATATACATTGCCTGATCGCGATAATAGATGGCTGATTGCTCAGCCCTGGTGACCCCCTCCTGGGCAGGAGCTATTGGTCCGCCTGTCGGACCGAATACGTAGGGAGGATGGGGGCTCACCACATGAATAAAAACAAATTTAGGTCCCGGAATGTGCGGGATTGTCTCGAGTTTTTCCAGGGCAAAGAGGGTGCGCTCACGGGATATTTCCGGGGTTAAATCTGGCACATCAATGCTGCCACGCTCTATCGACCCTGCCAGGGTTGTTTTCAGAAGGAGGACTTCGAATTCATTTAATCGTCGCCAGGTTGGCTGAGGAGCAAGGTAATAATCTGCATCGGTCAGTTCGGTCATGGGATAGCCTGTGGCAAGGGCGATGGTTTTATAACCGGCCTTCTCCAGGTTTTTACGCACAGCACTGTAGTGGATCAACGCATTCAGCCCGGTCCGATCATTTGACCCGCTAACAAATTGGTCGCCCAGGGCATCAAGATAGTTAAAGTTCAAAGAGGACGCCAAAGACAATTTCGTCTGGGCATAATTGCTCTGAGCACAATCGGCAATAAAAAAGCCTGACTCTCTCAATGTGTTCAGAAAGCTCGAGTTATCATATCCGTAGCTCTTCAATACATCAGATTGGCCATAGCCATCCAAAATGATGTAATAAATATCGGGGGGCTGATTCCCTGGTTTGAGACTCAGAGTGGTTGGCTGATTCTCTGCATTTGCATCGGATATTTTGCGCTCCACAAAAAAAGATGTCAACTGGAACACGGGTAGGATCAGGAGAACCAGGCCCATGACATTGAGACCATATGTGGCCGTGGAAATATGCCTGGGTCTGCGGGACACCCACCAGACGATCAAGGCAGCAAGAACCAGCCAGAGCGGCCCCAACGTCAGGTGCTGAAATGGATGAAGCCCGGCAATGCTAATTCCTATAAGCAGATTATAGATATGGCCGTAGAAATAAAACAGGATCAAAACCGCGCTCGAAACAAGCGCACTCTGTTTTGAATCGTGATAAATCAGGCGGAAGATCAGGAACAGGATGACAGCCAGGACGATGGATAAGAGCAACGATCGCAGCCCGGCTGTAAAGTTCAGCTCGGTACTATTAAATGACAACAGTGCAAGGATGGGATAGGCAGCGAAGAAAAGCGGGTGCAGTGGAATAGCATGAAGCCAGGATCGTTTACCAGCCATTCTTAAATTCATATTCGATGCCAAGCCCCTCCATCAGGTTCCTGATCGTACTCCAATGGACTCGTTCCCAGGCGGCGGGGCTGGAATTGGAGTTATGCGGAGCCAGCATGACGTTATCCATTTTCATGAGCGGACTCTGCGCTGGAAGCGGCTCATATTCAAAGACGTCCAAAGCGGCTCCCGCGAGGCGTTTGGTCTGCAACGCTTCGATCAGCGCTTCCTCATCGACAATGGGTCCACGTGCAGTGTTGATCAATACTGCACTGGATTTTACAAATGCAAGCGTATCGCGGTTGATCAGGTGAAAGCTTGACGGGTTCAGGTCACAGTTCACAGAGATAAAGTCAGAAGCAGAAAGCAGGGATTGGAGACTTGTCAGCTCGATGCCAGTTTCGGTAATGAAGACATGGTCGATCTCGATGATATCCGTGCCGCAAACTTTCATGCCAAAGGCGCGTGCGCGGCGAGTCACGGCCCTGCCAATGTTACCCACGCCGATGATGCCCAATGTACATTCATTGAGAGCTTTACCGGGCATCTTCTCCCATTTTCCAGATTTCATTTCCTGGTC
>JBDTPH010000111.1:0-6637 GCA_039932795.1 Chloroflexota bacterium
TTACTACATCGAAAAGTTCCTATCTGAATTTTCGATGGATGTACGCGGGAATGTGCTGGAAATCAAGCACAATGCATATACTGTCAAATACGGAGGTGACCGCATCACGAAAAGTGACGTCCTGCATCCCGTGGAGGGCAATCCCGATGCCACGATCGTCGCCGACCTGACAAAAGCTGACCACTTGCCGTCGAATGTTTTCGATGCGATCATATTTACCCAGACCTTGCAGGTCATCTACGACATCCGCGCGGTGATTGCCACATTGCATCGCATCCTTAAACCAGGCGGAGTCCTGCTAGTGACCGCCTCGGGCATGGCTCAACTCAGCCTCGAAGACTTTGACCGCTGGGGGGAGTATTGGCGGTTCACATCCCTGTCTGCCAGACTTCTTTTTGAGGAGACGTTTTCAGCAGGGAATGTCACCATTCGTTCGTATGGGAATGTGCTTGCGGCGATCTCTTTCCTTGAGGGATTGGCGGTGGAGGATCTGAAGAAAAAGGAACTCGACGCGGTGGATCGCAGTTACGAAGTTTTGATCGCCGTCCGCGCAGTCAAACTGGAACAAGCCAAATGAGGATTCCAGGTGTTAAAACAGCCAAGGTTTTTTCCCGCTGGTTGCGGGCCCGCGTCTTCGGAGGTGCAATTATTCTTGGTTATCATCGGGTTGTAAATGCAACGTTCGATGAGTATGAAGTCTGTGTGACGCCTGAACATTTTGAAGAACATATGGATGCGGTGAACAAATATACCCGCCCCATCAGCGTTTCCAAATTAGTACAACATTTGAAAGAAGGCTCGCTACCAGCCAGATCGCTTGCAGTAACGTTCGATGACGGTTACGCCGACAATCTCTATCAAGCCAAGCCGATTCTGGAAAAATATCAAGTCCCGGCAACGATTTTTGTGTGTACAGGATATGTGGGGAAGGAGTTTTGGTGGGATGAGCTGGAAAGGCTTGTCATGCAATCGAAGGCAGAACCAGCCACACTCCGTTTTCAGGTGGGAGAAAGTCATTTTCAGTGGAATAAGCCCACCATGCGGGCTGAAGCGAGAAGTCTGGAAGATGTTTCCATTCGCAGAAAACTTCGTCATGCCTTATATCATTTTCTGCTTTTAATGGATATCGAAGAGCAGGTTTATGCAATGGACGCAATTCGGAGTTGGTCTGGTTTGGCCATGGATAAATCATCTGATCATCATGCAATGAGTCGTACAGAACTTCTCCAGCTTACTGAGGATGGACTGGTTGACCTCGGCGCCCATACGAAAACTCATCCAATGCTGCCGCGTCTTTCGTTGGAAAGGCAACGGGAGGAGATCGTGTCGGGCAAACAGGAATTGGAGGAACTGTCAGGCAGGCAGGTTGTGGGTTTTGCATACCCGAACGGCAGGACCACTGACGATGCCAAAAGAATTGTGCGGGACGCAGGCTTTGCATATGCCTGCACCAGTCTGCGCGATATGGTTCGACCCGGATGCGACACTTATGAATTAACCCGTTTTTGGCAGCAGGATGTGGATGGGGAAAAGTTTATGCAGGGCTTAAATTTGTGGATGAGCACGCAGAAAAACTGACCATATGCACACAGAAACGAAACAATTATCCTATGGCAAAATAAGGCACGAGTGAATATTATATGCAATTTAATTCCATCGAATTTCTTGTATTTTTTCCGGTTGTCTCAATTGCGTTTTTCATTATTCCGCACAAATATCGATGGCTTCTACTTTTAGGCGCCAGCTACTTCTTTTATATGAGTTGGAAGCCAAAATACATTGTGATACTGTTGGCTGTGACAGGGATAAGTTATCTAGCAGGTCTCTGGCTGGGAAGGGATAAGAATCCTGCAACGCGCCGCCTGGTTCTGACCTTCAGCCTGGTTTTAAGTCTGGGAATACTTTTTATTTTTAAGTATCTCGATTTCTCTGATCCCGTTTTCCAGAACGTTTTTGGTCAGTTGGGAATCTCGCGTTTCGAGCCGGGAAATATTCTGCTACCGCTTGGAATTTCATTTTTTACTTTTCAAACAATTAGCTACACTATTGATGTCTACCGAGGCATAATCAAACCGGAAAAACACGTGGGGATTTATGCTTTGTTTGTTGCTTTTTTCCCGCAACTGGTGGCAGGTCCCATTGGGCGGGCGAACCTATTACTTCCCCAATATCGTAAAACACATGTGGCAGATTACGAAAACATGGTTAGCGGCCTTCAACGGATAGTCTGGGGTCTGTTCAAGAAGCTCGTCATTGCTGACCGATTGGCTTTGCTGGTGGATACAGTTTATGGAGATCCAACGGCTTACACGGGTATGGCGCTAATCCTCGCCACGTATGCATTTGCGTTCCAGATTTACTGCGACTTTTCCGGATATGCAGATATCGCAATTGGTGCGGCGCGAGTCATGGGTTTCCAATTGACAGAAAATTTTCAGCAGCCATATTATGCTCAGTCGATCCCCGATTTTTGGCGGCGGTGGCATATCAGTCTTTATAACTGGTTGCGCGATTACATCTTTTATCCAATCCAGCGAGCGCTCCTTCGGCGAAAATTTTCTTCCAGGAGTCTGGTTGCCATGATTATTCCGCCCATGATCACCATGCTGGCCAGTGGCCTTTGGCATGGTGACAATTGGACTTTTATTATCTGGGGAGTACTACATGGTATCTTCATGGTGATTTCTGTATGGTGGGGCCAGGCAAAAAAAACCATGAGCTGGTCATTTGCTTTGCATCCCAAACTTGCTACAGGAATTAGGATATTTGCAACATTCAACCTGGTCTGCTTCACATGGATATTTTTTCGTGCAAATTCCTTATCAGACGCAGTGTATGTAATCGGACATTTATTTGCAGACTGGAAATTACAGGCATCCCTGGTCGATCTAATGCCAGGTGGGCTGTACGACTGGATGATCGCCATCCTGGCTATCCTCCTGATGGAAATGGTTCATATTGTGCAAATGAGAGGGGGAGGCCTGCGACCGGTGGTACTCGCTCAACCTGTCTGGGTGCGCTGGTCGATTTATTTTGCGTTGGTCCTGGTGATCTTTATCTTCGGAAAATTTGGATCGACTGAATTCATTTATGCCAGGTTCTAACGTCATGCAAAAATTGTTTCTAAAAACCGTTTTCTTTCTCGTGGGAATAAGTCTGAGCCTAAACCTCCTTGGGACACTGGCACAAAGGGCTGCTCCACTCGAGGATTGGCGCGTCGAATTTCAAGAGAGGGGTGCAAACTTCAAAGCGCGGAATGAATCAATCGAAGCCATTACATTGGGGAATTCGCACGCTGACTCAATTGATTATTCCGTGTTGGAGATGGAAGGACAATCCCTGGCGCTTGCCGCTGCGGATTTGTTTGAACTCGAAAAAACAGTTATTTCTTTGGATGACAAATCACCAAATTTGAAAACGGTCTTTATAACGATTTCCTATTATTCATTTAGCCGGGATAACTCCAAATTCGATGCCCTCCGCTCGAGGAGGGTTGGTTTTTACTCGATGGTTCCCGTTTGGTCTCCCATTAAAGGAGATTGGACAAATTTTCTGATGGGAAAGTTGGATGCCTATACACACGTCATGAGTGTTGTTCGTTCGGATAGCTGGCAAGCTGTTTGGCCGGCGTTACTTCTGGATGCATCACAGACAAACCCGTTTCCGTATGATGGAGTTCAGACCTCGTCAGTGTGGGGTGAATGTTTTCATTACACGGCAGAACAATTGGACACTCATGCCCGGGAAATCGCCGGGCGAAATGTATCAAGCTCCATACAGATGGCAAATGCCCATCCAGGCCTGGAGCAGGACTCTTTTGATGCACTTGCCAGAACAATTAAGCGACTGCAAGCGAGAGGGGTCCGAGTTATTATATACACGCCGCCGTACTATCAGAAATACAACACGTATTTTGCAGATGGCGGGTCTCATATAACAGACCAAATGAGGCTGGCGGTTAGCAAGTTGCAAGAAACCTACGGAGTGGAATACTACGATTTTTCCAATGACCCGGAACTAACGACCCATCCTGGGCTATTTTATAATAGCGACCATTTGAACGAATGCGGGTATAAAGTTTTTAGTGCAAAACTGCTGGAACAACTGGGCGGAAACGGCAGATTCGACAAATAACCCCGCTTTGAATTCAAATCATATCCTTATGAACAATCCCTCTTCCATGAACGATGCAGCTCGCTCGCACTCCCGTCCCTGTAAGGTCGTCGTTATCATCCTGACCTATAAACAACGAGAAAAAACACTCGCCTGTTTATCTGATTTGCTGGGCCACAAAGACATCGCATTCAACGTTCTTGTGTGGGATAACGGCTCGCAGGATGATACTGTCGCCGCTGTCAACAGCGTCTTTCCAAATGTCCACACCCATTACAGTGAGGAAAATCTGGGAGTCGCGGGTGGTAGAAATGCATCAGCTCAACTGGCAATAAGTGAATTCCATGCAACACACATCCTTTTCTTGGATAATGACATTCTCGTGGAACCCGGCTTTGTTGGAGCGCTCCATCAGCCGTTCGAGACGGATCCACAACTAGGGCAGACACAGGCCAAACTGCGCTTCATGCATGACCGTAGCTTAATCAACGACGGGGGCGGTGCGCGTATCAGCTTTGTGTTCTGGAGGGTGAAGCCGGTCGGGTTTGGCGAGCAGGACAAGGGTCAGCATGATATGCCGCGTCCCTGCATCTCATGCGGCGGCGCGATGATGGTACGGGCGGATGTCTTCCAGCAATTGAGTGGCTTCGATCCGCTCTTCGGCCCGTTTGGCCCGGAAGATCTGGATTTTTCCCTTCGCCTGCAAAAATACGGTTACAAGGCGATGTATATTCCGGATGCAGTTGGGTATCATCAAGTGAGTCATACATTTGGGGCGGGGTACAGCGAAGAGTATGCGCGGCACAAGTCGCGTCATTGGTTGCTATTTATGCGAAGGCACGCCAGCGCCTGGCAGAAGATCGCTTTTTATATCTTCGGTGCCCCCGTCCTCGCAGTTCAGGTAATTACACGCGAGGCGCGCCGTGGAAATCTACGCGCCATACGCGGTTTGATGCAGGGATTGCTCCAGCATAGGAAATAGATGCAATGATGAATCTTAAACGTATTGGAAACTGGACTACTGAGATCTCAAGCCGACCCTGGTTTGATTACGGATTATTATTTCTTATCACTCTTCTTGCGGCAGCACTTCGATTTTATAAACTGGGTGAATGGAGTTTTTGGATCGATGAGATCTATACTGTCAATCATGCAATGGCACATTTTAGCAGCCCTGAACTGATTCTTGGACATATACCGCCTGCTAGAAACTGGGTTCCACTCTCGGTAATTTTCTCTGCACAAACCATGAACGTCTTGGGAGTGAATGAATGGAGTGCTCGATTCATCGCAGCAGTGATTGGTGTCCTCACGATACCGATTCTGTATTGGACGTTAAGAAAAATCGTCGACCATCCTGTCGCCCTACTTACAATGTTGCTGCTGGCCGTCGCGCCATGGCATATATTCTGGTCGCAAAATGCCCGTTTCTATACATCGTTGATGCTGTTTTATACTTTGGCTTTGTTTTCTTTTTACTTTGCGATAGAACGAGACAGACCGCTCTATCTTATTGTTTTTTATGTTTTGTTCTACCTGGCAGTATCAGAAAGAATGATTGGTATCCTACTGATGCCGGTGATCGTTGTATATTTGCTGTTATTGTGGCTTCTGCCCTTTGAGAAACCGGCTGGATTTAAGGCTCGAAACATTCTGCTTCTTGCGTTCCCGGTGGTTGTCTTTCTCATGTATCAGATCTATCTTTTTGCAGCAACGGGCGATTTTATGTTTGCATCCGACCTGGAGTTTCTGGCGGCCCCGATAGATACCCCAATTAGGTTGTTGATCCTGATTGCTTTCAACATTGGCATTCCCATCCTGTGCCTGGCGTTCTTTGGCGGAATTTATCTTTTCATGAAAAAAGATAGGGCAGGTTTATTTTTTCTTATTGCTTCAGTTGTGCCCCCGCTTCTGATTGCCATGGCAAACCCGTTTGTTTTCACTGTCGAGCGCTATGCATTTATGACATTATTGTTCTGGGTTGTGCTGGCCGCCAGCAGCATTCAGTCGATAGCTACCCTCGCCGGCAAGCAGGGAATGGTGTTGATTTTTGGCGTCCTTTTCATTTTGTTGGCTGATGCTGCCGGGGACAATCTACTATACTATCAGATCAATCACGGTAACCGACTCGATTGGCGTGCGTCTGTCGGGTTTGTGCAGGAAAGAATGCAGCAGGGGGATGTTGTTGTCTCCACGCGGGCGCCTCTTGCAAGTTATTACCTCGGTGAAGATACGCTGGAATTTCAGAATTTGAGCCCTGCTGACTTGGAGAGGATAGATATGCCCATCTGGTTTCTTATGGAATACCCCGGGATCTGGTATGGAAATGAAGCTAGCAGGGTCTGGATCGAGGAACATGCTCAGCTGCTGCAGTATTCATATTTGCGGGTGATGGAGCAGAATTACAGCCGACTGGATACCGTGCTCGACCAAACCCCCAGGAAAGGACCATGACATGACAACGACCATCGACCTGCCCAATGACACCGAGATCGTCGCCACCCGCAGCTTCAGAGCCAGCCCG
>JBDTPH010000112.1:0-22685 GCA_039932795.1 Chloroflexota bacterium
AAGTATTGAAGCAGGTTGCTGCATAGGCTAAAGTGGCTTAATAATAACAAAAAAGACCCGTTCAAATGAACGGGTCTTTTTATTTTTTGCCTTTAAATGACATACACCAGGGTGAGGGGGGCACCCTAGTGTACGCCGATGCAGATAATACTACTGGCTGTTTTTTTTGGCAAGGGCTGGAGTGTTAGAAGTCCATTAGAAATTTGGTTTATGAATTAATTTGTGCCCCGGGCGGGAATCGAACCCACATCTAAGCCTTAGGAGTGCCTTGTTCTGTCCATTGAACTACCAGGGCGAGAAACAAAATTATACATCAATTGGATCTGGTTGTTACGCGCCATCATCCTTCGGCGGTGCCGTCGGACCATAATCCAAAATACTTCGCAGCTGCGATGTGCCTTCCGGCGGACCCACAATTCCCTTATCCTCCATCATATCCACAATACGTGCGGCGCGCGTATAACCGATCCGCATGCGGCGCTGCAGCATGGATACCGATGCACGTCCTTCCTTACGCACAAGACCGATCGCTTCGGTAAGCAGTGGATCAACATTCGCCTCCGCGGGCGACATGTCTTCGAACATGGCAGTCTGCTTCAGGGGAATATCAGAACTGGGAATACCCGCAGGGTCCGGGACACCGGGCGTAGCATACGGACTTACGCCAGCTTGCGCCCGCCAGAATTCCACAAGGTTTTGGATCTCCTGGTCTGCAACGAAAACGCCCTGCAGGCGAGCCGCCGACGGAGCATCTGGAGCCTGGAACAACATATCGCCGCGCCCAAGCAATCGTTCGGCCCCGGGCTGGTCAAGGATTACGCGGCTGTCAGTATTGGATGCAACTGCAAAGGCAATACGTGCCGGGAAGTTCGCTTTGATCAAACCTGTCACCACATCCACGGATGGACGCTGGGTGGCGAGGATCATATGGATACCGGTGGCACGCGCCAGCTGCGCAAGACGCGTGATCGTCTGTTCCGTTTCGCCGGGCGCGATCATCATCAGATCCGCCAGTTCATCGATAACAATCACAAGAAATGGAAGTTTCTTCCCGCCCTGCAATTTCATCCTGGCGTTGTAATCGGCAATGTTACGTGAGCCAGCCTTGGCGAACATGTGATAACGCTTGTCCATCTCGCGTGTCATCCACTGCAGTGCGCCGATGACGCGATCGATCTCAACGACGACAGGTGAGAGCAGATGTGGAATGCCGTTGTATCCGGTCAACTCCACGCGCTTCGGGTCAACAAGGATCATACGCAGATCATCCGGTGTGTTGTGCATCAAGAAACAGGTCAGTATCGCATTCACACACACAGACTTACCAGAACCGGTCGTTCCTGCGATCAGCAAGTGTGGCATGTTCTCAAGCGTTGTGTTGACCGGATGTCCCGTGACATCCTTCCCGAGTGCGAACCGCAGCGGACTTTTGTTTCGCTGGAATACTTCACTTTCCAGCAGGTCACGCAATGCCACCAGAGTCATTTCGTCATTGGGGACTTCGATGCCAACGTAACTATGGCCGGGCACCGGTGCCTGGATACGGATGCGCGGCGCGGCCAGCGCCAGAGCCAGGTCGTCTGCAAGGGATGCGATCTTGTTGACGCGCACCTTGGTGCGTCCGTTTCTTGTCTCGACGAAGAGCGGCTCCACTCCGAACTGTGTGATCGTGGGTCCACGGTTGATTTCCACGACCTGAACCGGAGCACCGAACGAAGCCAGCGTTTCCTGTATCAAACGGGCTCTCTGCTGAATGAATTCTTCGTTGACAGATGGCGCTGTGCCTGAATCAAGGATGGTTTTGATATCCGGAAGTTTCCATTGGATCACTGTCTCGGCGGGTTTTATGGAGGTGACAGGCTTGCCGATAATCTCCTGTGGGAGAACAGGTTCAGGGCGGTTCAACGGTGTAAATCCGTTGGATGCAACCCCCGCACCTTCAGGCGAAGAAGACCGACGGGTCCGCCTGCTTCGTCCTGGAGCCACCGCCCGCACTTGTTCAATGAGCGGGCCAAACCACTTGAACAGATCCTGAACTGAAATGTCGAAGATCATCGTCAGGGTAATCAGCAGCCATGCCAGCAGGACGACAATTGTGCCGCCGGCCCCGAAACTCCTCATGAGTGCCTGCTCGAAGAAGCTGCCGATATATCCGCCGCCGGCACCTTCGAGTGCAGCCTGTTTGGCCATTTCAGGTGTGGCGATGATCGAATGCAGCAAGGCAAGCAGCCAAAGGAAAAACAGGATCAGGCCCGTGGCACGTTCGAGTGAAAGAGGAGGTAGCTTTTCGATACGACGGAAGATGAGCCACAAACCCATCACGATCAATCCCAGAGGCAGAATGTAAATTCCCCAGCCAAAGGTCTGCCCAAGCACGCGCACCATGCTCCCCGTCAACGGACTGCGTTGGGAGGAGACGAGGACAAGCATGGTCAGTAAGCCTATCACCGCCATGACCGCACCGACGACATCGAGCTTGCGCTCGTCAGTGAGAGTCTCCCACCAGCCAACGGAAACAGGTCGCGGCGGAGGCGACGTGTGACGCGTTTTCTTGACGTGAGACGCACCTTTATCCTTCCCGCGCGCAGCAGTCACAGTTTTGCCCGCAGGCTTTCCGCTCGATTTTGATCGAGAAGCAGGAGTCTTAAGAGGCATGGTTTTTGTAGTATAGCACAAATGGTCTGTTTTTCTTTTGGGGTAAAATTACGAAACATTGCACTTAAGGACTCAACATTGTTTGAAATTATTTTTCTCGGAACATCCGCATCCGCGCCATCTGCCAAGCGCGGTCTCTCAGCCCAGGTCATCAAACATGATGAATATCGTTTTTTGGTGGATTGCGGCGAAGGCACTCAGCGCCAGATCCTGCAATCGGGCATTGGCTTTAAAAACCTGACGCGTATTTTGCTTACCCATGGTCATCTCGACCATATTCTTGGGCTGGGCGGGTTGCTGAGCACCTTTCTGCGCTGGGAGGCGATCGACGAGCTCGATATCTTCGGCGGGCGTTCAACGCTCGACCGCGTCCACGACCTGATCTATGGAGTTGTGCTGCGTGGCAACCAGGCTCCCATGCCGCTTCGATTGAACGAGATCAAGCCCGGAACTTTTTTTGAAACAGACGACTTTTCGGTGAGCGCGTTTTCAGTCACACATCGCGGACCTGATTGTCTTGGATATGTCTTCGAGGGTAAGGAGCGGCGTCCGTTCCTGGCTGCCAAAGCGGATGAGATGGGAGTCCCGTTCGGACCGGAACGACGCGATCTGGTCGCGGGCAAGGAGATCACCCTGCCCGATGGCACACGCATCCAACCCGACGATGTGCTGGGCCCCGTTCAAAAGGGCATCAAGCTGGTCGTTGTCGGCGACACCGGTAAAACGGAGGACCTGCTCGAGGTCAGCAGGGATGCGGACGCGCTGGTGATCGAATCGACGTACATGGAGGAAGAAGCCGAAATGGCGCGTCAATTCTCACACCTGACGGCGCGGCAGGCAGCGGAACTGGCGGTTAAGGCGGGCGTCAAGAAGCTGATCATCACACACATCTCGCGCCGCTATCGCGAGAAGGATGTGCTTAGGGAGGCACAGGCAATCTTCCCCAATTCGTTTGTTGCCCGGGATTTCGATTCCTTCCAGATCAAGCGCGAAGAGTAATCAACTTAACAAAGAGCCGCCTCTGCTTGGTGCAGAGGCGGCTCTTTTTATTCTCATTTCAGACCGCATCACTCGTCATGATAAACAGGGGATTCATCTCGAAACTTTCAAACCTCGGACGCAGGCGCTCCTTGTTATAGAAACGTTCCACATTAACAGTCTTTTTGGTACTGGTGACAATATCCACGGGAATGTTGTCGTAGCGTCCATTTTTGAGCACCACGAGGCGCCCATGCATTTTCTTTATAACCAGATCCAGCGCAAGATTTCCATACGCCATGGGGACAATCGAATCGATGGCGTCCGGGTCGCCGCAGCGGACAAGGTAGCCGAGTTTCTGATTAACAGTATCCACCATGCGGCCATCGTTATGTTGGGCGGTCAGTTCCCGGGTACGTGCTGAAATAAGATCACCGATCCCGCCAAGCTTCATATGCCCGAAAGCATCCGTGCTCCTGTCTGCGAAAACCATTTCGCCACCTTCGAACATGGCGCCTTCGGAAACCAACACCACGGAATACTGGCTGGGATTTTGCCTGCGATCATACATGAGCAGCTCCACCAGCCTTTCGATCTCGAACTTATACTCGGGAATTACACAGCGGTTTGCCGCACCAGCCATGGCCGGCAGCATCGCGGTGAACCCGGCATATCGCCCAAACACTTCCAGCACCATCAGGCGTTCGTGGGAGCCCGCCACTGTCCGCAAACTATTGGCGAGTTCGATGGTGCGTGTGACACAGGTACTGAAACCGATGCAATAATCGGTGCCGGGAACATCGTTATCCATGGTCTTGGGAATGGCAATAACCTTGACACCTTCCTGGTACATTCGGACGCCGTAGCTGAGCGTGTCATCACCACCGATGGGAATGAGGTAATCGATTCCCAGGTAGTCAATATTCTTCAAGACCTCTTCGGTCAGATCGTTGACATCCGCAGTATATTTTTCCTGAAGTGCAGGGGGAAGCCGGTCACGCTTGACCCTGGCTGGGTTGGTTCGCGAAGTGTGCAGGAATGTTCCGCCTGTGCGTCCGGCCTTGTTGACCGCCTCCTCCGTCAGGATGCGGAAGTTGTTGCTATTATCCGCCTCGGGATCACGGATCACATCGATCAGCCCCGCCCAGCCGCGTCGAATGCCGATCACCTGATAGCCCTCGCGCGAGGCACGGATGGTCACCGCGCGGATCGCAGGGTTCAGGCCAGGTACATCGCCACCGCCCGTCAATATTCCAATTACACCTTTTTTTACATTGCTCATGGCTGCCTCCATCATGGCTCTTCAATGAGTCTTGCCAGGATTTTTAACATCACTTCTGCAAGGCAATTCATTGTCATCTTCGGTATTGTACAACTTTAACAAAAGGTTTAAGCAGCGGATTCAAACGCTACTCAAGCAACAGAACCTGATACTTAAATCATGGTTGGTTCTTCGTAGACGCCGAACACTTCCTTCATCACCTGGACGATTTCTCCCAGCGTCGCGTACGCATGGACACATTCCATCAAATGCGGCATGGTGTTCTCGGTCCCCTGCATGGAAACTCGAAGTCTGTCCAGCGATTGACCGACGCGTCCGTTATCGCGCGTCCTGCGGACTTCCTCCAGCCGCCTCATCTGTGTTTCATACCCTTTTGGATCCATTTCGAGGAGTGGGATGGAAAGAGGTTTCTTTTCCGCGTAGGCGTTCACACCCACGATCTTACGGATTCCCTGATCGATCTCACGCTGATAGCGGTATGCCGCATCTGAGATCTCGCTCTGGAAGAATCCCTTTTCAATGGCGGGGATCACTCCTCCCAGATCCTCGACGCGACGGAAATAATCGTATGCCTGCTGCTCGATCCGATCGGTCATTGCCTCAACGAAGAAACTGCCGCCGAGCGGATCCACCGTGTTCGTTACACCCGACTCTTCCGCGATGATCTGTTGCGTGCGCAGGGCAATGGTCACTGCATGCTGCGAGGGGAGTGCCAGCGCTTCATCGAGCGAGTTGGTATGCAAAGACTGCGTGCCGCCGAGCACGGCGGCAAGAGCCTGGAGTGCGACTCGTACGACATTATTCTCCGGCTGTTGTGCAGTGAGGCTGACCCCGGCGGTTTGCGTGTGGAAGCGCAGCAGCCAGGAGCGTGGATTCTTTGCCTTGAATGTTTCCCTCATCTCACGCGCCCAAATACGACGTGCAGCACGATATTTTGCAATCTCTTCAAAAAAGTCGTTATGCGCATTAAAGAAGAAGGAAAGACGCGGCGCGAAATCATCCACGTCCATGCCGCGAGCAATGCCCCATCTCACGTATTCAAGTCCATCATCCAGGGTAAATGCCAGTTCCTGTGCGGCAGTAGAGCCTGCTTCACGGATATGGTATCCACTGATCGAGATAGTGTTCCATTGCGGCACTTTCTGCGCTCCGAATTCCATGGTATCCACGACCAGCCGCATGGACGGTTCGGGCGGGTAGATGTATTCATTCTGGGCAATAAATTCCTTGAGGATATCGTTTTGGATCGTACCTCGCAGCTGATCCAGCCGGACGCCCTGGTTTTCTGCAGCGGCAAGGTACATCGCCCAGATGATGGAGGCAGGCGAGTTGATCGTCATGCTCGTGGACACTTTTTCAAGCGGAATGCCATCAAACAGAATCTCCATATCTTTCAATGAAGAGATGGCAACTCCGCACTTGCCAAATTCACCCAATGCTTCGGGCTGGTCTGTGTCGTAGCCCATCAGGGTGGCAAGATCAAACGCAACTGATAAGCCAGTCTGTCCCTGGTCAAGCAGATATTTGAAGCGCGCGTTCGTCTCTTCCGCCGTGCCGAAGCCGGCAAACATGCGCATCGTCCAGAGTTTGGAGCGGTGAAGCGTGGGGTGGACTCCGCGTGTAAACGGGTATTCACCCGGAAGTCCAAGTGCGGACGCGTAGTCCAGATCCGCAGTATCGAGCGGGGTGTAGAGTCGGTTGATCGGTTCAGAGGAGGTTGTGATGAATTCGTCCGCGCGTTCAGGCAGCGACGATAATGCTTTTTGCAGTGAAGTCTCTTCCCACTTTTCAAGCGAGTCTTTTAGCTGATCCAGTTTCTTTTTATCATACATAACTCTCTCCTTTGGCGAGGATAAACGGAATTATAACGCGCACCGCCCGTTCCCCATGAGGACCTTCGACAGGCACCTCGCCCAGAATACTCGAAGCGTGTTCCCAATCCATATGAAAACTAAAATGATCACTTTGAATTTCCATTTTGGATTTGAGAGAGAAGGGGAGGGGGTGGTATACTCCGCCTCAGTGAAGGAAATCAGAAGGTAACTTATGCCACGTTTTGAAATTGATGTAGACCCCTGCGACCATATTACGGCTGATGCCATTGGCAAGCTAGGTCAGCGAGTGTTTTATTTGCAAGCCTATCAGGACCAGCGCACGATCACAGTCATCATTGAGAAAGCGCAATTGCAATCGATGGCCATTGGCATCGAGCAATTCCTTTCACAGGTCAGTGAACAGAACCCTGAACTGACCGACGCCTCAGGCGATTATGTGGAAGAGGTCATGCGTATCAACCCGCCCGTGGACCCGCTCTTCCGCGTCGGTGAGATTGGGCTCGGCTATGATAAGGACCGCGACCGTGTCGTCGTTTTTACGAAGGAATTACTAACCGAGGAGGAAGATCCCGAATCTGCGGCTGTTGTCCGTTTTTGGGCTTCACGCTCGCAGGTGCGCATGCTGGCGCGCTGGGGCGTGGAAGTCTCGGGACGCGGACGTCCCATGTGCCCACAGTGCGGACAACCCATGGAGCCCGAGGGCCATTTCTGTCCAAAGAAGAATGGCTATAAGCATTAGCCATCGCGAATTCCACAGGAGCCTTGTTGGGGTTGAAGGCAGGCCATTCATTGCCGGGCTGAAAAGAAACACGTCACACCTGCTGTATCAACTCGTTGAACAAACAAGGAAGCTGATCACTCGAAGTGATGTGTCTCTCGTATAAATGGGCGTAATTTTTTATATAGTATGACTGCACAAGTTTTATAAATTTGAGATGATGAATTTAAACCCCTCAAAAGAATTACAAACTGCGCTTCAATGCGGCGAATACGAACTCAAGGGACAGTTCGTATTAGGCTCGAATTACACATTCCTTGTTAACGTTCAATACGAAGGCAGGCAATATCCTGCCGTTTATAAACCCAGCCGTGGTGAGCAGCCTCTTTGGGACTTCCCTGAAAATACTCTCGCCTTGCGTGAGGTTGCCGCATACATTGTCAGCGAAGCACTTGGCTTTCACATCGTACCGTTCACAACCTTGCGCAACGAGGGTCCACATGGCACAGGGTCACTTCAGCAGTTTATTGAATACGACCCCGAATATCATTACTTCAACTTCTCGGAAGAGGACAAACGTTGGCTCCGTCCTGTAGCCCTGTTTGATATGCTCGTGAATAACGCTGACCGCAAAGGGGGGCACATCTTCTTTGAAAATGAAACACACAAGCTCTACGCCATTGACCACGGGATCTGCTTCCATGAAGAGAGCAAACTGCGGACTGTGCTTTGGGACTTCGGTGGAGAAAAAATTCCCGCGGACCTGCTCACACGGCTCGCACTAAGCCGAAGCCTGCTCGCTGACCTGCAACCTTATCTCAGCCCGGAAGAGATCTCGGCCCTGTGCTCCCGGGCGGATTCCATTATCAAAAGGGGTGTCTTCCCCCGCCAGCCTCGGGACCGTCGTGCCATGCCGTGGCCGCCTTTATAACCCTGCGTGCGTTTAACGCCCGTCCTCTTCAACACGGTCTTCCAATTCATGGACCCCATGCTGACTTGCGCAGTGTGCACAACAGTAGAACTTGCCATCTCCCACTTCCATGCCATGCCCGATGATCGTACATCCACAGTGAGCACACCTGGGTGCCAGCACGTGGATGGCACACTCAAAGCTGTCGAACACGTGCCTTTCACCTCCCATGATCACCTCGAACGATTTGTCATAGGTATTACCGCATACTTCACATGTAGCCATCCTATTTTCCTTTCTCAGCCAAAACCAACCTGCTATGTAACTATTTAACGAGGGCATAAATCGGCTGTTACCTTCCTGATTCAATGCGTATAATTCAGGGAATCATTCAGGTTAACACAAATTACCTTACAGATTGTCACCCTGAGCGTAGCGAAGGGTCTCTGTTTTTAGTCGTAGAGATGCTTCGCTACGCTCAGCATGACATGACCAAGAGTCAACCAATTAAGGTTAAACAGAATAGCACAGAACAGGAGTTCATCATGTCACATTATCGTCTGTCGTTCATTGGGTTTGGAAACGTTGCGCGCGCCCTTGTGCGTTTACTGGAACGCAAGCGTAGTGTACTCAAGGAAAAGTATGGCATCACCTATTCGGTCACTGGCATCGCAACGGGGAGCCACGGGTTTGCAGTGGACCCTGACGGAATTGATGCTCGACAGGCACTCATGTTGGTGGAAAGTGGAAAGTCGGTTTCTCCACTTTCTACTTTCCAGGTTACTGACTCAACGTCCGTCATTCAACATTCCCAAGCCGATGTCATGTTTGAGAATTCCCCTGTTAACACACAGACGGGACAGCCCGCGCTCGATCACATTCGACTGGCGCTGAACCTGGGCCAGCATGCAATTACTGCCAACAAGGGGCCTGTCGTCCATGGCTACCGCGAATTGACCGCGCTCGCAAATTCAAAAGGCAAAACATTTGGCTTCGAATCGACTGTTCTTGGCGGTGCGCCGGTCTTCTCGGTATTTCGTGAAGCATTCCCGCTGGCCGAGCTTTCTTCCATCAAAGGTATATTTAACGCGACAACCAACATCATCCTCTCCCGCATGGAGAACGGCGAATCCTACGAAGACGCGCTGAAATACTGCCAGTCCGTCGGCGTGGCTGAGACTGATCCCACCAACGACGTGGACGGTTGGGACGCGGCAATCAAGGTCGCCGCGCTGGTCACCGTGCTCATGGATATTCCCTTTACACCACAACAGGTCAACCCCACTGGAATCCGTGGCATCACACCCGAAATGATCGCCCAAGCCAGAGCAGAAGGCAGGCGCTATAAACTAGTCTGTTCCGCGGAGAAGGTTGGTGATACAGTCAACGCAAGCGTCGCGCCGCAACTTGTGGATGCGTCTTCGCCTCTATATGGGATGATGAACTCAAATACGGGCGTCACATGTAGGACCGACGTGATACTCGACTACTCCATTGTCCAATCAGAACACGAGGGCATGAGCGGTGGACCGGTCGAAACGGCCTATGGTCTCTTTGCTGATTTTGTGAATATTGTGAAATAACATCTCATCGGAGAATTCAAATGAACTTTCATGACCCCACTTCATATACTGACCTGACACAGGGGAGAATCAGCCACATTGATTTTCACATTCAGGCAGATTTTTCCTCATGCATTTTGGATATCGAAGCGACATACCAGATGCAGAGTCCACTTCGCGGCTCGCTCCATCTGGATACGTTCAAGATCGAGATGAAGCAGGCCCATGCAAATGGCCGCGACCTGGAATGGGGGTTTGATGCCAGTGATGAAGTCCTGGGTGAGCGCCTGCATTTGAAAGGGTTCGACGGCGAATCAAGTTTCACACTTAAATTCCGCACGTCGCCTGAGGCACGTGCGCTGCAATGGATGAACGCCTCCCAAACTGTGGGCGGTGAATATCCGTTTTTGTACAGTCAGTGCCAGGCGAGCAATGCGCGCAGCATCTTCCCCTGCCAGGACAGCCCATCGGTGCGGTTCACGTATGCGGCCAAAGTGGAAGTGCCCAAAGAGTTGACGGCGGTCATGGCAGCGGAGCAGGTTGAGGCTTCGGAAGGAAACGGGACGTTCCTCTTCAAAATGCCGCAGCCCATCCCATCCTATTTGTTTGCCATCGCAGCCGCCAATCTTGCCTTCCGTGAATTGGGACCGCGCACAGGAATCTATGCAGAACCAGAGATCATCGATGCCGCGGCCTGGGAATTTGCCGAGACTGAGAAGGCATTGAATGAAGCTGAGAAGTTATTAGGACCGTACCGGTGGGGGCGATACGATATGCTGGTGCTGCCGCCGTCATTCCCGTTTGGCGGGATGGAAAATCCGCGTCTTACATTTCTGACACCGACCGCGATCCTCGGCACACGCGGACAGACATCCCTGATCACGCACGAACTCGCGCATGCCTGGACCGGGAACCTGGTGACCAATGCAACATGGCAGGATTTCTGGCTGAACGAAGGCTGGACAACATACGCAGAGACTCGCATCACCGAAATATTGGATGGGAAGGATTCGGCAGACCTGAATGCTGTGTACGATGAAAAGCAGACCTATGCCATTATGGAACGTGTGGGAATGGATTCAGCGCTCACCTGTTTGAAATTACCGAGCGACGGAAAAGATGCCGATTCGATGACGTCCGTTCTCGCGTATACCAAAGGCTGTTTCTTCCTGAAGGAATGTGAATACGCGGTGGGGCGCGAGCGTTTTGACGCGTTTATCCACAAGTACATGAAGAGTTTTCAATTCCAGTCGTTGACCACCGAGGCATTTCTTGATTTTCTACACGCAGAACTACCTGAAGTCTTCGAGAAAGTGGATGTGCAGACGTGGGTCTATAAGCCGGGCATGCCGGAAGCATGGCATAAGCCACATTCTCATTTGTATGACGAAGTTGAAAAAGTCTTGAGCGATTACAGGCAAGGCACACTTCCAGCGCATGAACAGCTAAAGGACTGGCATCGTTATCAGATCCTTTCCTTCCTGCAGGGGCTGCCCGGTACAATGCCTGTTGAAGATTGTAAGTATCTTGAGGACGTGCTGGAACTACGTAAAAGAAACGACGCTTTATTCTTTTCTTATTACTATGCCATTTGCATTGCCAGTGGTGACCAGGATGTGATGCCCCAGGTTGAGAAGTTCGTGGAGCAGATCGGCCGCATGTTGTATCTGATGCCGATCCTGCGCGCAATGATCGAGACGGACTGGGCGCGCGGTCGTATTCGTCCGCTGTTCGAGCGCGTACGGGATAGTCATCACCAGATCACACTCCATGCTGCTGAAGGGTTATTGAAGAAGGCTGGGCTGTAAATATGGCAACAGAGCCGTTCGAAGCTGGATTAGTTTTGTCCAATCCGAAAGTGTAGGGGCCAGCAAATCGAGTGAGGCTCATTTTCATTGCCCCAGGCTGCTGTCAGTTCATCCCAGATGATTTCAAGGGGATGATGCCCGCTTTGTTCCTTATATCGTTGCGTGGCAGACCAGCTATTGAGGAAGCCCGCATATTGATGTAGAGTCCAATCCACTTTCATAATAAATGATGGAGGAGTGATCTCTTCAAAGGGAAACGGAAGGGTTCGATATCCTTCTTCCAGATAACGAATACGTTCAGGCCAATATCCATCCAATATATTGTGATAGTAGTGCTGGATCAATGCATCGATCTCGGGGGAAATTTCTGTCAGGCTGTAGGTCCAGGCGGCGAGAATGCCGTTGGGCTTGAGAACACGCTTAGCCTCACGATAAAACTCGTCAAAGTTAAACCAGTGAATGGCAACAGCGACCGTGACCAGGTCCACTGTGGAATCGTTGAGCGACACATGCTCTGCCGGCTCCACGTGATAATCTACTTTGGGATGCAAATAGGCGCGCGAAATTTGTTCGGCACTCGCATCAGTGGCAAAAACGTTATCAAAGTGCTTTGCCAGCCCAAGTGCGGCCTGACCGTTTCCCGTGCCACAGTCCCATGCCAGGGATTTTCCGGGCGCGAGGGAGGCCAGATAGCCATATATTTCTTGCGGGTACTGCGGTCGGTATTGTACGTAGGTTTGGGATTGTCTGGAAAAGTGGTCTTCAAAATTGGAAGATTCGTTCTTATTAACCATAGATATTCTCTTATGCAGTTTCACGCAATATTCGAAAGTATTCCACTAAATCGGCTAATTGATAATGAGCATTCAGTCCGCTGGGATTGGGCAGCACCCATAGCGCGGCGTTGGCGATGGATGTGGTTTGCAGTCCAAGAGCAGCCTTTGGCTCCTGAAAAGCCATTCGGTATGCACCAATGCCCAGCACCGCCACAACGCGCGGTTGATAGCGTTTGACCTTGCCTTCCAAGCGTTTTCGGCCTGCCAGCAGTTCATCAGAGGATAATTCATCTGCTGTGGCAGTCGTACGCGGGACTAAATTCGTAATGCCATAACCGAGAATCAATAGCTCTCGTTCTTCAGACGGAGCGAGCAGGCGCCGCGTGAACCCGGCTTGATACAACGTGGGCCAAAAGCGATTGCCTGGGCGGGCAAAATGATGACCCGTTGCGCCCGAGTACAGCCCTGGGTTGATGCCACAGAACAACACTCCTAAACCAGGAGCGATGACATCCCGAATGGTACTGTCTTTAGCGGCAAGCAGGTCCGCGCGGGTAGGTTTGGTGGGGCTCATTGATATCTCAGCAGATCCTTGCATTCATCCAGTTCCAGGAGCTCTATCTCCACCCCATGCTCTTCCAGAAATGCGCGCGAGGCCTCATAACCCTCCCAGCTTGCGCCAACGATAATCCTGGGAACTCCCAGCATCACAATTGGGCCGGCGCACATCAGGCAAGGGAAGGCACTGGCATACATAACGGTACCCGCATAGGTCTCCTGCAGACCTGCTGACCGCAGGACTTCGATTTCGGCATGGCTGGTTGGATCGTTGTGCGTGTTCACGTGGTTTCTTCCCACACCAAGGATCTCATCCCCGCGCATCAGCACAGAGCCATACGGGTAATCCCCATCTGCCAGGGCAGCTTTTGCTTCCTGAATGGCAAGCTCCATAAATGTATCCATCGGAAAGCTCCTTACTTGTGAATCAGTAAACGGGTAAAATAGATTTATAAAGTATAGCACTCACTCATTTACGATTTCAGGGAGATTTTCAATGCCGATCGCTAAACAGCGCGCGCTGGATTACATGGAATTTGAGTGGGGGACCTATGTGGAACGATTTAACCGCCTGCCCCTGGAGGAACAAAACAGGCGCGTGAAAGATATGGGCTTTGAGTCATTCCGCGATATGCTGGCACATATCCTTGCCTGGTGGGAGGCAGGCATGGGCATCATCAGTGCCATTGCGGAGGAACGCGAATTCGAGCGCAGGAAATATGATTTTGCAGCGTTCAATGCCGAAGCGGTTGCGAAGTACAAGACCTGGGATAAGGAAGAGTTCTTAACTCACTTTGAGGAAACACGCCAGAAAATGGAAGCAGACCTAAGGTCCATGAATGAGGCGGTGTTCGAGAATCGCCGCGTCAAATCCTGGCTTAACGGCATCGTCTTCCACCACGCCCGCGAGCATCTGGTGACGCTGAGTCGCTTCCTGGTGATCGATATCCTGGAAAATGAGTGGGCGGAGTATGTCGAAAACTTTCACCGGCTTGATGCCAAACAACAGACAGAGTTTTTATCGAAGCAGGGATTTGGAAACCTGCATGACATGCTCGCGCATATCATCGGCTGGTGGGAGGAAGCGGCGCGAATTACCCTGGGCACTACCGACTCTCCAAGCTTCACATGGACCGACCCGAACACAGATGAATTCAACCTTGAGTTAACGAAAAAGTACTCGTCGTGGTCTGATGACGATCTGTTCAAACATTACGAGACCGTGCGGTTGGCGTTGATCGATCTGGTTGCCGACCTGCCTGATGATGCATTTTTGAACAAGGATATCGAAAGCTGGCTCGCTTCAGATGTGGTCTCGCATTATGATGATCACGTTGTCCCTGTATGATTATGGATACGCATATTGTTTATCTCGCGCTGGGCTCGAACCTTGATAACCGCCTTGCAAATTTAAAGGAGGCGGCTGCATCGCTGCCTCCGCAGATGGATGTCAAGGCGAAGTCACACGTCTATGAGACACCGCCCTGGGGCTATGAAGATCAGCCAAAGTTTCTCAACCAGGTTCTAAAAGTACAGACCTATCTTGAACCTGAGCCTTTGCTCAAACACATCAAACGCCTTGAAATTGCGCTGGGACGCAAGGCATCCTTCCAGAACGGTCCGCGCTTGATCGATATGGATATCCTCTTTTACGATGAGATTATCCTGAATACACCCTCTCTGACCCTTCCACACCCGCGCCTGCACGAACGTGGATTTGTGCTTCTGCCGATGATGGATATTGCACCCGATCTCATCCACCCGCGGATGCACAGGAGCATCCGTGAAATGGCGGCATCCGCCAATCTTGGCGGCATCAGGCAGTTTGAGTAGGATATCCCTGAGCACCACCTGCAGCAGCGCGTCCATACTTATGCCAGCTTCGAAATCACCCAGCCTTTCAATAAACCCACCTGAAATATGGAGTTCTGAATATGGAATATGCTGAAGGAAGTACACTGTACTTATTCCTACTATTTTTGGGTTGGGCAGCAGGCGGCTGGCTGTTGGTGAGACGTACGTTTGTGTTGCATCGTCACGAACGTGTGTTGGTAGGGTTTGCCTTTGGCGTGATTACAGCCACCTGGCTCACAAATCTGCTTGCACAGTTCATTTCAGCGCCCTACGCATTCTGGCTTGGCCCTTTATTTCTTCTTTTTGCTGGCATGGCATTATCCCTGCCGCTCGATGTGGGAACCCTCCTTCGAGAATTAAAGGCGGCTCTGCCCTATTTGATAGGCCTGGGGATCCTGGTGTATATTTTTACAAAGGTGGGACAGGGCCTTGCGATATTCGATGAATTCCAAACGATTCCACTTGTTTCACTATTGGCGGCGGGGAATGTTCCGCCAAACTTTGTGCTAAACCCTGCGATCCATTTTGGATACCATTATTTGATGTTGCTGTCTGCAGCGCAGATCATGCGCCTGGGTAATGTGTTCCCGTGGACCGCGTTGGACCTTGCCCGCTCCATCATGCTTGCATCCACGCTTCTGCTTGGGTACCTATGGGCGTATCGCATTACAAAGCGGATGCTTGTTGGCTGGTTGACAGCCATTTTCCTGGCATTTGCTACGGGGGTACGCTGGCTCTTGTTACTCCTGCCTGGCTCACTGGTACGCAGCGTTTCTGAAAGCGTTCAATTAATCGGCTCTGGCGCTGTAAGTGGTACTTCTTTACAGCAGGCGATCACCAGCTCCTGGGCCATTGAAGGAGACGGTCCGTTACCGTTTCCATTCGTTTTCGCGGATGGGATCAGCCATCCCTTTACGATGACATACAACGGAATAGGGATGACAGCCGTCCTGATATTGTTGCTCCTCTTATTGACAGCCGATCGAAGAAGAAACATAGGCGGGGCTATCCTGCTGGTCACTGCAATTTCTGCGCTGGCTCTCGCAAATGAAGTGACGTTCGGATTGATCTATCTTGGCTTTCTTGCAGTTGTACTAGCGGGATTTTTTCAAAGAAGATCTCTGAAACTGCCCGCGAGTATGTTGCCATGGATCGCGATCCTGTTCACAGCCGGGATCATTGTGCTTCTGCAGGGCGGCATGTTCACAGAAATCGCCCGTTCTTTTGTTGGGAGGTACTCCGGGCAGGCAACAGAGTCCTTCTATTCGAATGAATTTACAGTCGTGTGGATCCCGGAGGTCATATCCATCCACCTGGGAAGACTGGTCTTATCAAACCCGGCACATTTGCTGTTAGCCGTGCTTGAGATGGGCCCGATATTGATCGTTCTCCCATTCGTAGTATGGATGGGATGGAGAGCCATTAAACGCGAGAATTGGTACCAGGCGATGTTTTGGATGAGCGGTTTGGTGAGCCTGGGGGCAATGTTCGTTGTATACACTGGCTCGGCAGGCATCAGTTCCACAACGCGCATCCTTGAAGGCTTCATTAATGTATGTAAAGTAGGTTTTGCTCCGCTTCTCTGGGGTTGGAGTCAAAATAAGAAACAATTTTTTCGAATCGGATTAGCTGCGCTTGGCGTGGCTGCAATCCTGGGTGGGGTCATTCATTTTGGCATTTCACTGACTGCTGCTGCCAGGCCGGTTTATACATTTTTTATCAACGATATGGATGTAAAAATGTTGGCAAACAACTGGAACCGCTTCGAACCGGGCGCTCTTGTTTTTGACCCCGATCCTGTGAGAGGCGTTACAGTCCTTGGGCGTTATTCCTTTTCATCCAATAACTGGGGGCAGACCCGAAAGGAATGGGATCAGTTGCTGGTTGCCCCCGATCCGTATGCGCTTCGTCAGGCCGGTTTTTCATATGTTTATCATGACATTGGTTATTGGGAACAGCTGGCTCCACAATATCAAGAAGCTCTATCCCACCCCTGTGCCCAGACGGTTGACAGAGCCGACGGCTATCGAAGCGAAAAGGATTTCAGTAAGGATTACCGCGTTCTGCTCGATATCAGATCATGCCTGCCTTAAACAATCCATCCCTCAAGACCTCATTCACTGTCATGCTGTAGTGCAGAGGGTATAATCTCATCATACCCTCTGGAGGCGAATGATGAGCGAAATTAAACCCTTGAACTGGAATCCGAAACCTGGAGTTGGATTATCTGTTGTGCGCCGTGGCGATGGCGGCATGACGTTGACATTCACCGATCTGTCCGATGCCACGATTAATGACTGGCACGAATTTGCATTGGAACATTTGCTTGGCGCCGACCGCCGCACGCGCAACCTGTATGATCTGCGCCTGGTGAGGGATATTCCTGAGAAAGCGGTCCGCATGGCGGTCGAAGCGAATAGTGACCCCTCGGCGCGCAATATCCGCGTGGCAGTTGTTGTGGCAGATGAAAATGTTGCGGAAGCGATCCGCAACGTTGGCTCGCTGGCTCTGGCTGGGACCGCTTCTGCGATGAAGATCTTCACTGACATCAACGAAGCTGAAGCCTGGCTGGCGCGTCCACTCGATCAGATACCTTAATACGTCCATGTCGTTGCGAGCGATCTTTGCGAAGCAATCTCCTGTTTTACGGCAAAATCTAGTTGGAGATTGCTTCGGCGAGCGAACTCGCCTCACAATGCCATATATCTCAAATGAAATCCCCATCGCTTCAAATCGGAAATCATAATTTCCACTGGGGTTCCCGCACGTATGTGATGGGGATTCTCAACGTCACGCCTGATTCGTTTTCGGGAGATGGCTTGCTTCCGGCTCTCCCTGCGGGAGAGGGCAGGGCTGAGGGAGAAATGCGTGCTGTTGAACAAGCCAGGGATTTTCTTGCCAGCGGCGCGGATATTCTCGATGTGGGCGGTGAATCAACTCGTCCGGGTTCTGCACCTGTCAATGCCGAGGCTGAGATGGGACGCGTGATTCCTGTTATCGGAGCCATTGCAAGAGAATTCCCCGATGCATTAATTTCAATCGATACCTATAAAGCAGACGTTGCTAAAGCGGCTTTCAAAGCGGGCGCGCATATTCTCAATGACGTGTGGGCGCTGCGTGCGGACCCTGAGCTTGCCTCCGTTGCCGCAGCATTTCGCGTCCCTGTGATTCTGATGCACAACCGCAGTAACCCCGCCAGCGTGGAAGTCCGTGCGCAATTGGGCAACGCCTACATCGGTTCTACGTATGAGAATCTAATGGAAGATGTAAAGCGCGAACTGCTCCTCAGCGTGGAATTGGCGGTCAAGGCTGGGGTTGAGGAATCGCACATCATATTGGATCCAGGCATCGGCTTCGGAAAGACCCGTGAGCATAATCTCGAATTGATCAACCGGCTCGATGAGATCCGCACACTGGGATATCCAGTACTGTTGGGGCCATCCAGAAAATCGTTCATCGGCTTTACACTTGACCTGCCCGCGGACCAGCGTGTGGAAGGTACAGCCGCGACGGTCGCGGTGGGAATCGCACGCGGCGCAGACATCATCCGTGTGCATGATGTTAGGGAAATGGTGAGAGTGGCAAAGATGACGGATGCGATAGTGAGATCATAGTATGTCGTTGCGAGGGCGAAGTCCGAAGCAATCTCCCAGATCATTGGGGATTGCCTTGTCGGGAAGAGCGCCCTCCTCGCAATGACATGGGAGACCACATGTTCAGCGACTACGGCAGGGAACTACTACGAAGCGGAATCATCGACGCAAAAGCCGGCAACAGGGAAAGCGCACGCCGCTACCTGGACCGCGCAGTATATATGAGCAACGATCACGACATCCTTGCCGAAGCGTGGTTTTGGATGAGCGAAGTGCTGGACGACAGGGTGGAAAAACACAAGGCGCTTGAGAATTGTCTTGCGCACGATCTGCAACACGCGCGGGCACGCAAGTCGCTGGCGATCCTGGATGGGAAACTTAGGGCAGATGAAATCATCAACCCCGATAAATTGCCGCTTGCACCTGATGGGCTGCGCTCCGCAAATGCCGAACGCTTCATGTGCCCCAAATGCGGCGGACGGATGAGCTTCGCGCCGGATGGTCAGTCGCTGCTTTGCGAATATTGCTCGCGCAATCAGAAGTTCACTGCACAGCCTGGTACTGCGAATGAAAAGGATTTCATCATTGCCATGGCAACCGCGCGTGGACATGGCAGGCCGCTCAACCAGCAGGTCTTCCATTGCGAAGGCTGCGGCTGTGAATTTATTCTGCCGCCCAATCAGATCTCATCTACATGTGTGTATTGCGGGTCGCCGCATGTTGTCAATTGGGAATCCGAGGAGCAACTGCTCGCGCCCGATGGAATCATCCCGCATGCGTTCGATCAGGAAAAAGCCATCAAGATTTTGATGGATTGGGTCAAGTTGAATAATATCCAGCCCGAAAAACAGGAAAGAGCGGGGTTATCCCGCCCATACCTGCCACGCGGCGTCTATCTCCCGTTATGGACATTCGATCTCGGCGGGGAAATCGATTACATGGGTGAAACAGTGGATGACAGCCAGATCCAATTCAATGGCAGGCAGCACAGGATGATTCGCGTCAGCGATAGCTATCCTGTTCAGGTGAATGACATGCCAATTCCTGCCTCCCGTAAACTGTCCGCGGTCTTCCTGAAGTTGATCCCCACCTTTGAGTTGAGAGGCATCAAACCGTACGACCCGCGTTATCTGGCGAACTGGCCCGCCGAAGTGTATGACATTCCCATGTCAGAAGCATCCCTCGATGCTCGCAGCCAGGCCTTCAGGAATTATAAAAAGGACCTGCCAAACCTGCTCTTCCCTTTGCAGGTCATATCCACTTCCTCATCAAAGATGACCGTTGACTCGTTTCGCCTCAACCTGCTCCCTGTGTGGGTGACCGAACTTCCCTTCGGCGGGCGCGAACATCTCCTATTGATCAATGGCCAACACGGAACAGTTGCAAGCGATCGGCCCGAGAAGAATTCCGAGTCGACGGGATTGATGGATTGGTTGGGCGATTTATTGGAAGGTTAAGTATTCATAATAACCCGCTGGTCTCGAAACAGGCTGAGAAAATCACTCAGGCCTGCTCAAGCACCATTTTCTCTTTCTTTTCCCTTCCATCTGTTTCCCTGTATACTTATCCCCATGTCCTCCACAATCCCCATCCTGCGCGCACGGCGTGAACGACGACTTTCAAAGCAGCGCGCAAACGAAGCACGCACGCGCAATGCTATTCTCAGCGCGGGGATGATCCTGTCACTTCTTGGAGCTGCGCTCATCATCGTTATGGCGTTTTCCTATGTAAGTCTTACGCGCGATCTTCCTTCCATCGAAATTCTCCCGCAATTGCTCAACCCGCCAGACGGACTTCTCCTTCAGCCCACGCGCATTTACGACCGTACGGGCGAAAACATCATCTTTACCTTTGCTCCCGACGATTCGCCGCGCCGCTACATTCCTCTCGGCGCCACAAATCCACAATATTTGCCAACATCACTGGGTAACGCGGTGATTGCAAAGACCGACCCCAACTTTTGGGAACACCCTGGCTACACTCTCAACACAATTACCAATTACGAACTACACCCTACTCTCGCACAACGGCTCGTCTTCAACCTTTTACTCTTTAACGATCCCCCTTCGCTTCAACGCGCCGTGCGCGAACGGATCCTTGCAGCACAGGTCACTGCCCACTATGGGCGTACGCAAATTCTTGAGTGGTATCTCAACTCGGCAAATTTTGGTCGCTACGCGTTCGGAGCAGATACCGCATCCCAGCTTTATTTCGGAAAATCCGCCACCCAACTGAGCACAGCCGAATCCGCCATTCTCGCAGCGGTGAGCGACTCACCGAGTCTGAATCCATACGACGCGCCGCAGACCGCGCTCCAACGCGGGCGCGAGACTCTGGAAATGATGAAGGTGCTGCGACGTCTTTCGGATGAAGCGGCCGCAAATGCGCTTGGAGAATCTCCTCGATTCGAGACTCCGCCTGCTCCCCAGCCGCACGTTGCATCCGCGTTTATCAACCTTCTTCTCACCCAATTGGACTCCCGTTTCCCCCGCGAACGGATTGAACGCGGCGGTCTGACGATCATCTCCACGCTGGATTACGATGTTCAAAGACAATCATCCTGCGTGACAGCGTTTTACGCGGCGCGACTTGAAGGCTTGGCGGATCCCAGCATTGAGTGTCCGGCGCTGAAATTCCTCCCAGCCTTGCCGCCCGGCCTCACTGTCGACGGTTCCTCTGCAAGCGCGATCATCACCGATCCGAAAACGGGGCAAATTCTTGCGGCCGTGGGTGAGACGTTCCAGGCACAGGAAACGCCTTTGATCGCAGCACATCATCCAGGGTCCACACTGGACGCGTTTGTCTACTTAACGGGATTCACCCGCGGCTTGAGTCCCGCGTCGTTGATCTGGGATATCCCGGGCAAGACTGACATGCAAAATTACGATGGCGAATATCATGGACCGATGCGTCTGCGCATTGCGATGACGAACGATTATCGTGCGCCTGCCGCACAGGTGCTTTCACAAATGGGTGTTGAAAATCTGAACAAGATTTCATCATCGTTCGGTGTCGTGCGTGATAATGAGTTGCCATTGCTGGATGCGGCCGGCGCATTTGGTGTGTTCGCACAACAGGGAGTTTATTTTGGTCAGGAGTTTGCTGATGCTTTCAAACCGGTCTCCGTGCTGCGAGTGGAAGGCAATGATGGAAGTGTATGGCTGGATTGGTCCACGCCACAGGCGAAACCTGTTGTAACGCCTGGGCTGGCATATCTGATCAACCATGCGTTGAGCGATAAGACCGCGCGCCTGGGTGTGTTGCGAAGTTCGAACGTGCTCGATGTTGGCAGACCCGCGGCTGTGAAGCTGGGTCAAACGGATGACGCGCTCGATACATGGACAATCGGCTATTCGCCTTCGCGCGTTGTGGCTGTGTGGACAGGTACACGTGAAGAGAGTGAGCTGTCAGCGCGCGTCCCTGCCGTGCTTTGGAATGCGTTGATGCAGCTCGCTTCACAGGATTTGCCCGTGGAGGGATGGTCTGTCCCTGCAGATGTTTCCGTCATCAACGTATGTGACCCGTCAGGGATGTTACCGACAGCCGATTGTCCGAATCTTGTGAGCGAAGTTTTTCTCAATGGCAATGAGCCCGTGCAGCCCGATACCATGTATCGAAAGTTTTCAGTGAACCGCGAAACAGGCTTGCTGGCAACAGTGTTCACGCTGCCGCAATTGATCGAGGAACGGGTCTATCTCGTTGTCCCATCTGATGCGCGTTCATGGGCAGAGGCTGCCGGGTTGGAAATCCCACCGGCAAGTTATGATGTGATCCAGTCGCCGCGTTTCGACGAGAATGTGAATATCACCTCGCCTGATCTGTTTTCCGAAGTGGGTGGTGAAGTGGAAATTGAAGGCAGCGCGGCAGGCGCTGATTTCGTTTCCTATCGCGTACTTGTCGGACAGGGGTTGAATCCACAACAATGGATTCAGGTTGCAGAAGGGAACGAGTCCGTGACCAACGGCATCCTCGCGGAGTGGAATACAAATGCTGTAAGCGGGCTGTACGCTGTACAACTACAAGTGCTGAGGACCGATCAGAAAGTAGATACAGCAATTATTCAAGTGACGGTGAATGAACAGTAGCGTTGACTTCAGTTGTCCAAAAGGTGATTTTGGATTGTTCCTGATCTGTTTTTACATAAGCCTGGAGCAGT
>JBDTPH010000113.1:0-20374 GCA_039932795.1 Chloroflexota bacterium
TTCCACGCGGCTGCTGACGCCAAGCTTATGGAAGATGTTCGAGATATGAAACTTAACCGTTCCCAGGCTGACAACGAGTTTCTCAGCGATGGCATTATTGTTGAGTCCATCCACCATGCACTTGAGAACTTCGCGTTCGCGTTCGGTCAACTGCTCACCGGGAATTTGCGGCTGCGCGACAGACTGCGCTAATATTTGTGTTGCTTCACTTGACAGGATCATATGTCCCGCGCAGGCTGAACGGATGGCATTACCCAATTCTGCAGCGGTGACATTCTTTTGCAGGTAACCCACTGCGCCAGCCTGCAACGCACCCTGGATCATATTTTGTTCTGCAAAGCTCGTCAGCGCGATGACTTTGACTGTAGGATACTTCTGATGGATCTGGCGTGTGGCAGTAATGCCATCTGTGCCCGGCATCATCAGGTCCATGAGAACAATATCAGGCTTATGCAGGGAAACCATTTGTACGGCTTCGGCGCCATCAGACGCCTCTCCCACCAACTGGAGGTCCTTGTTTACCATGAGGAATTTCGACAAACCGCTGCGTACCACGGCGTGATCGTCAACGAGAAGGATCTTGATTGTCATTCGTACTCTCCTTTATCACTTCGCTTTGCTTCAGTGCCATGCCCGTCGAGAAGGCGGGCATGCCCATTCATAAGACTCTTAATTTATATTCAGATTTTCATTCCATGTCACTTCGACGCAAGTACCGGAACCCGGCGCACTGTTGACCTGAAGGTCAGCGCCGATCGCTTCTGCACGCTCGCGCATGATTCGCATACCCAGGCTGGTTGGCTTGCTCATGGACATGTCAAAGCCGATACCGTTATCACGTGTTTCAAAGTGTATCGATGTGGAGGATATGTAAAGATTTACATCCACCTGGGAAGCGCGTGCATATTTGAAGACATTGTTCAAACTTTCCTGCGCGATGCGATAGAAAGTGATCTGCACTTCCGGCGGTAATTGACGGTCGCCTTCGATATGCAATTTGATCGGCAAACGTGAGCGACCGATAAAGGCTTCACAAAGTTGTTTGATGAGATCGCTCAAGTGTGTCTGGGTCAATGTGGCGGGGCGCAGCTCAAGCAGCAGTGTGCGCATTTCAGCCAGCGCGCCGCGCGTCAATTGGCGCAGCTCCTCGGTGGAGTTCTTCGCCTCATCCACGTCCATTTCCCAAAGGTCGGGCAGCACTTCTGCGATGAGGCTGGAGGAGAACAGGGTCTGTGTGACCGCGTCATGCAGGTCACGGGCCAGGCGTGTCCGGTCGGCAGCGACAGCTTCCTGTGCAGCTTTTTCTGCCAGTTCCTTTTCTATCCTTGTCCGCTGTTCGATCTCTTCTTGCAGGCGCTGGTTGGCTTCCTCCAGGTCGCGGGTGCGTTCACGCACACGCTGTTGGAGCATAAGCAGCGATTCTGCTTCCTGTTCGGCAAGCCGCTCTGCGGCGCGCTTCTGGTCGTCAATGTCCTCGATGATGCCAATCAAATAATCAGGCCTGCCGTCCAGATCACGTACCAGCGAATAATTGATGCGTGCCCAGAAGATACGCCCATCCTTATGGCGATAACGTCGTTCCATTACATAGGAATTCCGTTTGCCTTCGATCAAGTCCTGGAATAGGTTAATGTCCATCCCGCGGTCTTCCGGCAGAGCTAAAAGGCGAGTGTCAACCTCCCGCATTTCTTCGACGTTATAGCCGATGATCTTCTCAGTCGTCGCGTTGAAGGCAATCGGACGGCGTCCCAGGGTCATTACGGCAACACCCACGGCAACATTATCGAAAATGGCCTGGAAGCGCGCTTCCGATTGTTTCAATTCATTTGAGGAGCGCTTCTCGAGTTCCGCTTCAGCGCGCCTGCGCTGTTCCACTTCCTTTTCAAGAAGGTTATTGGTTTCGCGCAGTTCGGACGTCCGCTGCGCGACCTCCGTTTCGAGATGGATGTTCTGTTCGCGGACCGAATTAAGCTGAAGCTTGAATCCGCCTGCGACGAGCGCACCCAGCACAAGGACCAGCGAGCCATTAAACCACCGCGTCTGCCAGATGGGGGGCGTGATGATGACCGGGATCGAGACGCCTGTCTCGTTCCAGACGCCGTCGCTGTTGGATGCTTTTACGCGGAAGATGTATTCGCCGCCGGGCAGGTTTGTATAGGTTGCATAACGGCGATTGCCAGCCATGATCCAATCATCGTTGAAGCCTTCGAGTTTGTAGGCATATTGATTTTTTTGAGAAGCCTGGAAATCAAAGGCAGCGAATTCAAATGAGATGAGATCCTGTTTATAGCTCAGGTAAATTGGCTCGCGCCCAGACAGGTCAACACCCAGCGGCTCATTGAAGACTTCGAATTTTGTTACCACCACCTGCGGCGCAATGGGATTGGGCTGGACATCTTCAGGGTCGAACAGGTTAAATCCGTTGATGCCACCGATATACATGATGCCATTGCTGGCGCGGTAGTACGCGTTCGAGTTGAACTCGTTGGCCTGCAAGCCGTCAGAAGAATCGTGGATCGTGAACGCAGTTTTTTGTGGATCGAACTCTGCAAGCCCGTTATTGGTGGTGAGCCACAGGTAGCCGTCATCGTCTTCCAGAATTCCAAGCACCACATTGTTCGGCAGGCCCTGCTTTTCCGTGTAATGTTTGAAGGTCTGGGTGTGCGGGTCGAAGCGGTTCAATCCCAGTTGTGTGCCAAGCCAGAGATGTCCATCCGCGGTTTCATGGATCGTCCAGACCGAGTCTTCGCTGAGACTGGAAGCATCGTCAGTGATGTTGCGGTAATTGATAAAGGTGGCACGCTGCGGATCAGAATGATACGGGTCGTTAAGATCCAGTTGATTGACTCCGCCACCCCATGTCCCGATCCAGAGCCTGTTCTTTGAGTCGATGTATAAACTGACGACCATGTTCTGGCTGATGCTGGATGGGTTGCCGGCATCGCTGCTGTAATTGGCGAATAAGTCTGTGTTAGGGTCATAATGAGACAGGCCACCAAATGTGCCAATCCATAATCCACCCTGTTTGTCGGGAATGATCACACTGATGTTATCGTCTGCAATGCTGGCGGGGTTTTCCGGATGGTGCAAATAGTGAGTGACTTTACGGGTTGCAGGGTCAAGACGGTTCAGTCCCCTGCCGAGCGTGCCGGCCCAAACGATGTCATATTCATCCACATATACATCCATGCAGAGATCATCTGAGAGGCTGTTCGGGTTTTCAGGATCATGGCGATAGTGAACGAAATGTCCGTTGTAGGGATTGAAGCGATCAAGCCCCGCGCCCCAGGTAGCCACCCAGATATTGCCTCGACTGTCCTCGGCAAACGCGCCTGTTGCATTGATGGCCAGACTGCTGGTGTCACCGGGCCTGTTCCGATACAGGCTGAATTGTCCACTGTTGGGTGAAAGTTTGTTGAGGCCGCTGTGTGCCGTGCCAATCCATAAGGTGCCGGTTCGATCCTTGAATAGGGACCAGATTTCGTTGCCACTCAGGCTATCGCTGAAGAATGGATCATTTTCATAGCGGGTAAAGTTGCCAGGGTCAGAAAGATCCATGCGGTTCAATCCATTCGCCCAGGTGCCGATCCACAACATGCCACTCGGATCGCCCCAAAGGGCGAACAGGTCATTGCCGCCAATGCTCGATGAAATTTTGGGATCGTGTACGAAATGCTCTGCCTTGCCTGTGTAGGGATCGAAGTGATCCAACCCGCCGCCATGCAGGCTGAACCCGCCGGTGGCAATCCAGAAGGTTCCATCGTCCGCTTCATAAATGGCCGCGATGTTATCGCTCGATAAAGTTTTGGGATCGGACTCTGTGTGCTGATACCGCACTGCTTTTCCGCTGAATGGATCAAAGCGATTCAAACCGGACCCTTCGACACCGCTCGCTCCCGTGCCGACCCAAAGCTGATTCTGGGAGTCTTCAAATACCACGGAGATGGCGTCACTGCTTAGACTATTCGGGTCGCTGGGATCGTTTATAAAACGCTCAAACGTGGACGTTTCCGGATCGAAGCGATTCAGTCCTGCAAGTGTGCCGACCCAAAGGTTTCCGCTCGAATCTTCCTTAATCGCATTAATCGTATTGTCGCTGAGGCTTGTCGGATCGTTCGGGTCATGCTGATAGCGCGTGAATTGTTCCGTGATGGGGTTGTAGCGATTTAATCCGCCGCCCCACGTGCCTATCCACAGCACGCCGCTTTCATCCTCTGCCATGGTGAGGATGCTATTGTGGCTGATCGAGGTTGGGTCATCCGGGTCGTGTTTGTAGATCTTGAAGGTATATCCGTCGTAGCGGTTAAGCCCATCCTGCGTGCCGACCCAGATATAGCCTCGGCTATCCTGGAAGATATCGAGCCCTGCATTCTGTGAGAGACCATTTTCGCTCGTCAGATGCTCAAAACGGATAATACTGCCAGGTGCGAAGTTGAGGTCAACCTCGCTGGCAGGTTTTCCCAAAGGCAGCGCCAGACTCGAGAAAGGCAGGATGAATAGTGTAATAAGAGTGATGAGGGAGATTTGAACGACGCGTTTCATGTTGAAATGCCCATTTAACCAAATCATTTTAGCATTCGGCCTCCAGGAGAGCTACTAACAAGTTTCTTAATTTTCGGGATGGATGTAACTCCGCCGGAATGCTGCAAGTGACAAATGGCAGGTTAAGTGCTGGCAGACTGGCGGGTAGGAGTGAAGCGAGCTCTCCCGGGTGGGTATAATGAAATTACCGACTGTGCGTGGTATCTATGGATACTCTGCAAATCCATTTTATAGATCGGACGGATCATGGAAAAGAAATCCACTTCTGCGAAAAGAAGGCAAACGAAAAAAAAGGCGTCAGTTGAAGAGCCAGTTTGGACATATCGCGGCTACAGTATCAAGGCCAGCGAGTTCGTGACAGCGATGGTCCATTTTTTCAGGGCGGAGGTGCAGCGTGCCAACGTCTGGCGGCAGCGACTGGATACTACGACAAATTGGGCAGTGGTCGTCACCGGTGCGACGCTGTCCATTGCCTTTAGCCAATCGGAGATCCATCACGGCATCATCATCCTGAATACCCTGCTGGTGACATGGTTCCTTTTTATTGAAGCGCGGCGATATCGTTATTATGAGCTGTGGAGTTACCGCGTGCGTTTGATGGAGACGGATTTTTACGCCGCCATGCTGGTGCCGCCATTTCATCCTTCGCCGGAATGGGCAGAGAGCCTGGCCGAGAACTTACTCTCGCCGCGCTTCCCCATCTCCATGCTGGAGGCGTTTGGCAGGCGGTTGCGCCGAAACTATTTTTGGATATTGATGATTTTGTATGCTTCCTGGGTCGCGAAGATCTGGTTGTTTCCGGACCCAGCTCTCAGCTTTGAGGAGTTTCTGACGCGCGCGGCAATAGGTCCACTATCGGGATATTTCATCCTGGGGCTTGGCTTTGCCTTTTATGGGACACTTTTGGCCGTGGCGCTGTTCACGATACGGATGACGCGTGCCACGGGAGAGATCCTGCCGCGCTTCGGCGAGGATGTGGAACATGACGTGCGCCGCGAGATCGCGCGTGCCAGCGGGGACAGGAAGGGAATCCGCGCCTGGTTGTACCCTGAGCATCGTCGCGCACAATTGCTGGCGTTCATTATTACAAAGGAGGAAAAAGCCGCTGAAGTTTCCCAGGGAATCATGGATAGCCTGCACCGCGGCGTTACCGCCCTGAGTGGCAGGGGCATGTATACAGGCGAGAACCGCAGTGTGTTGATGTGCGCGTTGACAGTCACTGAGATCAACAACCTTAAGACTGTCATTGCGAAAATTGACCCCACGGCCTTTGTTGCCACGTCCAGTGCTCATGAGGTCCTGGGCCGGGGGTTCCAGCCCCTTTCGGGGGACGAATAATCCTTGCACTGCGCTGGCATCGAATCTGGTGAATGATGATCCGCTCTGTAAAAAGTAATGTCCCGAATTTTCGGGACGTTTTCTTTATCACAATAACTGCGCGCCATTCGAGGCGCGCGTAATGTAAATCTCAGGATGCAATCCGGTTTCGGCTTCATACCTCATAGCCAATGTCCGCGCGAACTCATCCGCTTTTTCGCGTGCCACCAAATTCGCGGTACAGCCGCCAAAACCCGCGCCCGTGAGACGCGCGCCGTAACATCCATCCAGGGCCTGGGCAATGCCTGCCATCACATTCAGTTCGGGACTCGAGACCTCATACAGGTCGCGCAGACTGACGTGACACTGATTCATCAACTCGCCAAAATGCTGGATGTTACCTGACTCCAGCAACGCCTTCGCCTGATTCGACCTCTCTATCTCCTCCACCACATGGCGTGCCCGCTTCGAAACTTCGTCCGGGAGTTTATCTGCGAAACGATTGAACTCCTCCACGCTGACATCGCGCAGTGACTTGACGTGCGGCAGGTCCTGTTTTAGCAGGCGGACGGCTTCTTCACACGCAGCACGACGTTTGTTATATTCGCCGCTGGTCAATTTTCTGCGTACGGATGTATCGGCAATAACGATGGCAACATCTTCAGGCAAAGGGATGGCTTTCCATTCGAGGGAGCGGCAGTCGAGCAGAAGCAGTTTATTCTCCACGCCACATGCAGAAGCGAACTGGTCCATGATGCCGCAGTTGACGCCCACATACTGGTTCTCCGCTTTCTGGCCGAGCAGCGCGCGCTTCATGGGCGGCAGCGTCCAGCCGCCGAGCGTTTGCCATGCCATGGCAAACGCCATCTCCACCGAAGCGGACGAACTCAAGCCTGAACCGCGCGGCACATTGGATGCGAAGACCGCGTTCATCGCCGGCGTGGATAGATTCTCTCCATTCAATGCCCACATCACACCCGCGGGATAGTGAGCCCACTCGGGCAGGAGAGAACCGTCCGCCTGGGTTTTTAACGGGACGCTTTGCGGCGAGAACGAAGCCCGCTGGTCCATGTCCACAGCTACAAGCGTGGAAAGCGGGGTGCCTGTCGGGGAGAAAGCGATATACGTGGCGCGGTCGATCGCAGCCGGTAGAACAAATCCATCGTTGTAATCCACATGTTCACCAAGCAGGTTCACCCGCCCCGGGGCGCGCACAATATGTTCGGGTGCATGTCCAAAGGTTTCCTGAAACATTCTGGTAATGTGATCAATAATTTCCATGGGCTGATTGTAACAAGAGACGCGCAGGTTGACGATATTTGAGCGATGCTGATACACTCCGCTCTTAATTTCCATAGTGGCGCACGCATTAAGCAAGCCTGGTTTGTGAGTTTTTCTGTGAAATAATGAAGCTGGTTCTTTATTGATGAAACACCGGCAGGAGCATCATGAAAAATCTTAACGTTCAATTTGATTCGATACGACAATCCGCAACAGTTGCAATGGCTGACCGCATCCTTGCGCTCAAAGCCAGCGGGCAGAAGGTGATCGGCCTGCAGGTGGGTGACCCCGATTTTGCAACTCCGCCCGCGGTGCTGGACGCGGCGATGAAGGCGATGAACGATGGCCTGACTCATTATGCATCATCCCGCGGCAACGCGGATCTGTTGTCTGCGGTGGCAAAAAAGCTTCAACGCGACGAAGGCGTGACCTATGACCCTGCCTCTGAAATTTTGGTGACTCATGGCGGCATCCACGCTTATTACACCGCCATGCAATCCATTTTGAATCCAGGTGACGAGGTGCTGGTTCCTGACCCGTCCTGGGCGACACATTCGAATATGGCGATCATGCTGCGAGGGAATGTGGTTCGCATCCCCGCGCCTGCTGAGAACGGGTTTATTCCGTATTTTGAATCGTGGGAAAAGGCGTTGACCGCCAAGACGCGCGTCATCGTGTTGAACTATCCATCCAACCCGACAGGCGCGTACCCGACACGCGAGTATTTGCAGCGGCTGCAGGATTTTGCCAGGGCCCATGACCTGTGGATCGTGAGCGATGAAGTATATGGTAGTTTGTATTACGGCGACCGGCCGACGAGCTTGGCGGCATTCGATGGCGCACAGGAACGGACGCTGCTTGTCAACAGTCTTTCCAAATCCTATGCGATGACAGGCTGGCGCGTCGGATTTCTGGCGGCACCGTCGCGTGTGATCGAGAACGCCTTGAAGGCGGGACAGAACTCCATCACCTGTGTTGCTCCCTTCATCCAGAAAGCGGCGTCATTCGCGCTGACCGACCCCGAAAATCAAAAAGCAACGGAGAACATGCGCGCCGCATATGCTCATCGTCGTGAATTGGTATTACGAATCGCGCATGAATTGGAAGGTGAAAAGGTGCTGGTCACGCCACCGCAGGGAGCATTTTACTTCTTCCTGGATTTTCGTCCGTTGAAGATGAGCTCTGTTGAGATCTGCGAACGGATCCTCGACGAGGCAGGCGTGGGACTTGTCCCCGGTTCGGCGTTTGGCGTGCAGGGTGAGGGATTTATCCGCATGACGATCGCAGCCTCGGATGAAGACGTGGAAGCGGGGTTCCGAAAGATCGTGGAATGGGCCGAGAAACAGTGAGTGGTAATTGGTAAATAATGAACAATCGGTGGTCGAGTAGCCGAAGGCGTATCGAGACCATTAGTACAGAGGAACCATTATGCGAGTAGCATTCCAGGGCGAACCCGGTGCGTATAGCGAACAGGCTGTGTTTAACTATTTTGGCGAGGTTGAGACTAAGCCGTGCGAATCATTTGACATGGTCTTTGATTCCGTTGTCTCTGATGAGTGTGAGTATGGATTGATCCCCATCGAGAATTCACTGGCCGGAAGTATTCACCAAAACTATGACCTGCTCCTGCGCCATGACCTGCATATCGTGGGAGAATATCCGTTGCGTGTGCAGCACTGTTTGATCGCTTTGCCCGGCGTGAAAAAGGAAGATATCAGGAGGGCGATCAGCCATCCCCAGGCGTTGGGTCAGTGTGCCGCCTATCTGCGTGGACTCGGCATCAAAGCGGAATCAGTCTACGATACCGCGGGAAGCGTCAAGATGTTGAAAGAGTCGGGGGCACGTGATACAGCCGCAGTCGCGTCACGCCGCGCGGCTGAGATCCATGGGATGCAAATCCTGGAAGAGGGCATCGAGGACAACCCGGAGAATTACACGCGCTTCCTTGCGATTTCCAAAACAGCCGTGAAGCCGGACGATGAAGCCAGGACGTCCATTGTCTTTACCTTGAAGAATCAGCCCGGGGCGTTGTTCAAGGCATTGAGCGTGTTTGCCTTGCGTGATATTGACCTGACCAAGATCGAGTCGCGACCGCTGCAGGGAACGCCGTGGGATTATCTCTTTTACATTGACTTCCTGGGTGCCATCCATGATGAACAAACAAAGCGGGCACTGGACCATTTGGGGGAATACGCGTTGATGCTGCGTGTGCTGGGATCGTACGCAAGGCATAAATAATCAGTGGATTTCCGTAACAGGCTGCTTGCAAAATTCTTCCTGCCATACAGAGCACACCGTTCGTGCCGCGAGCATGCACGTCGGTGCGAGACGGCAGAGAAAAAAAGAGTCTTACAGGCTTTTCTCAAGGATCTCTATGGCGAATTACACCCACTTATAAAGGGGTCAAATGATAGAATGAAACCAGCCCGTCAACCTGCACAATGGAATTGAGAATGCGACAGCGAAAACCGTTCTTTCAGCAAGAGAATATTACGATCCTTAACGATGATGTGCTGACCACGCGTTCCATTGAAGACGGGTGCATTGACCTGATCGTTACGTCGCCTCCCTATAATGTGGATATCAAGTACAACTCGCATAAGGACGATGTTTCGTATACAGATTATTTGGAATTCTCAGAGAAATGGCTCAGGCGCTGTCATGCCTGGTTGAAAGAGGATGGCAGGCTGTGCCTGAACGTCCCGCTGGATAAAAACAAGGGTGGGCAGCAAAGCGTCGGCGCGGACTTTACGAGTCTCGCCAAGTCCATTGGCTATAAATATCATTCGACGGTCATCTGGAACGAAGGAAATATCTCGCGCCGAACCGCCTGGGGTTCATGGATGAGCGCGTCCGCTCCGTTTGTGATTGCGCCTGTTGAGCTGATTGTGATCCTGTATAAAAACATGTGGAAGAAAACAAGCGGCAGCAAAAAATCAGATGTCACCCGCGATGAATTCATGAATTGGACGAACGGCATCTGGACCTTCAATGGCGAAAGCAAGAAGAAGATCGGGCATCCTGCCCCGTTCCCGCTCGAACTGCCAAAGCGCTGTGTCAAGATGTTCAGCTATGTGGGAGACACGGTACTGGATCCGTTCATGGGAAGCGGGACAACGGTCATCGCGGCGGCCATGAATGGACGGGCAGCCATCGGATTGGATATTGATAAGGGGTATTGCAAACTTGCTCAACAAAGGGTCCAGGCTGTTCCAGAACTTTTGCAGCACGAACCTCCTGTTAAGTAAATAAAAGAACGTAATGATGTTTACCAAAAACTCCAGAAATCGCTATGACCGGAAAGACTCATTGGAGCTGGGCCAGAGTGCAGAAAGCCTGTTCGCAAAGTCAGCCATCAAACACGGCTGGGTGGTGGTGCCTGCATCCGAAGAAAGCAATATCAACGAACACTTTGATTACATCATGAGCAGGGATAAAAAGTCCTTAAAAGTGGAAGTCAAGAGTCGTAAACGAATGAGGCGAGGCGATCCTGATATTCAGGACGAGTATTTGTGGGTGGAAATTCACGGGGTGAGAAAAGACGATCAGGGATGGCTATATGGAGGCGCGGATTTGATCGCCTTCGAAATGACAAATTCCTTCCGTCTCGTTCGGCGGGCGGACCTGGCGAGGCTGATCGGCAGCCTGGTTGATTTCAATGAAATGGTGGATACACCCAAAGATGCACTGTATAAATTGTATTCCCGCCGCGACAGGCACGATCTGCTGGCAATGATCAAAACCGATGACCTGCTGCAAATCACGGCCCTGGACTGGACAAAATGAGTTAACTCGTTTTGCCATAAGGATTGGCTCCCCATGAAAACCACTGATCTGTGTGACAAGTATGGTGATGCGCTGCGCGTGATGGAACCGGTCGGCTTTCAACATTTCGGTGGACGGATTGAATTCCACGGACAGATCGAAACGGTCAAATGTTATGAGGATAATACTTTTGTGCGTACGGCTCTCGAGAACGAAGGTACGGACAAGGTCCTTGTAGTGGATGGGGGTGGTTCCAACCGCTGTGCGCTGCTGGGCGATAACATCGCCGATCTCGCGCGCAAGAATCACTGGAACGGCATCATCGTGTATGGTTGTATCCGCGATTCGATTGCCGTTTCAACCATAGACATCGGTATCATCGCTCTGGGGACGAATCCGAAGAAGAGTGACAAGGACAGGCAGGTGACAGCGAATATCATGGTCAGCTTTGCAGGCGTGGACTTTATCCCCGGTGAGTTTGTGTATGTGGATGAGGATGGGGTGGTGGTCAGCGATAGGGAATTGGTTTTGCCGGACTAACCTACAAGGTGCATAGCGAAGTCCGTTTCTCGCGCCCTTGACATACTTCTCCCTCCGTCATAGAATACCGACCAACATATAAAAAACGCTGATGAGGACGAGTACGCTTCAAAGCGATTTCCAGAGAGCCGGGCCGGTGGTTGAGTAGGACGTAGTCCGTATCGAAACCACCGTGGTGAAAGCAAGGCAAAAGCGCAGAAGCGGAATGGACCTCCGAGTTGAACGGGTGAACCCTTCGGGCAAGTAACCCAATTCGGGCGCTCCCGTTATAGAGCAAGGGTATAACCGCATGCCGTAGGCGATGCGACGTACCTGAAAAAGTGACGCTGGCTTCCTTTCCCTGTTGCATCACGCAGGGAAATTTTTGTTAATGGAGCAATGCGTTAACCTGGGTGGCACCACGGGAGTCCCCTCTCGTCCCAATTGGACGGAGGGGATTTTTAATTTTATGTCACTCTGAGCGTAGCGAAGAGTCTTGCTCATAGTAAGAGAGATTCTTCGCTGCCTGCGGTCGCTCACATCGCCCCGATGCCCTTTCGGGGGAATGACATGGTTCGAAAGGATTAACCATGCTACTCGAATCAACTGCAATCCAAACCATTGTCCGTGAAATAAACGCTGACCTGGAGACTCCCGTCAGCCTGTATCTCAAACTGCGCGGGGAGGGTGCGTCCTTTCTCCTTGAATCCGTGGAAGGCGGGGAGCGCATTGCGCGCTACTCATTCATCGGGGTCCAGCCGCGGGCGCAATACGTCCTGCGCGATGGTCAGGTGCAGATCAAGGAGAACGGCGAAACTCGCACGGTCGAGCTCAACGACGATCCGACCAAATTTCTGCAGGAGGAGATGAGCCGCTTCCCTGCCGTCCGCCTGCCGAACGCGCCGCGCTTCACGGGTGGGCTGGTGGGCTATCTGGGCTATGAGTCTGTTCGTTATTTTGAGCCCACGCTCAAGCCCCACATGATCCGCGCTGAGCGGAGTGACCCTGAGCTTGCCGAAGGGGCACGCAGTCGAAGCGTCCCCGATGGTATATACCTGCTGGCAGATACCGTTGTCGCATTTGACCATGCCCGTCGAAGTATCTTCCTGATCGCAAATGTTCTGGATGGCGATGCTGACGCCGCGAATCAAAAGCTTGACCAGATCACTGCGCGCATCCAACAGCCTTTGCCCCCCGCCAGCAAAGCGGACGTCACGCCTTCCACGATCCGCTCGAACATGACACAGGAAAAATTCGAAGCGATGGTGTGTCAGGCGAAGGAGCACATTGCCGCGGGCGACATCTTCCAGGTGGTGCTCTCGCAGCGCTTCACGCGCGAAACCAGCGTCGAACCGTTCGATGTCTATCGTGCGGTGCGGCGCCTCAACCCATCGCCGTACATGTTCTTTTTTGATTTTGGACTCGTGGATGACGAACCGCTATTTATTGTTGGATCGTCGCCCGAGATGTTTGTCCGTTTGGATGGACACACCGCTTCGCTGCGACCGATCGCCGGGACGCGGCCACGAGGAGCCGATGCGGATGCCGATGCGTCTCTTGCCGCAGATCTGCTCGCAGACCCAAAGGAACGCGCCGAGCATGTGATGCTGGTGGATCTGGGCCGTAACGATCTGGGACGTGTGTGTGACTACGGCACGATCAAGGTGTCAGATTTCTTCACAGTGGAACGATACTCGCATGTCATGCACATCGTTTCACATGTGGAAGGGACTCTGCGCCGCGGCTTGACCGCCTTCGACCTGGTGCGGGCCGCTTTCCCCGCAGGGACAGTCAGCGGTGCACCCAAGGTCCGCGCCATGGAGATCATCGCCGAACTGGAGTCGGATGCCCGCAACGCCTACGCGGGCATGGTCGGCTACTTTGGCTTCGACGGCGCCATGGATACCTGTCTCGCCATCCGCACAATGGTCGCGCGTGGCAACACATTTACCGTGCAGGCGGGCGCTGGTATTGTCGCCGATTCTGACCCCTCCACAGAATATCAGGAGACAGTAAATAAGGCATCCGCGATGCTGAAGGCAATTGAAATTGCTGAAACGAATTCATAATATCCCGGTGGTCGAGTAGCCCGAACGAAGCGAGGGTGTATCGAGGCCACCAGTACGTGGAAAAAATTTTTATCACCTGTTGGTCTCGATACGAGCGAGAGAATCACTCGTTCTACTCGACCAACGAGTATGAATGAAACAAACGAAAGGAATAACATATGACTACACAAAAACTCCGCCTCCTGACCGGTGACCGCCCAACAGGACGACTCCATTTGGGTCACTACGTTGGCTCGCTTGCCAATCGTGTTCGTCTGCAGCATCAATACGAATCCTTCTTCATCATTGCGGATCTGCACACGCTGACGACCAGGCCCGAGCCGCAATACATCAGGGATATTCCAGTCTATGTGCGCGAAACGGTGCTGGATTATCTCGCCGTAGGCATTGACCCGCAGGTCAGCACGATCTTTGTCCAATCGGCGATTCCTGAAACCTACCAGCTGAATCTGCTTCTTGAAATGCTGGTCACTGTTGCACGCCTGGAGCGCATCCCGTCACTCAAGGACATGGCACGCGACGCCAACATTGACTCCATGCCGTTTGGTTTGCTTGGGTATCCCGTCCTGCAAGCCGTGGACATTTTGCTGCCGCGCGCCCACGTTGTCCCTGTGGGGAAGGATAACCAGTCACACGTGGAACTGGCACGCGAACTGGCGCGTCGCTTCAATAACCTGTACGGCGATGTCTTCCCGGAGCCGGAAGCGATCATCGGCGATGTGCCCACACTTGTTGGCACCGACGGACAGAGCAAGATGAGCAAGTCACTGGGCAATACCATCTATCTCTCTGACGATGCCAAAACGGTTGAACAGAAAGTTCAGGGAATGTACACCGACCCCAGGCGTCTGCGCGCCACCGATCCCGGGACCGTCGAAGGCAATCCCGTCTTCATCTATCACGACGCGTTCAACCCATCCAAAGCCGAAGTGGATGACCTCAAGGAACGCTATCGTGTAGGGAAAGTCGGCGACGTGGAAGTCAAGAAGAAGCTTGCCAAAGCGCTCAACGATTTCCTTGAACCGTTTCGTGAGCGCCGCGCCTACTTCCTTGCACATCCCACCATCCCACAGGATGTCCTGGTCACTGGCATTCGCCGCATGCAGACCGAAGCCAAAGCGACGATGGATATTGTCCGCTCGATCACGGGTCTCGCCTATTCACTGGACCTGTTCGCCGATGAAGTGGATCTCTTCGGTGAGTATGACTAATGATATGTCATTGCGAGGGCGTTAGCCCGAAGCAATCTCCGGTTAATTGGAGATTGCTTCTCGGGTAGTAATCCCGACTTAATTGGAGATTGCTTTGTCGGGAAGACCGCCCTCCTCGCAACGACATGAAAAGGAATTCATAATGTTAGCTCTCATAGATAACTACGACTCCTTTACCTACAACCTCGTCCAATACCTCGGCGAGCTCGGCGCGGACATTCGCGTCTTCCGAAACGACCAAATTTCTCTGAACGAGTTGATCGCCCTCAAGCCTGATCACCTCGTCATCTCGCCCGGGCCGGGCGAGCCGCTCAAAGATGACGGAATCTCCTCGGACGCCGTCAAACACTTTACAGGCAAAATCCCCGTGCTCGGCGTCTGCCTCGGGCATCAATGTCTGGGAGCCATCTACGGCGGCAAAGTGGAACGAGCTCCGCGTCTCATGCACGGCAAGACATCTCCGGTGAATCATAACGGGCAGGGAATCTTCAAAGACATCCCCACTCCTTTTGAAGGGATGCGTTATCACTCCCTCGTCGTCTACGAACCGGTCCCGGCCGAGTTGGAAATCATTGCCACGACAGCCGAAGGTGAGATCATGGGACTCAAGCATCGCGAACATCCGACCTATGGCGTGCAGTTCCATCCCGAATCCATCCTTACGGAGCACGGCAAAAAACTGCTCAAAAATTTTCTGGATATCAAGCCTGCGCCCGTTGCAGGAGGAGAACAATCCATGCTCAAACCCTTTATTGCCAAAACCATCAATCGCACGGATCTCACCGCCGATGAGGCACAGGATGCGATGAATATCATCATGACAGGCCAGGCCACGCCCTCGCAGATCGGCGCCTATCTTGTCGCGCTGCGCATGAAAGGGGAGACCATTGCTGAGATCACGGGTTCTGTCCGTGCGATGCGCGCCAACGCTGTCAAGGTTAATCTCAACCAGGATGGTGAGCCCGTCTATGATATTGTCGGTACAGGCGGCGACGGTGCACACACGTTCAACATATCCACAGCCGCGGCGTTTGTCCTTGCAGGCACAGGGCGCACAGTTGCCAAGCACGGGAACCGCGCTGCGTCCTCGCAATGTGGTTCAGCAGATGTCCTCTCAGCTCTCGGTGTCAACCTCGATCTCACGCCCGAGCAGGTTGGTAAAGCCATTGACGACCTGGGCATTGGCTTTATGTTCGCTCCCAAATTTCATCCTGCCATGCGATATGCCATTGGTCCTCGTAAGGAAATTGGTCAGCGTACCATATTCAACATCCTGGGTCCCCTCACCAATCCTGCGGGGGCGCACATCCAGCTCACGGGCGTCTTCGCTCCGGCGCTCACCGAGCCACTTGCCAACGTCCTCAACGAACTCGGTTCACGTGCTGCGCTGGTCATTCACGGCGCGGCGGGTACGGATGAGCTCAACACCTGCGGCCTCAATCGGATCAGTCACCTCAAGGATGGCGCGGTCCGCACGTACGATCTTGATCCCACGGATTTTGGTTTCTCCATTGCTGACATTCAAGACCTGCGCGGTGGGAATCCAGACGAGTCTGCGATTATGATGCGGGAGTTGCTTTCTGGAAAGTTAAACGGCGCACGCCGCGAGTCTGTGTTGCTCAATGCGGCGGGCGCGCTCGCAGCTGAAACAGGCGACTTCAAATCTGCACTCGACGAAGCCGCTGCCTCGCTCGATAGTGGCAAAGCCCTCGCCAAGCTCAACGCCCTGATCGAGTTCTCGCAGAGTTTTCAAACCATCCAATGAGCATTCTCGCGAAGATCATTGACCAGAAGAAATTGGAGATTGCAGCGCTCGACGCCCAAGCCTTACGCCGCGCCGCAGACTCTTCTCCTGCACCCAGAGATTTTCTTTCGGCAGTTTCCCCTCTCCTTCGAGGAGAGGGATCAGGGGTGAGGTTGTGCCTGATCGCTGAACTCAAACGCGCCTCTCCCTCCAAAGGGATTCTGGCTCCGCACCTTGACCTGTTTCAAGTCGCAGACATCTACGCCCAAAATGGTGCATCCGCCATCTCGGTGTTGACCGACGAGAAATTTTTCATGGGCAAACTGGAAACACTTTACAAATTGCGCTTTACTCGCAAATCAGAATTGCCTTTGCTCAGAAAAGACTTCATCATTGATGAATCTCAAATTTACGAAGCCCGCGCCAACGGTGCTGACGCCATACTCCTCATCGTCGCCGCGCTGACCGACGACCAGCACTTCGCCGATCTGCACGCCTGTGCTTTGAATTTCGGATTGACTGCTTTAGTTGAAGTCCACGATGAAGCGGAAACCGAACGAGCTTTAAAATTGAAGGATGTCAAATTGATTGGCATCAACAATCGCAATCTCGCCACGTTTGAAGTATCGCTCGAAACAACAGAACGATTACGCCCGATGATTCCTTCTGAAATCGCTGTTGTCGCCGAGTCTGGCATCTTCGATGCAAGCGATGTCGAGAGATTGGCCAAAGCAAATGTGGATGCGATATTGGTGGGGGAGGCGTTGGTCACGTCGGATGATATTTCTGGAAAAGTACATGAACTTTCCGGAGTAATCTCCTAATTATCATGTCGTTGCGAGCGATTTTTGCAAAGCAATCTCCTGTTGCATCTGATTTGTCTTATAAGTGGAGATTGCTTCGTCGCTCCGCTCCTCGCAATGACATGAAAGAGAGAATATGACAAAGATCAAAATCTGCGGGATCAAAACTGTGACCGATGCCCTAGCCGCGATGGATGCAGGCGCTGACCTGATCGGATTCAATTTCTACCCCAAAAGCCCGCGCTGCATCGACGTGGGCAGGTGCCGCGACATCATGTCCGTAATGCGGAAATACGGACATGTCACGTATGTGGGCGTGTTCGTCAACGCGTCGGCAGCGGAAATCCACGCGACGATGGAGACATTGGGATTAAGTCTGGCACAGTTGCATGGCGATGAAACACCTCAGATGTTAAGCGCTCTGGATGGGAAAGCATTCAAAGCGTTTCGTGGCGTCCCTGCTGAGGTGAATGGTTTTGCAACAAACGAGTCTCCTGCTTTGTTGGTGGATGCGGCGGTCAAAGGTGTATATGGCGGCTCAGGCGTTACAGCGGACTGGTCAGCCGCGGCAGAGTTGGCGAAGCAATTTCCGCTTTTGCTGGCGGGTGGGCTGACTCCAGAGAATGTGGCGGACGCGGTGCGGCAGGTGAGACCCTGGGGCGTGGATGTAGCTTCTGGCGTGGAATCAGCTCCCGGCGTGAAGGACGCGGCGAAGATGAAGGCTTTTGTGCAGGCGATCAAGTAGTCTCCAATCTCCAGTCTCTAAATATGAGGAACTCATGACATTACTACCCTCGAAATTCGGCCCATACGGTGGACAATTTGTTCCGGAAACGTTGATGCCCGCGTTGATCGAGTTGGAAGAGGCGTTCGTAGCGGCGAAGAGCGATCCTGCCTTTCAAGCGGAGTTCAACAGGTTGATGGCCTCATACGTCGGGCGGCCCACGCCATTGACATATGCAAAACGATTGTCAGAAAAATTGGGTGGCGCGCAGATTTATTTGAAGAGGGAAGATCTGGCACATACGGGCGCTCATAAGATCAACAACGCGCTGGGGCAGGCACTGCTTGTCAAGCGGATGGGGAAGCAGCGCATCGTGGCAGAGACAGGTGCGGGGCAGCATGGGGTCGCGTCTGCAACTGCCGCAGCGTTGTTAGGACTCGAATGTGTTGTGTATATGGGCGTTGTGGATATTGCGCGACAGGAGCCGAATGTGTTCCGCATGAAGTTGCTGGGCGCGGAGGTGCGGCCTGTTTCATCGGGCACGCAGACGTTGAAGGATGCCATCAACGAAGCGATCCGCGACTGGGTGACAAATGTACGCGATACGCATTATCTGCTTGGTTCTGCCTTGGGGCCTCATCCATACCCCACCATTGTGCGTGAGTTCCAATCGGTGATCGGGACGGAAGCACGCGAACAGATCGTGCTGGAAGTGGGACGCCTGCCTGATACTGTCGTTGCGTGTGTGGGTGGCGGCTCGAACGCGATTGGCATCTTCAGTGGATTTATTAAAGACGATGGTGTGGAATTGATCGGCGTCGAGGCAGGTGGAAGTGGTATCGCTTCAGGAAAACACGCGGCACGATTTGGTGACCCGTCGAAGGCGCGTGTGGGAGTTATTCACGGTACGCGGACGTACGTCCTGCAGGATGAAGATGGACAAATCGCAGAGACTCATTCAGTCTCAGCAGGTTTGGATTACGCGGCGGTGGGGCCCGAACATGCGATGATGCGCGACAGCGAGCGCGCCTTTTATACATCGGCAACGGATGAAGAGGCACTGAGCGCCTTCCATACCTTATGCCACACCGAAGGGATCATCCCTGCGCTGGAGTCATCACACGCGGTAGCGGAGGTCATCAAGCGTGCACCAACAATGCGGAAGGATCAGGTGATTCTGGTCAATTTGTCGGGGCGAGGGGATAAAGATTTGAATACGGTGATAAAGGAATTGGGTAATTTGTAATTGGTAATTTCGGTGGTTGAGTAGCCGCGAAGCGGCGTATCGAAACCACAAGTAAGCAGAGAAAATCTTGTTACAGAATTACTTTTGAAACCTGTTGGTTTCGATACGGCGGACAAGCAGCGCCTACTCAACCAACGGATTATGGATGAATAGAATGAACAGAATCGAAAATGCCTTCAAAAACAAACCCATCTTCATGCCCTACTTCCCATTGGGCTACCCTGATTTGGAGACATCCATTGACGTGATCGAAGCGCTGGCGAAGAACGGCGCGGACTTGATCGAAGTGGGCCTGTCCTTCTCCGATCCACTTGCCGATGGACCTGTGATCCAAAAGGCAACACAGGTTGCGTTGGAAAATGGGATTACGGTCAGGAAGTCACTTGCGGCTGTTGCAGAATTGCGCCGACGCGGTGTGGAGATTCCGTTGGTCCTGATGGGTTACTACAATCCCATGCTGGCGTATGGGCTGGAGAAATTTGTGCGCGATGCAATGGATGCGGGCGCAGATGGATTCATCATCCCTGATCTGCCGCCTGAAGAAGCAGTTGAGTTTTCTCTCGCGCTGAGCGGAGCGACCCGGCAGGGGAGCGCAGTCGAAGCGCCGTTGATCCAAATGCTCGCCCCAACATCATCTTCCGAGCGCATGGAAATGATCGCCCGAAATGCCAGGGGATTTATTTATCTTGTCTCGGTGACGGGAATTACTGGAGAACGAAAAGCATTGGCAGAAGGGCTCGCTGATCTGATCGCCCTTGTGCGTGAGCACACGTCCGTGCCCGTGTGCGTGGGGTTTGGGATTGGCACACCTGAGCAAGCCAGGCAGGTCGGCACGCTGGCAGATGGAGTCATTGTCGGTTCGGCGTGTGTGAAGACGATTGGAGGGAGTGAAAATCCAGTTGAAGCGGCGAGGAAGTTTGCGAAGAGTTTTGCGGATGCTTTGGCGTGAATCGGCGGGCTGAAGCCCTGCCTCAGTTTGTGGAAGTCGGCTAAAAGCCGACTCGTTCATCAGCCCGAAGGCGTCGCACTGAGCCTGTCAAAGTGGCTTCCATATACTGAGCAAGCGGCTTTAGCCCTGAGATGCTGGCAGATGGAGTTATTGTCGGTTCGGCGTGTGTGAAGACGATTGGAGGGAGTGAAAATCCAGTTGAAG
>JBDTPH010000114.1:0-7492 GCA_039932795.1 Chloroflexota bacterium
ATTCAGTAAATCACGATTTTCATGTCACTCTCCCGAAGGACACACCGCATGATTTGCTTAGCAAATCACGGTGGGTGCAGGTGTCGGGACGATGCCGTCTCGCACCGACGTGCTCGCGGCACGAACGGTGTGAGAGAGCGCTCGCTGCGAACGAAGAGTCTCGGCGCAAATTGTCAGAGATTCTTCGTCGCCAGGAAAACGCTGGCTCCTCAGAATGACAAACCTGTGACTTACTGAAATTAAAAAGAGATTGCTTCGCCCCAGCAGACACGGCTCGCAATGACGGTGCCAGGGGCAGACTCCAAATTAAAAAACGTCCAGCCGATGTTCAGTCTGCTGGACGTTTTTGTTTTCTTAAGCTCAAGTTATTCGGGAGTGGGTGTTTCCTGCAGCGACTCTGCTGGTGTGTCTGTTATCGGCACCTCTGTAGGTGTAGGTTCTGTCGCAGTTGGTTGTGTTGGTTCTCCAGTTTCCGACGGCACTGGTGTGTCTGGTGTGGCTGTTGGCTGCTCATCGGTGGCCGTTGGCAGCGGCGGTGTAGGTGTCGCTGAACGAGTGGGCCTCGGGGTCAGAGTCAGACTAGCTGTATGGGTAGGTCTAATCGTAGGTGGAATGGTAGTTGGAGGCGGTACGGTCCAGGTTGCCGTGGGCCCATCCGAACGACGCACACGTGTAGCGGTTGAAGTCCAGGCGGATAACAAAGTTGAAGTGGGGGTCAGCGACGGGGGCGGCGTATACGCGGCTCGGAACGTGGCAGTGGAAGGGGCAGTTGGGGTCGTTGTGGCCCCAGTGACGGGCAGAAGGATCGGCGTGGGGATGTACTCGGCGATCATCTCAAATGCCAGGGCGGCGGCCGTGCTATTCATGCTGGCATACGAACCATCCTGGGTACTCCGCAGTTGAAGTTCCATCGTTGTCGGCGGCGTGGGGTTGAAACCCGCCATCACAAAGATCATCCAGGCCATGCCGAGGCAAACAAAGAGTGCGAAAAAGGCCTGCAATGGAACGAGATATTGTCTGAACCTCACGCGAACGGCACTCCTTTCCGATGCAATTTCTGGCGGGGCGACTGCGTCGCTACTTCGTCGGACCACGCCCATTCAGCCGAAGCGGAGCTATTATCTCACAACTGGCACAAATAAACTATACACGCAAGGTTTCGGCAATCAAGAGCCCGAATACGAGTACCACGTACGAGTGACCTGAAACCTGCTCCTGGTTTTTGGAATGCGCGGGTACAACCTGACGGTTCAGACGGAAATGCCCGACGAGCCTGAGTCGGAGAATTTTGCGAGCTGGTCGTTGATCTGTTCCAGCAGGATCATAAGTTCATCGCGTTCCCTGACGGCGTGGTGAAGAGACCGCAGCAGGGCATCATCCTCGGACGGGCGGGTGCCAAGCAGATGCTCCTCACGCGCAATCTGCCTGACCTTCTCATTCAGTTTTGCGTCCAGCCTCCTGCGATAACCCTCGTAGAAATTGAGCTCGTTGAGCGGTTCGACCGCAGGGAATGTGCCGGGCTGTTCCAGGAGCTGCGCAACAGTTGCCAGCAGGTTTTCCAGGTCGACCGGCTTCTGGAGGAAGCGGGTCGCGCCGATATTTAGGGCAAACTCCTGGTCTTCCGCGGTGACATACGTGGCGGTGATGAAAACGACGGGGATATCGCGGGTATCGGGGTTGAGCCGCAAACGATGGACCAGCCCGAAGCCATCCAGTTGGGGCATCATGATATCGGCGACCACGACCGCAGGCCGTTCCGCGTGAATAATATCCAGCCCCTCCCTGCCATTACGAGCCATGACCACACGATAGCCCTTGAACGTCAGCGTGGTATTCAGCAGCTTCAGAATATCGGGATCATCTTCCACAACCAGCAGGTAGCCAATTCCTGTATTCATAGTATTATCCTACGTCCCTGTCACCCTTTTGGTTATATTAAATTCATGACGATTGCGACAGTAATGGTCCACGTACGGTCCACCTGAAAGATAATTTGCATACACACTCCAACTATAATGATTTTGGCGCGGCTTTTCAAGAAGCAATTTTTTAGTCTGATGCAGATGCAGCAGAGCGCTCCCGCCCCATCTGCGTGAACGCAAACAGCCTGACGGTTACGCCAGGCCGTTCGTCTCATGGATGTTTGAAAACTGTAGGGGAGATTATTTATTCTTCTTTTTTTCCTGTTTCAGTTTTTTCTTTTCCTTTGGGTTCATTTTGGGTTTCTTCTTGTCTTCCCTGCCGCCTTTATCTTTCTTTCCACTATCGCCCATGATTTTTCTCCTTTTCTTTTTTTAAGAATCCTCTGTGTTTCAGGTCTTGGGACAACCTGAACCCTGCAATTTTACATCGGATTGGCCCACCATAGGGACCAGATCTGGGTATTTTTGAGACAGGTTCTATCTGGGTATGGATTTTAGATACAGGTCTTCCACTTTCTTTCTGGCCCAGGGAGTCTGACGTAAAAACTTCAGGCTGGATTTGATACTGGGGTTATCGGTAAAGCATTTAATGGGGATGCGTTCTCCCAGCTCAACCCAGCCGTATTGCTTCACGAGCTGGTTCAGGATCATTTCGAGCGTGATGCCGTGCAGGGGATTGTTGGGTTGGGGGTTGGTCATGATTCAATAATCACGTGCGGTGCAAGTGTCATTTTAACTACGCTCCGCTCACACCGTGCGTGCCGCGGGACGGCAGCGTCCCGACGACTTTCGTGAGAGAGAGGCATAAGGATAATTTGCATACACACTCTACTCATTGTGAACATCTGCCTTATTCTGCTGACGCCATGCAGTGGACCGGATCCCGTACACAACGCGGTCATAAATAAATTCACCGACGACTTCCCCATTCGGTACAGTCGCGTGCAGGCGATATCCCAAACGCTCCGGAACGGCGCGACTGCGCTGGTTGTTCAGCGCACTCCCGATCAGAAATTGTTCGATGTCCATATGGTCGATTGTATGATCCATTAGGGCGCGGACACAACGCGTGATGATGCCCTTTCGCTCAAAGTCCTCGGCGAGCCAGTAACCAAATTCAGCAACGGCAGGGCTGTCATTCAGCCATGATAAAGCCACTTCACCCGCCAGGCTGCCATTGACCCATATCCCCATTTCCATGGCTGGGTTAAAAGGTGGGAAATACGATCCCACTTCATCGATATACGGAGTGTCGATTGCAACCATTGGATCCAGGGAACCGAAGTAACACTCGATCGTAAATTTGCGGGTGGCCCGGGGCGTCTCAGGCAGCGCGGTCGGATGGATCCACGGACGAAGCCGCGAGCGGTTCCGCTCCAGAAGATTGAACAACTCCTCGGCATCATCGGGATGAAAAGTCCGTACGGTGATCTCTTTGTCAATGGATAGGAGGAACATTCTAATTTCCCTGTATGGATGTTGTAAATTGTGATAACGACCGAAAAAAGAGTACGGTACATCACAAGTCGCCAAATGAAAGTTTCTCAATCGCGTGAGTAAAAGCGAGTATAACGCCATCAATTTCATCCATCACATCATTATTCCAAAATCGGGTGACTTTATACCCAATTGATTCCAAATACATCGTCCTTTCTTGATCATATTCTCTCTGTTCCAAGTGCTGACTGCCGTCGAGTTCGATTTTGTAATTAAGGGAATTCACTGAAAAACATTCCCAATAATAAACGCGGACAGCCCAAACAGCGCGCCCAGGTAGATGCCTCGCATCGCCCGTCTGCCTTCTTCAGGCGTTTTACTTCGCAGGAGCCGAATCGTGAACACGATGATCAATAGATCGGTAAGCGAGATCATCAGCAGATAACTTGTGCCCAGCCACCCAAGCAGGACGGGGACAAAACTGATCAATACCACCAGGCCGAAAAGCGAACCTGAAACGCCCAGCGCAAAGTTCCTGCCCCTCATAATGGCAATGGATCTGGAGGCGCGCTTTTTATCTCCCTCAATGTCCATGGCATCCCCTGCGATCTCCTCGCCCAGGTCAATAAAGAAAGCCATCAGCGCAAAACACCAGACGACTTGATTCCATGGCTGCCCGACTGCCATTCCGCCAAGGATGAACGTGATCGCCACCGAGGAGCTCACCATCAAATTTCCAGGCAGCCCCGCCTCCTTGAACTTCCAGTTGTACAGGAAGCCTATCAGCCAGAAAACAACACACAAGCCAAAGGCAGGGATGCCCATCATGAAAGCTGCCGCCAGACCCAGCACGGTTGTGATCACCGTGAGGAGGATCGCCTCGGATGGCGAAATGATGCCTGAGGGCAGGGGACGGTTCGGTGTGTTGACCCTGTCCACTTCCAGGTCGAAATAATCGTTCAGAATGATCGCAGACCCCGATATGAAAAAGCCGCATAGAAACCCCAGAATGATTTCCCGCAGAGCCGGGAAACTCCCTAGCGCGACAATTTCCCCTAGCACAACGCAGACCCCCGCCGCAAACGGAAGTTCGGGGCGAACCAGTTGAATCGCGCCCCTGAGCTTTTTCGTGAACATCACTGACTCCATGACTGCATAAACTCCTTTGCACACGCTACAGATCATTTTCAGGGAAGAGCACGGACCAGGCTCCTTCGTCGCCTGCCAGCAGACCCAACCCCGTCCGTGCAGGTCTTTCGCACGGTTCTCCATCAAATGCCTGCGCCACATCCTGGGCCGCAGGCGAGAAATAGGCGACCACTTCACAATGCAGCCGGCCTTCCGATTCCAGTCGTGTAAAAACAGCCATGGCGGGCGGCTCTCCAGCAGCATGAAAGGAGCGCAGGAACGCATCTCTGATCTCCTCGGAAGGCATGGCGGCCAGCATGCCATCGCCGAGCTCTTTTGAATACCATTTGTTCATCTCATTTCGATCTTTGAATACCTGTCAGGTTTCAGCCCTATTCCAGACGGTATCCCACAGAGATTGCCAATTGCTTTCATACAGAATATGTCCATACCATAAGGCAGTAACAACCAAGGCTCTCTCTGAAACACCCGTTCGGTTGCCATGATTCCCTCACGCCTTTAGAAGGCGAAGGCGTTGGCCGGGTTATTGACTGTGATGAGCCGTACCAGTTCTTCACTGATCCCCCGCCTCAATAATCCCGGGATGAAATCCCCTGTCAGGGCCGTGTAGCCTCGAAAACCCTGCTCCGGTATCCCATTCGGATGGGCGGGATCGAACCAGCCTGCATCGTGTGAGAACAGGAGCTGATCTGCGAAACCGGCCTCGATGAGCGCGGTGGCAGTCTTGAGCAGTTCCGCCTGTGACTGGTACGGCGCTCCGACCGAGTCAAGCTCCACGTATGCGCCGCGGCGTGCGGCTTCCTCCAGCTTCGAAATGTCTGGTTCCGTCTGAGCGTGCATCCAGATAAAGCGGCGCAGGTCGAGACCTGCTTCCTCCAAAACATCCATTTCCCTTTTGGCAGCGTTTCCGCCGATCGTATGGCTGGCGATGACTGCGCCTGTGTTTGCACTTGCCCTGACCGCGGCTTTGAGGTTTCGGATCTCGAGGGCTGTGGGTCCATCATCGCTCATCGCCAGCTTGATAAAACCTGCCCGCATGGAAGTCCCTTCGATGCCCTGGGTCAGTTCTGTCGTCCAGAGCTCAGCCAGGTGCTGCTCGCTGACCTCCCGCAGGGAGTCTGGAATGTAGGCGTCCCGATAGACCCCGCTCGGCGCAATAATGTGAATGGATGTGGCGTCTGCCAGGCTCTGCAATACCTCGAGGTTCCGTCCCACGCCCACGGTCGAACACTCCACCAGGGCGGTGACACCCGCAGCAGATGCTTCCGCCAGAAAAGGCTCCACCACCCGTACCACCTCGGCAGGTTCCGCCCGGGCATAACCAGCGACCCCAGGTCCTCGCAGGTCGGTAAAAAGATGCTCGTGCGGAAGGATCAGCCCCAGCGAGCCGATCTCGATGGGACCGTGTATCGTATGTATTCTTTTCAGCATGCCAGGGTACTCCTTCGCAGCGCAGCAGTAGCTGAGATTAGGCGTCGCGCCTCGAAGAGCTGCCCGGCAATTTCTCCATATACGCCAGCGCCGACGCCGCAGGATCGATGATCTTGAAATGTTCAGTAAATCCCACAAGTGCCAGCGCTTCACGGACATTGTCGGGCACCTGCGTCAGCACCATTTCGCCGCGGTTGTGATGCATGACCTGCCGTTGCGCTTCCGCCAGGGCACGCAACCCTGCACTGGACATATACTCCAGCTGGCTCATGTCGATCACCAGTTTATACATTCCGCGGCCGATGACAGCTCTAAGCGCCTGTTCAAGCCGTGGAGCTTCAGCGCTATCCGCACGGCCTATAATCGAAAGCAGTTCAAAATGCGGGAATTTCTGGATTGTGACTTCCATGGATGATTCTCCTCGTTGATAAGGTTGCCAACTGCGCCGATAAATGAATTACACAAATGGTACTACAAAATATCTCTAAAAAGCTTTTCCCCGCTGACCTTCGTCCCGACAGGCAAAACCACCCCGCCTGACATGGCGACCGATAGCAAAGGAGCCCTTTAGGGTCTGTACCTTCGTCATCACAATTCACCCTTAAACGCCCGATCCAGCACGGACGGCAAAAGATACCCCCTCCTGCCTCCCCACAGGCGGAGGTGTCTTGTCCAGCTTTCATAATCAGGGTTAATTCTCTCTCGTTTCATTCAAACTCTCAGTTCCCCTTCCCCATTTAGGGGGAAGGACGGGATGGGGGGTCATCTCGACCCGCGCCACCACGCCGGCCGCGCAGCGTCCCCGAAGCGGAGCGCAGGGGGTAAACGCTGCTTGCTCAATCTCACCTCGCATAGGCTTTCATTCCCGCTTTCATCGCTCCAGTGACAGTGCCATCCGCCAATGCCGCGCCAGGGAAAAACCATTCTTCAGGATCGTAACGACCAACGGAAAACTTGTAAATGGCAAAACCCCAATTATCCATTTTGCCGTTCCATGATAGACGGCAAATCGGCGATGTGTAGACTCCATCAAAACGATCCAAATACAGGTAGCCGCCTTTGAAGCGCGCTGCATAACCAGGTTTACGCGTCTTTCCAAACAACGCCCGCATGATTGGGTTGGATTGTTTGAAATGCTCCTGATTGAATTCGTCCACCAGTTTTTGCACTTCGGCATGGATTTCAAGAGGGATCGTCGGTTTTCTTGGCACGATTATTCTCCAAAAGATTGTGTAAGCAGTGACTCGAAAAGATTCTCAACCTGCCTCTCGCTCTCCCTCATCCTCCCGCGCACGAAGTCCCCGAGCGAAGCGAGTGGGAGGGACTCGACACTCCCTTCGGTCGCCTTCGGTCGCCTACGGTCGCCACTACGCCCGCCGCGCAGCGTCCCCGAAGCGAAGCACAGGGGGCAAACTTTTCTTTGTTGCTGAGTTACCCAGTGATTTCTACTAGAATCTCCCCCTTCGCAAGAAGTTCAATCGCTTTTTGTAAACTTGTCGCAAGAATCTCTTTCATCTTTGCATTTGAAGTATTCCCGCAAGTAACCCAGATAA